>NZ_JCALDY010000007.1:0-249241 GCF_059813095.1 Mycobacterium sp. NGS22
CTCTCAGTCCTTGTTGCCGGTAAGAGCTTTCGCGTTGGCCGCGAAGTCCGCGAAGGACGAACCGCCTCGGCTGTCCTTGTCGTGGCCCTGCGCCTTGATGGACACGTCGTGCCCCTCGGCGGCTTTGCGCAGCGCACCGACGGTCGCCTGTTCACGCGAGATGTGGGTGAACGGGTCGAACGAGTACCACCGCATGGCGTTCTCGTGGGTCATCTTGTTGATCTCGTCGTCGGGAACATTGTTGAGGGACAACACATCCCACAACTCTTCGGGCGCGCCCGGCCACATCGAGTCGCTGTGCGGGTAGTCGGCTTCCCAGCAGATGTTGTCGATGCCGATCATGTTGCGCAGCGCCACCCCGACCTTGTCGCTGATGAAGCAGGTCAGGAAGTGGTCACGGAAGACTTCGCTGGGCAGCTTGCCCTTGAAGTCCTGGTGCGTCCAGGCGGAGTGCATCTCGTAGGTGCGGTCGGCGCGCTCCAGGAAGTACGGAATCCAACCGGTGCCGCCCTCCGACAAAGCGATCTTCAGGTCGGGGTACTCCTTGATCGGCCGCGACCACAGCAGATCGGCGGCGGCCTGCACGATGTTCATCGGCTGCAGCGTGATCATCACGTCCATCGGGGCATCCGGCGCGGTGATCGCCAACCGGCCCGAGGAACCGATGTGCACGTTCATCACGGTGTCGGTGTCCACCAAGGCTTTCCACAGCGGGTTCCAGTACTCGTCGTGGAAGCTGGGGTAGCCCATCGCGGCCGGGTTCTCGGTGAAGGTCAGTGCGTGCACGCCCTTCTTCGACACCCGGCGCACCTCGGCGGCACACGCCTCGGCATCCCAGATCACCGGGATCGCCATCGGGATGAACCGAGCCGGGTACGCGCCGCACCACTCGTCGATGTGCCAGTCGTTGTAGGCCTGCACCAGCGCGATCGAGAAGTCGTGGTCGTCAGTGGCGAACAGCCGGCCCGCAAAGCCGGGGAACGACGGGAAACAGATCGAGGCCAGGATGCCGCCGGCATTCATGTCCTTGACCCGTTCGTCCACGTTGTAGCAACCGGGCCGGATCTCGTCGAGCCCGGTCGGCTCGATGCCGTACTCCTCCTTGGGCCGGCCGGCGACGGCGTTGAGGGCGACGTTCGGGATCACCGTGTCGCGGAACTTCCACATGTCCGAGCCGTCGGCGTTGTGCACCAGCCGCGGAGCGTCGTCGATGTACTTCTTGGATAGATGATTCTTGAACATGTCCGGCGGCTCGACGGTGTGGTCGTCGACGCTGATCAGAATCATGTCTTCTTTGTTCATGGCTCCCTCGACATTCTCGAATAGATCGTTCTGAGTGCTCGGGTCTGGAACGGGCGGCCCCCAGGCTGGAATCGACGAGCCGCACATAAGCCAAGCTCTTTATAGGATGAAAACTAGCTTCTCATGCAGCGAGAATCAACATCCAGCATAGTCGGCGGGACACGGCTCCGCGGCTTCGCGCACCTGACGACGGGGGCGAATCGACCCCGGGCAGCGGCGACGATCCCGTCGAATCCGGATGACCATGCGCCGACGGCACCGATCCGCTCGCGCCAGGATTGACCAACCGACCGATCCGTGCAAGTCTATTGGTTGGAAATGAGAATAGGATTCTCGCTCAGTGAGAAGAACACCGAGAGGACCGTCGCCGCGATGCGTCTGCCGCCACTGCCCGCCGACCGGTGGGACGAGGCTGTCGAAGGGGCGCTGGCCGTCATGCTGCCCGCCGAACGGCGCAATCCGCGCGACGCCTCCAACATCCTGGCGACCCTGGTCAACCACCCGGTCCTGACCAAGGCGTTCCTCAAGTTCAACGTCCATCTGCTGTTCTCCTCCACCCTGCCGCCACGCATCCGCGAACTGGCCATCCTGCGCGTCGCCCACCGGCGCAAGTGCGCCTACGAATGGACCCACCACGTCGATCTGGCCAAACGGGAGGGCGTGACCGACGCCGAGATCGAGGCGTCGCGCGCACCCGACGTGACCGCCACCGATCTCGACGCTTTCGAGCGCGTGGTACTGGCCGGTGTGGACGAACTCGACGAGCGCTCTGAGTTGTCCGACGAAACCTGGGCAGCGCTCGGCGAGCGCTTCGACGACCGCCAGCGGATGGACTATGTCTTCACGGTCGGCTCCTACACCATGCTGGCCATGGCCCTCAACACTTTTGGCGTACAGCTCGAAAACGACCACGAAGGAAGGTAGAAGTGGCCCACTTCCCCAAGCCAGCCGCCGGCAGCTGGACAGAGAACTATCCCGAACTGGGAACCGAACCAGTCGACTACACCGACTCGATCGACCCGGCGTTCTTCGAGGCCGAACGCGACGCGGTGTTCCGCAAGACCTGGCTCAACGTCGGCAGGGTCGAACGCCTCCCGCGCACCGGCAGCTACTTCACCAGGGAGCTGCCGTCAGCCGGCAAAGGCACTTCGGTGATCATCACCAAGACCAAGGACGGCACCGTCAAGGCCTACCACAACGTGTGCCGGCACCGCGGAAACAAGTTGGTGTGGAACGACTTTCCGCAGGAGGAGACCTCCGGCACCTGCCGGCAGTTCACCTGCAAGTACCACGCCTGGCGCTACAGCCTCGACGGCGATCTGACCTTCGTCCAACAGGAAGACGAGTTCTTCAACCTCGACAAGAGCCAGTTCGGCCTGGCGCCGGTCCGTTGCGAAGTGTGGGAAGGCTTCATCTTCATCAACTTCGACGACAATGCCGCGCCGCTGACCGACTACCTCGGACCGCTGGCCAAGAGCATCGAAGGCTATCCCTTCGGCGAGATGACCGAGACCTACTCCTACCGGGCCGAGGTCGGCAGCAACTGGAAGCTGTTCATCGACGCGTTCGTCGAGTTCTACCACGCGCCGATCCTGCACCAGGGGCAGTACACCAAGGAAGAAGCTGCCAAGATCCAGAAGTTCGGCTACGAGGCGCTGCACTACGAACTGGCCGGACCGCACAACCTGCAGTCGACGTGGGGTGGTCAGGCGCCGCCGTCGGACATGTCCATGGTCAAGCCGATGGACCAGGTGCTGCGCAGCGGTCTGTTCGGCCCGTGGGACAAGCCGGAGATCATCGAAAACCTGGAATTACCACCGGGTGTCAACGTGAAGCGGGTGCCGCAGTGGGGCATCGACTCGTGGCTGTTCTATCCGAACTTCATGCTGCTGATCTGGGAGCCGGGCTGGTACCTGACTTACCACTACTGGCCGACCGCGGTGGACAAACACATCTTCGAATCGTCGCTGTACTTCGTGCCGCCGCGCAATGCGCGGGAACGCCTGGCCCAGGAGCTGGCCGCCGTGACATTCAAGGAGTACGCGTTGCAGGACGCCAACACCCTGGAAGCCACCCAGACCATGATCGGCACCCGGGCGGTCAAGGAATTCCTGCTGTGCGACCAGGAAGTGCTGATCCGCCATCTGCACCACACCACCGCCAACTACGTCAAGGAGCACCAGCGCAATGTCGCTACCGTCTGAATTCGCGGCCCTGGAGCCGTATTTGGATTGGGATCTGGCCACCGAGCCCGAGCGTTACGCCAAGCGGTTGGCCTCGTCGATGTCGGAGATGCAGGACTTCTACGACGTCGCGTTCCCGTTGCTCAACGACGTGATCGCGTACTGCGACAAGTTCCCGATCGACGACTTGCCCGACGATGCCAAGACCCTGATGCACATCATGCAGTCGCTGGTGATGGTGTCGTTCCCGATCGAGGCCTGGAAGCAGCCCCGGGTGCCCGACAGCGGCGCGGCGTGGGTTGAAGTCCTTCGCGAACCGGTGATTTAACCGGTGCTGACGCTCAAGGCCGCCGGGCTGCTCGACGTCGACGCCGGAGATATCGTCCGGCCCGGCATCCTGCGGATCGACGGTGACCGGATCGTCGGCGTCGGAGGTGAACCCGAGGGCGACACAATAGATCTCGGGGATCAGATCCTGCTGCCGGGGCTGATGGACATGGAGGTGAACCTGCTGATGGGTGGTCGCGGCGAGCGGCCGGGACTGTCTCAGGTTCAAGACGACCCGCCGACCCGGGTGCTGCGTGCGGTCGGCAACGCCCGGCGCACGCTGCGTGCCGGGTTCACCACGGTGCGCAACCTCGGGCTGTTCGTCAAGACCGGCGGCTACCTGCTGGATGTGGCACTCGGCAAGGCGATCGACGCGGGCTGGATCGAGGGTCCACGGATTGTGCCTGCCGGACATGCGATTACGCCGACGGGTGGGCATCTGGACCCGACGATGTTCGCCGCGTTTGCGCCGCACGCGCTGGAGCTGACGGTGGAGGAGGGCATCGCCAACGGGGTCGACGAGATCCGCAAAGCGGTGCGCTACCAGATCAAGCACGGCGCGCAGCTGATCAAAGTCTGCGTTTCCGGCGGCGTGATGTCGTTGACCGGTGAGGCCGGCGCACAACACTATTCGGACGAAGAGTTGCGCGCCATCGTCGACGAGGCGCACCGGCGCGGGCTGCGCGTCGCCGCGCACACGCACGGAGCGGAAGCGGTCAAGCACGCCGTTGCCTGCGGTATCGACTGCATCGAACACGGCTTCCTGATGGACGACGAGGCGATCCAGATGCTGGTCGACAACGACCGGTTCCTGGTGACCACCCGTCGGCTCGCCGAGGCGATGGACGTGTCGCACGCCCCGAAAGAGTTGCAGGACAAGGCCGCCGAGATGTTTCCGAAGGCCAAGACGTCGATCAAGGCCGCCTACGAGGCCGGGGTGAAGATCGCGGTCGGCACCGACGCGCCGGCGATACCGCACGGCAAGAACGCCGACGAACTCGTCACCCTGGTGGATTGGGGCCTGCCGCCGTTGGCGGTGCTGCGCGCCGCTACCGTGACGGCAGCGGATCTGATCAATTCCAAAGACCTGGGCAGGCTGGCCGAAGGCATGCTCGCCGACGTCATCGCGGTGCCGGGAAACCCGTTGGAAGACATCACCGTTACCCGTAACGTCAGCTTTGTCATGAAAGGCGGCAAGGTCTATGCCAACCAGAACTGACGATTTGGTCGAGATCCAGCAGCTACTGGCTCGATACGCGGTAACCATCACCCAGGGTGACATCGACGGACTCGTCGGCGTCTTCACCCCGGACGGGACCTACAGCGCGTTCGGCGACACCTACACCCTGGACCGGTTCCCGGAACTGGTGGCCGCCGCACCCAAGGGCCTGTTCATGACCGGCACCTCGTTGGTCGAGAATCTCGATGGCGACACGGCAACCGGCACCCAGCCGCTGTGCTTCATCGAGCACTCGGCACACGACATGCGCATCGGTTACTACCGCGACACCTATCTGCGGACCGCCGATGGCTGGCGGCTGAAAACCCGTGCCATGACATTCATTCGACGTAGCGGGGTGCACGACTCGGGGCGCCCGCACGCCGTCGGTCGCCCTACGCCGTGAATTCTGGCACCGTCACGGTCGAGCAGTTCCGGGCCGATTTGTGCGCGTGGCTCGACGACCATGACCTAACGCCTGGGCCCGACCATTCGCTGCAGGGTCATATGCGGCAATTCGCCCGAGTCAGCGAGGCACTGTACGACGCGGGTTGGATGCGTTACGGCTGGCCGGTCGAAGTCGGCGGGCTGGGTGGGCCCGCTCTGCTGCGCGCGATCGTCGGCGAGGAGGTGGTCGGCCGGCGGTTGGCCGAGCCCGGCCCTTACTCGATGCTGGAGGTCCTCGCCCCGACGATGATCGATTATGCGCCAACCGAACTCGCTGCCGAAATGGTGCCGTTGCTGCTCAGCGGGCGCGAGCAGTGGTGTCAGGGGTTCTCCGAACCGGGGTCGGGAAGCGATCTGGCCTCGCTGACCACGCGCGCCGCCCAGGACGGGGACAACTGGATCGTCAACGGGCAGAAGGTCTGGACCAGTTTCGCGCAGTACTCCACCCGGTGCGTCCTGCTCACCCGCACCGCGCCCGGCCATGACGGCATCACCGCGTTCTTCGTCGACATGGACACACCGGGCATCACCGTCCGGCCGCTGCACACCATGCACGGCGTCGACGAATTCTGCGAGGTCTATTACGACGACGTGGTGGTCCCGTCCAGCCGGATGCTCGGCAAGCCGGGAGACGGCTGGCGCCTGGCGATGGATCTGTTGCCCTATGAACGCTCGACCTGTTTCTGGCAGCGGATCGCCTATCTGTACTCACGTTTCGACGCACTCATATCCGAAGTGACTGCCGCTGACGAATCCGCTTTGGGCGCAGCCTATCTCGCGTTGCATACGCTGCGCTGCCGGTCCCGCGCCACCCAGCACCGGCTGGCCGACGGGGCCAGATTGGGCCCGGACACCTCCATCGACAAGGTGCTGCTGGCCGGCGCCGAGCAGAAGCTCTACGACACCGTGCACGACCTGCTGCCAGGCGCGCTGGAACTCGACGACACGCCGTGGCGGCCCGAGTACCTGTACTCCCGCGCGGCCACCATCTATGGCGGCACCGCCGAGATCCAGCGCAACATCATCGCCCGCCGGCTGTTGGATCTCGGGAAGGAGTGACGGTGTGACCGATCCCGAAGAACTGCGCATGATCGCCGATTCGCTGCGGACCGCGATGAATGCGCATTCCGGTTCGCGACTCGACTCCGCGCTGGCAGAGTTGGGCTGGCTCGACATGCTGGACGAGATCCCCGACACGGCAATACCTTTGGTCTTCGGATTGCTCGGCGAAACCGGCGCGCACGCCTCGGTTCTGAACGACGTCGTAGGGCAGCCGGGTGGCGAGCCGGTGCCGCTGCCCTACGCCGGCGGGTCCTGGGTGGTCTGGGAACGCACCGACCAGGACACGTCAGCCTTGGACGACGACATTCCGATACACCGGGTGCCCACCGGAGAGCCCCTGACGCCCTCGGTGCTGGCCGCGGGTCGACGGGCGCTGGGCTGGTGGCTGGTCGGCACCAGCCGGGCCATGCTGGCGCTGGCCCGTCAGCACGCCCTCGACCGTGTCCAGTTCGGCCGTCCCATCGCCTCTTTCCAGGCCGTGCGGCACCGGCTCGCCGAAACGCTGGTCGCGATCGAGGGCGCCGAGGCCACCCTGCAGGTTGCCGCGGACCATGACGACGAACTGGCCAGCCTGCTGGCCAAAGCCGCTGCCGGTCAGGCGGCGCTGACCGCAGCACGGCATTGCCAGCAGGTGCTCGGTGGCATCGGCTTCACCGCCGAACACCGGTTGCATCGTCACGTCAAGCGGGCGTTGCTGTTCGACGGGCTGCTCGGCAGCTCCCGCGAACTGACCCGCGAGGCGGGGGCGGTACTGCGGCAGCGGGGTTCGGCGCCCCGCCTGGCCCACCTCTAACGCCGAGTGTGAATCCCACGACGTGACACGCCGTCGGCCCGTCGTGAGATTCACACTCGCGCAGGCTGATAACTAATTGCGCGGCAGTCCCAGTATCCGCTCGGCGATGATGTTGCGCTGGATCTCCGAAGTGCCACCTGCGATGGTGCCGGCGAAGCTGCGCGCGTACCGGTCGAACCAGCTGCCGCTGTGGGCGTCGAGGTCCAGCGGCGCGAACTGCGCAGTGACCGCAGGATGTACCAGGCCGTCGGCGCCGGTGGCGTGCAACGCCTCCTCCGAAGCGCGTTGCAGGGCTTCGGATCCCAGCAGCTTGAGCACCGACTGGGCGGGCACGTCCTCCTCGCCGCGGGCGGCACGGGCCGTCGCCGCCGACCCCAGCAGATGCATCGCCCGGGCATCCATCACCAGCGTCGCGTAACGATCCCGTTCCAGCACCCCGGACGGCGTGTAGTCGACCGTCATCTGGTCCAACAGGTTGGCGTAATCCATCCACAGCATGGCGCGTTCGTGGCCCAGCGAACCGGTCGCCACCCGCCAACCGCCGTTGAGGGCGCCCACCAGATTCTCGGCCGGCACCCGCGCATCGGTGAAGAACACCTCGTTGAACTCGACGTCGTCGTGGTCACACACCGACGGAAACGGTCGCCGCACCACGCCGGGTGTATCCGTCGGAATCATCAGGGCACTGATGCCCTTGTGTTTCGGCGCGTCGGGATCGGTGCGCACGAACGTCAGCAACACGTCGGCGTGGTGGGCGCCGGAAGTCCAGACCTTCTGACCGTTGACCACGAAATGGTCTCCGTCGAGCACCGCCTTGGTCTTCAGCGACGCCAGGTCCGACCCCGCGCCGGGCTCGCTCATGCCCAGCGAGGCGGTGATCTCGGCCCGCAGGATCGGCACCGCCCAGCGCCGCTTCTGCTCGTCGGTGCCGAACGACAGCAGCGACGCGGCGATGATCCCCACACCCTGGGGATTGAAGCTGCGGTAGATCCGCCGCCGGGCCAACTCCTCGGCGCACACGTACTGCTGCAGCAAAGTGGCGTTGCGGCCGCCGAATTCCGGCGGATTCCCGGGTAGTAGCCAGCCGTGGTCGAACATTCGGCGTTGCCAGCGCACCGCCCACTCCGGCAGGTGCGAGCACGAGAGCGGCCGCTCGATTCCCTCGGCCCCGTCCGGCAGATGCTCGTCCAGAAACGCAATGAATTCGGCGCGGAATGCCTCGATGTCGGCGTCGAAACTCAGCTGCACGGCGCTCGCTCCTAGCTGTCCAGAGCTCTCCCGAGCCCCTGTTCTCGGAAATCTGCTTCCCAAACACGCGTCAAAGAGAATAGTATTCTCGTCGTGAGGAAGTTACAATCTCCTAGTCACCGTCCGCGAGGAGGTTGAGCACAGCGATGGCGCGGCGTTCTCCGGTACAGTCCAACCATGTTCTCCCAGCGCGACAATCATCTGAGCCGCCCGTGACAAACCCCAGTGAAGAGCCGGCCTGGAAACAGCGCGCCGTCGAACGCTCCATCAAGACCGCGAAATTGCGGGCGGCGCAGCGCGTGCAGCGCTTCCTGGACGCCGCGCAGGCCATCATCATCGAAAAGGGGAGCACGGACTTCACCGTCCAAGAGGTCGTCGACCGGTCGCGCCAGTCGTTGCGCAGCTTCTACCTGCAGTTCGACGGCAAGCACGAGTTGCTGCTCGCCCTGTTCGAGGACGCTCTGAGCCGCTCCGCGGACCAGATCCGTGCCGCGACCGAGAGTCACACCGACGCGCTGGAGCGCCTCAAGGTCGCCGTGGAGTTGCTCTACGAAGCCTCCCGGCCCGACCCCATGGCCAGACGACCGCTGTTCACCGACTTTGCGCCCCGTTTGCTGGTCACGCATCCGACCGAGGTCAAGGTAGCACATGCACCGCTGCTGGCTTTGCTCACCGAGTTGACCGAAGCCGCCGCGGAGGCCGGCAAATTGCGCGCCGACGTCAATCCCAAGCGGGCCGCCGCCATGACCATGCAGACCGTGATGTTCATCGCGCAGTCCAGCGGCGGCGCTGACGAAGATACGGCCCATCCCATCACCGCCGACGAGGTGTGGGACTTCTGCTCACGGGGATTCGCCGGCAAATAATTCCCCGTCGCGGGGCCGGAATTCCACGAGCCCATTTCGCCAATGAGCGAATATCGCACGTTGCTAAATGGACGAGAATGATATTCTCTGATACCAAGAATCGTAAATAGCCAAAATGGATTCCACGTTGACACTCGTTGGTGAGTGATGACAGAGTTCTACAGGCGGCATGACCGCGCTTCCCCGGGGAGCGGGCGCGGTTCCGGCGAGAGGGCAGTTACCCGTGACAGTCAGCGCACCCAACAGCGCACTCAACGATGTCTACTTCGACCCCTACGACGTCGAGCTCAACGCCGACCCCTACCCGATGTTTCGGCGGCTGCGTGAGGAGGTGCCGCTCTACTACAACGAGCAGCACGACTTCTACGCTCTGAGCCGCTTCGCCGACGTCAACGACGCGCTCGTCGACTATCAGACGTTCAGTTCGGCTAGAGGCGCCATCCTCGAACTCATCCGCGCCAACATCGAGATGCCGCCGGGTGTGCTCATCTTCGAAGACCCACCGGTGCACGACATCCACCGCAAGTTGTTGTCCCGCATGTTCACTCCGCGCAAGATCAACGACCTGGAACCCAAGATCCGCGAATTCTGCGCCCGCAGTTTGGATCCGCTGATCGGTACCGGACGTTTCGACTTCGTCAACGATCTGGGCGCGCAGATGCCGATGCGGGTGATCGGGATGCTGCTGGGTGTGCCCGAGGAAGATCAAGAGGCCGCACGCGATTTCGCCAACGCGCAGATGCGTACCGAAGCCGGCAAGCCGATGGAGTTCTCGGCCGAAGCCATGCTCAGCGGCGAGTTCTTCGGGCAGTACATTGACTGGCGCGCGGAGCACCCCTCCAACGATTTGACCACCGAACTGCTCAACGCCGAATTCGAGGACGAGAACGGCGTGGTACGCCGTATGCGCCGCGACGAACTGCTCACCTACATCACGGTCGTATCCGGTGCGGGCAACGAGACCACCACCCGGCTGATCGGCTGGGCGGGCAAGGTGCTCTCCGAGCATCCGGATCAACGCCGTGCGCTGGCGGAGAACCCGGCGTTGATCCCGGCCGCCGTCGAGGAATTGCTGCGCTACGAACCGCCGGCCCCACACGTGGCCCGCTACGTCACGCGGGACGTGGAGTACTACGGCCAAAAGGTGCCCGAAGGCAGCGTCATGATGATGCTCATCGGAGCGGCCAACCGCGACCACCGCCAATTCCCGCCTGACGGAGACGTTTTCGACATTCGGCGGGAGCCGCACCAACACCTGACGTTCAGTGTCGGCACGCACTACTGCCTCGGGTCGGCGCTCGCGCGTCTGGAAGGCCGGATCGCGCTCGAGGAGATCCTGAAGCGTTTCCCCGAGTGGGAGGTCGACCTCACCGAAGCAAAACTTTCCCCGACGTCGACGGTTCGGGGTTGGGAATCCATGCCGGCCGTGCTCGGCTGAGGCCGGTCGAGCCAACTAAGGAGAGAAACATGTCTGGACGTGTAGAAGGCAAAGTCGCCTTCGTCACCGGGGCGGCACTTGGTCAGGGACGCAGCCACGCGGTGCGGTTGGCGCAGGAAGGCGCCGACATCATCGCCATCGACGTCTGTAAGCGGGTCGTGGAGACCAGTCCCATCCCGGCGGCCACCCCGGAGGACCTGGCCGAGACCGCCGATCTGGTCAAAGGTCTCAACCGGCGGATCTTCACCGCCGAAGTGGACGTGCGGGACTACGACGGACTCAAGGCGGCGGTGGATGCCGGCGTCGACGAGTTGGGCCGGCTGGACATCATCGTCGCCAACGCCGGGATCGGTAACGGCGGCGACACCCTGGACCAGTGCAGCGAGCACGACTGGCAGGAAATGATCGACGTGAACCTGTCCGGCGTGTGGAAGACAGTGAAAGCCGGTGTGCCGCATCTCATCAAGGGCGGCAACGGTGGTTCGATCATTTTGACCAGCTCGGTCGGCGGACTGAAGGCGTACCCGCACTGCGGCAACTACGTGGCGGCCAAGCACGGTGTGGTCGGCATCATGCGTTCGTTCGCAGTCGAGTTGGGACACCACATGATTCGGGTCAACACGGTGCATCCCACCCACGTCAGCACCGGGATGATCATGAACGAGGGCACGTGGAAGCTGTTCCGGCCGGACCTGGAGAACCCCGGTCCCGACGACATGGCCCCGATCTGCCAGATGTTCCACACGCTGCCGGTTCCGTGGGTGGATGCCGTGGACATCAGCAACGCGGTGCTGTTCTTCGCCTCTGACGAGTCCCGCTACGTCACCGGTGTCACCCTGCCTGTCGATGCGGGTAGCTGCCTGAAATAGGGTCCGTCCCTATGGGCGGAATTTCTAGCTACGAAGGCCGCGGGGCGGTCGTCACCGGCGGTGCCAGCGGCATCGGCTTGGCCACCGCGACGGAGTTCGCGCGCCGCGGGGCCAAGCTTGTCCTGGCCGACATCGACGGAACCGGTCTGGAACAGGCCGTTGCGCGGCTGCGCGGCGAAGGATTCGAGGCGCACGGCGTGGTGTGCGACGTCCGGCATCTGGACGAGGTCGTGAACCTGGCCGATGAGTCTTTCCAATTGCTCGGGCAGGTCGATGTGCTGTTCAGCAACGCCGGCATCGGCATCGGCGGCCCGATCGCGCAGATGACGCACGAGGACTGGCGCCTGGTGATCGACATCGACCTGTGGGGCGCCATTCACACCGTCGAAGCATTTCTGCCGAGGTTGATCGAGCAAGGGGCGGGGGGCCACATCGCCTTCACCGCGTCCTTCGCCGGACTGGTGCCGAACGCCGGCCTCGGAGTTTACGGAGTTGCCAAGTACGGAGTCGTCGCTCTCGCCGAAGTGCTGGCTCGCGAGCTCACGCCCAACGACATCGGAGTTTCGGTCTTGTGCCCCATGGTGATCGACACCAAGCTGGTGTCCAACTCGGAGCGGATCCGCGGGGCGGATCAGGCACTGGACTCGTCGCCGGACTCGGCCAACGACCTGGGTGCGCTGCCGGCACAGGACGAGACCGTCAACGTCGACAACTTCGCCCGTCTGACCGCCGACGCCATCGCGGCCAACCGCCTCTACGTGCTACCGCACGAGGCGTCCCGGGCCTCCATCCGCCGACGCTTCGAGCGCATCGACCGGACCTTCGACGAGCAGGCCGCCGAGGGCTGGCGCCACTAGCGTGCGGGCGCCCGGCCGATCACACCGTCGGCTTCCAGGTCGGCGATCTCGGTGTCGGTCAATCCCAGCTCGGTCAGCAGTTCGTGATTGTGTTGTCCCAGCAGCGGTGCGGGCCGGGTGTGAAACCGCTGCGGTCCCTCGGATAGTCGCATGGGCACGGTGCTGAGCCTGGCCGGGCCGCACACCGGATGGTCCACGACCTCGAAGAAGTCGCGCGCGGCCAGCTGAGCCAGTTCCGTCTGGCGGTGCGGCTGCATGACCTTGGCCACCGGCACCCCGGCTTCCCACAGCCGGTCGACGATCTCGTCACCGGTGCGGGTCTCACACCAGCGCGCCAGCTGCTTGTCGAGGTAGTCGTGCTGCTCACGTCGCCCCGCCGCGGTGGCCAGCGCGGGATCGGTTGCCCACGAGGGTGATTCGAGCGCCGCGCACAGCCGGTTCCATTGCTGGTCGGTCGCCACCGCGATCGCCACCCAGCTGTCCAGACGACCGAACTCGTCGACGTCTTTGGTTAGGTACAGGTTCTGCGGGGCGGCGGTCGGCCCCCGGTTGCCCGACCGTTGCAGCAGTGCGCCGTAGGCGGAGTATTCGATGAGTTGCTCGGCGGCGATGTTGAGGGCCGCATCCACCATGGCCGCTTCGACCAACACTCCTTGACCCGTGCGGCGGCGGTGTTCCAGTGCCAGCAGCAGCGCGTTGAGCGCGTGCACGCCGGCGTTGGGGTCGCCGACCGAATACGGCTCGAACGGGGTGCGATCGGGGTAGCCGGTCAACCAGCTCACGCCCGAGGCCGATTCGATGACGTAGGCGAATGCCGGGTTGTCGCGCCAGGGTCCGTCGAGGCCGAAGCCCGGCATCCGCATCAGCACCGCGTCGGCCCGAAGGGCCTGCACCGCAGCGAAATCCAGGCCTATCTGATCGAGGACCCGGGGTGTGAAGTTCTCGGCGATCACATCGCAACCGGTGATCAGACGGTGCAGCAGTTCCCGTCCGCGCGGGTGCTGCAGGTCCAGGGTGATGCCCTTCTTGTTGGTGTTGAGGGCGGCGAAGATGGGTGACTTCTCCCACCACAACTCTTCGGTGACGGGTATGCCGGCTATCAGTCGGGTGCCGTCGGGCCGGCGGGTGGATTCGACGTGGATCACCTCAGCACCGAGCATGGCCAGGAAATGTGTGCAGGAGGGTCCCGCCCAGAACGTCGTCAGGTCCAGGACGCGAAGTCCACTCAGCGGCAACGTCTCTCGGCGCCGGAGAGACGGGCGGGCCACCGGGTCGATTTGCCGGTAGCGGGCGGTGTGCTCACCCAGCCGGGGTGCGGGTCCCGGCGGCCGAAGCTGAGCGGGTCGCATCCGGTAGGGATGACCGGGCTGCAAGAACCCATCGCGCGGATTGCGGGTGAACGTGCCCCGCTCGACGAAGTGGTCCAGCGACATGACGTTGGCGCCATTGGCCACCGGTGCATTCGGGATCCGGAAGGCGGTGGCGAGTTCGCGGATGTCGTCCACCCGTTGGCTGCGTACCCAGGCGTAGATCTCGTCGGCATGGATATTGGCCTGCTCGGTGATGGTGAGCGGTGAGTTCTCGTCGATCCACTCCGGGTGCCCGACCATGGCACACAGATCGAACCACTGTTGCGCGGTCCCGCAGCCGAGGTCGACCAGACCGTCCGCCGCGGCGGCCACACCCGGCACTGTGGGCCGCCGCGCATCGCGCCACGGCCGCCCCAGCATCTCGAAGTAGGTGACCGGATAGTAAGTGAGGCCGAGGATCTGGGTCTCCAGCATGGACAGGTCGACGAGTTGGCCGTCGGTGTCGCGCTGGTAGCGCGAGGCCAGGATGGCCGCGCTGGCGTAGGCGCCGGCCAGGTACTCCCCGACCTGCCCGCCGACGAACACCGGCGCGCGGTCGGCCACGCCGCGGCCCAGCCCGATGATTCCCCCGGACCAGGCCTGCAGGGTGAACTCGGTGGCGGCGCGGTCCCGCCACGGGCCGCGTCGGCCGAACGGCGTGATCGAAGTGACCACCAGATGCGGATGACGCTCCCCGATCTGTTCGGGCGGAAAGGCTTCGGCCACGGCCGATCCCGGCGACCAGACCACGGCCTCCGCGGACGCCAGCACCCGGTCGACCAGGTCGATGTCGCCCGTGCTCGCTGGGTCGGCGACGATGCTGGACTTCGACCCGGCCAGGAAGCTGAACAACGCGCCGTCCGTTGCGCCGTCCTTTCCGAGGTCCGCACCCGACGCCGACCAGGATCGCAGCGGATCACCCTCGGGCGGTTCGATTTTGACGACGTCGGCGCCGCCGTCGGCCAGCAGTTTGGTGCAATAACCGCCCGCGATACCGGTGGACAGATCGACCACCGTGAAACCGGTCAACGGCGAATCGACCACTACCGCTTCTTCTTTCGGCCCTGGCCCTTGCGTGCCTTCTTGCTCAACCGCCAGTCGGGCGGAAACTTGTCGTCATTGTCTTTGACCGCGCCGCCGAGACCCCGCTCGATTGCCGCATCGAGGGAGAAGTCGCCGGTGTCGGCCCGGGCAGCGCCGCCGGCCGACTCGAAGAACCCGCCGAGCACACTGCCCAGGTATTCACCCTGGAACTGCTTCATGATCTCGAAGAACGTCTTCTGCATGAACACGGTGTCAGTGGGCCGGTTACGGGCACACGCGAGAGCGTATTTAGCGACCTCGGCTTCGAGTTGCCCGCGCGGCACCACACTGTTCAGGAAATTGCAGTCGTACATCTCCGCGGCGGTGAAAGCCCGTCCAGTGAACACCATTTCCTGGAACTTGCGGATGCCCATGGTCTGCGCCCACCACCACATCCGCGGTCCCCAGCCGTAATACCGGAAGGACGGATGCCCGAACAGCGCATCGTCGCTGGCGATCACCAGGTCGGCGTCGGCGGCCTGATAGAAGTGCCAGCCGTAGCAGTAGCCTTTGGCTTCGACGATGCTGATCTTCTTGAAGTCCTGCAGCCCGCGGATACCGGAGTTCGGATTCGCATACCACTGTCCGATGGCGCCGCCGTGGCGGAACGACCCCTTCGGCGGGTAGGTGACTTCGCCTGCCCCGATACCGAATTCGGCGAGCAACGCCGCCGGGTCCGCCGACTCCTTGGCTGCCATGAACTCCTCGAGGTCGGCACCGGATCCCAGGTCGGCGCCCTCGCCGCGGATCACCACCACCTTCACGTCGTCGTCGACACCGGCGCGGTGCAGCAGGTCGGCGTAGCGCCGCCGGGCAGCGATCGTCGGTGCGTTCAGGTAGTCGGGCCGATCGAAGGTGATGGTGGCGATACGGGTCTCGACGTCTTTGTCATACCGGATGATCTTGGCGGCCTTGCGGTCCGCCTTGTCGGCCATGTTCAACCGTGCCAGGACGGACTGCTGCTCAGCACTTCCGGGCCGTCGCGGGTGATCAGCACCGCTTCGCGTCCGAACACCGCACCGACACCGGGTTCCCAGACATAGCCCGTGACGGCCAACACCATTCCCGGTTCCAGCCGCTCGTCACCGGCTGTGCGCGGCAGCTGAGCGGAGATCACCGGCGGGTCGAAACCCATGCCCAGACCGCGCGCCACCGGCATCGGCGGCGCCGACTCCCCCGCCGCCTGGTAGGCCGCCAGCAGTTCGCCGGCACCGGTACCCGGCCGACAGGCCGCGATCAGCTTGTCCCACAACCGGTCCCATCGCGCGAAGACCGCCGCTGCCCCCGGTACCGACCCGACCGGCCACGTCCTGCCCACCTCGCCGATGTAACCGCGCGCCACGACGCCGGCCGAGAAGGCGACCAGGTCGCCGGTCTGGATCCGGCCGTCACTGTGGGCGCGCCGCCAGGAGTGCTCACGCGAAGTCACCCACGCCACATCCTGATTCGCCGGGGTGCTCACCCCGCCGGCGGCCAGCGCCTCCAGCAACACCCCGGCCAGCGTCTGCTCGGTCACCCCGGCCCGCAGCTCGGAGACCGCGGCGGCCAAACCCCGGTCGGCCACCGCGACGGACTCGCGCAGAGCGGCGATTTCGTCGTCGGTCTTGATGCGCCGGGCCGCGCGCATCGCGAGTTCACCGTCCACCAGCTCGGCGTGCGGAAACGCCGTCGGCAGCAACTGGGCGAAAACCGGTGACAGCGCGTCGGTTCCGACCCGGCGCGCGTCGGCGGCACCCTCGATGCGCTGCAGCGCCGCGATGGTGTTCACCGGGTTCCACGAGATGCCGTACAGGTTCTCGTGCGGGATGTCCTCGGGCACCCCTTCGTCCCAGGTACTGAGCAGGTGGATGGCACCGGTGGCGCGCACCAGTACGCAGGTGGGCCCGAACGGGCGCGTGCCGGCCACCCACAGTTGCGGTGCGCCGGTGACGTATCGGACGTTGGCCTGCCGGCCCAGGACCAGCACGTCGAGGTCGTACTCGGCCATCTGGACCAGCGCGCGTTCCCGACGGCCCAGGCGCAGCGCCCGGTCGTCGGCCAGGACTTCAGTTGCCATAGGGGTCATAGGGGTAGTCGGTCAATATCGTCGAGCCCTCCTCGGTGATCACCAGGACCTCTTCGCTGCGGTAGCCGCCGGTGCCGTCCTCCCACACCACCGGCTCGACCACCAGCACCATGCCCGATTGCAGCACGAAGTTCTCGTCGAACTCGTCGCCCAGATCCGTTCCGATCATGGGCATTTCGGCCGCGTTGACGCCGATGCCGTGGCCCAGGTAGAAGTGCGGGAGCCATGGCCGGGTGCCGTCGTTGGCCGCGATGGCGGCGCGGCCCAAGTCGGCGGCGGTGACTCCGGCACGGGCCACGCCCAGCACCGCGTCCATGATCTGTCGCCATTTGTCGAACTGGGCCTGCTGGCGCGGCGACGGGTCCTGTCCGACGATCCAGGTACGTCCGAAGTCCGAGCAGTAGCCCTGGTAGGTGATGCTGACGTCGGTCCACAGCACGTCGCCCTTGGCCAGCTCGCGTTCGGTGCTCAGCAACGGCAGCGCGAGGTCACCGTGGGTGGTCCACACCCCCTCGGCCCTGCTGTTCGGCATCACCTGCCAGATCGGTTCCAGCATGCTGGCCATCGCCCCGAGTTCGAAGGCGCGGCGCAGGAACCGGCCGGACAGGTCGACCTGGCGGATGCCGGGGGCCAATGCCTGGTGGACCTCGACCATCGCCTCGTCGGTGATCCGGACCGCGGTGCGGATGCAGGCGAGTTCGTCGGGGGTCTTGACCACCTTCGCGGCGCTGACCACGGCGGCCGCGTCGACGGGAGCGCCCCCCGGGAACAACGACTTCCGGGCACGCGACATCGCACCGGTCAACTCGTCGACGGCCACGGTCGAGCCGGCCGGGATCAGCTCGGCCAGACGGCGGGCGAAATCGGCTACGCCCTCGTCGAATTCGAGGTAGACCGGTCCGTGCAGGTGGTCGGTGGGAAGTTCCGACTCGTGCGCGGCACCTTCGCGGAACGGCAGGAACAGGTGCGGCCACGGGTCGTCGACGAGGACCACCGCTACCGGGCGCTCGACGTAGGAAATTCCGGCATCGCCCAGCGGCCAACTCGTCCCGGTGGCATAGACAACGGCGTTGTTGCCCAGCAGCACCAGGGCGTCGACGCCGCGTTCGGCCATCGCGGTGCGCAACCGCGCTCCCGTCTCGCGGCGCAGCCGGGACAGGTCCGGGGTCTCCGGGATGGTCAGACCGTCGGCCGCAAAAGTCGTCACAGGCCCAGGAATTCGGTGATGTTGCCGCTGACGATGCGGGTGGCGCGCTCCGGCCCGACGGCTTCGACGACGGCGGCCAGCGACTTCTCGGAATAGCCGTAGGTGCTTTCGTTGTGCGGGTAGTCACTGGACCACATGACCTTGTCGACCCCGATCCGGTCGATGAGCTCCAGGCCCAGCGGGTCGACCATGAACGAAGCGCTCATGTGGGTGTCCCAGTAGTAGCGGACGTCGTGTTCCAGCGGCCGGTTGAACATGTGCTGATAGGACGCCACCAGATGCTCCGCGTCTTGCAAAGCCCAAGGTACCCAGGCGATTCCACCTTCGAACCAGCCGATCCGCAGACTGGGATGATCGTCGAGGATGCCGGAGAAGAGGTACTTCGCGAACTGCTCCCGGAAGCCGTCGATATTGATCATCATCCCGACGACGACGCTGTTGAACTGGCACGGCGTTTTCGGCGGGGTCTCACCGATGTGATGCGTAACCGGCAGCCCGGCGGCTTCGATCTCGTCCCACACCGGCTTCATCGCGGTGCTGCCGTAGTCGATGATGTTTCCGTCGTCGTCCTTGCCCGGGTTCAGCGGTAGGAGGAATGTCTTGAGTCCCAACGACTTCAACTCGGCCAGTGTCTTGCGGGTGCCCTCCGGGTCCCACCAGTTGATCAACCCGGCGCCGTAGAAGTGACCGTTGGAGCGTTCCTGCAACTCCGCGATGTACTCGTTGTAGATACGGAAGGTGATCTCACGGAGCTTCTTGTCCGGGTAGTGGAACAACGCCAGAACCGCGTTGGGGAAGGCGAGTTCCTTGTCGACACCGTCTTCGCGCAACTCCTGAATGCGCGCTTCGATGTTGGTGCTGGCCGCCCCGGGCAGGTCGTCGTATTGCATTAGCACGGCACTGAAGTCACCGGGCAGGAACGACTGGCCCTTGCGACCCACTTGATACGCGCCGTCCTCGTACCAAATACGGGGTGCCTTGTCCTTCAGGTCTTCCGGGAAGCGCTCGTAGAAGATATCGGCGGCCAGCGAGATGTGATTGTCGGCGGAGAAAACCTCGGTCCCCGCGGGCAGACCCACGTTGCTGCCGATGGCGTGGCCTTTGCGATCCTTGGGTGCGCCAAAGCCTTTCGGTGGGTAGAGCGTGCTTGTCATCATTGACCTCTCTTGGGCTGTGAAAGGGCTTACCAGGTGATCGGCAGTTCGTGCACGCCGTAGGTGAGCCGGTCGTGTTTGAACGGGATCTCCTCGAACGGGACAGCCAACGCCATGGTGGGAATTCGCTGGAACAGGCTACGGAAGACGATCTGCAGTTCCGCGCGCGCCAACTGTTGTCCCACGCACTGGTGCCGGCCGTAGCCGAAGGCCACATGGCGGTCCGCGTTCGAGCGGTGCAGGTACAGCCGGTCCGGTTCGGTGAACGCTTCGGCGTCCCAATTCGCCGGGGCCAGATCGATGATGATGCCCTCGCCGGCGCGGATGACCTCGCCGGCGATCTGGATGTCCTCGCTTGCGACGCGGCGCTGACCGTTCTGGATGATGCTGAGGTAGCGCAGCAATTCCTCCACCGCATTGGCGACGATCTTCGGGTCTTCGGCATCCCGGATGGCCGGCAGCTGGTCGGGATTTTCCAGCAGCGCAAGCACACCGATGCCGATCATGTTGGCGGTGGTCTCGTGGCCGGCCATCAGCAAGCCACTACTCAACTGCGTGGCCTCTTTGAGGCTGAGATCGCCGGCCTTGACCCGTTCGGCCAGATCGGAAACTGCGTCCTCAGCTGGGTTGTCCATCTTGGCCTCGACCAGTTTGGACAGGTACTTGTACAGGCTCATCGCACCCTTGACGGTGTCCTCGCTGGTCGCGTAGCGAGCAAGTCCGACGTTGGCGTGCTCCTGGAACATCTCGGCGTCCTCGTAGGGCACCCCCAACAACTGACTGATCACCAGCGACGGGATCGGCAGGGCGATCGCGGAGACGAGGTCGGCCGGCTGCGGTCCCGCCAACATCTTGTCGATGTGGTCGTCGGTGATCTGCTGAATTGCCGTGCGAAGGCCTTCCACTCGCCGAAAGGTGAAGGGCTTGGACAACATTCGCCGGAAGCGGGTGTGTTCTTCGCCGTCAGAGGTGAAGACCGACCGGGGTCGCTTGTGCACCGTGGACAGCATGCGTTCGTTCCAGTGGGGAAAGCCAGGTATCCGGTCGTCCACGCTGACCCGCGAATCCGAGAAGAGCTCTCGGCACTGTTCGTAACCGGTGATCAGCCAGGGCGTGCTGCCGTCCCAGATCCGCACCCGGGAAAGTGGTTTCGCGTCAGCTAACGACATGACATCCGGCGGTGGGGCGAACGGGCACCCCGCGGCGCGTGCCATCGGATATTCGGGAATACCGGTGTCAGTGCTGTTATCCGTGAGTGTGTCGGACACGGTCACTCCTCGATCTGAATTGCCAGCGCCGGGCAGAAGGCGGCGGCTTTGCGGGCACCCTCGAACTGCTCGGCGGGTGGAGTGGGGTCGAGCAGGACGACGACGCCGTCCTCGTCGCGCTGGTCGAAAACCTCGGGTGCGTTCATCACGCAATTGCCCGACGATGCGCAGATGTCTTGATCGACAGTGATTTTCATATCTTCGGTGCTTCGCTTTCCGGGGTCACGGGAGCCAGCCACAGGCCCACGATCGCGTCGATGAGACCGGTCGCGGCCGCCCGCCAGGACGGGCGGGGCATCGAAGTGCCTTCGGCGAGTGCGCGTTCGAGATCCGCGCAGGTGTGCATCAACAGGTTGCGCGCCATGATGTTTCGCTCGAACCGCACCGCCACCGGCAGGTCCGGCAGGCAGCTGTTGATGCCGTCGATCACCTGGACCAGCGACGACGAGCTCAGCGCGTCCTTGACGACGATGTTGTGGTAGGCGGGATCGGTCATGGCCTGGGCGGCGAACCGGGCATACCAGGTGGGATTGCCCAGATCCTCCAGGTGCTCGGTGAGGGGGCAGACCAGACAGGCCACCCAGTCACGCATCCCCGCGGAATCCGGCAGGCCGGCCACCATCTGCTCGCGCAACTCCTCGACCGGCCCGCGGTGTTTCTGCTCGATCGCGCGCACCAGGTCGGCCTTGGTGCCGAAGTGGTAGCCGACGGCGGCGTTGTTGCCCTGCCCGGCGGCCTCGCTGACCTGACGGTTGGACACCGCGAACACCCCGTGCTCGGCGAACAGTCGCTCGGCGGCGACCAGGATCGCCTCCTGGGTGGAGCTGGCCCGGTCACTGCGCACCGGCCGGCCGACGGTGGTCATGCCGCCCAGTCAACCCCGCCCGGTGCGGTTAAGTCAAGCGATTGATTTAAAGGATCGGCGCCCGCGGAACGTCGATCAGCTCGATGCGGTCAGGTCGGTGGTGGCCGGCCCCTCCAGCAGCGTCCCGTCGGGCGCGAACCGGGACCCGTGCAGCGGGCATTCCCAGGCCCGATCGGCGTCGTTCCAATTGACGATGCCGCCCAGGTGCGGGCATACCGGGGAGACGACGTGTTCGACGCCGTCGACCCGGGACCGGGCCTCGAGATGCCACGGCGGACCGCTGACCACACCGCCTTCGTCGCTGTCGGGGCTGCGGTTGTGCCACCGCGTCGCCGGGGTGACCCAGCCCTTACCCAGGTTGAAGCCGACCTCGAGGTTGGCCTGCAGAGCCGTCGTCAACCCGGCGAGCTCATGCCGGCTCCAGCTGGCGAACGCGCTGGCCCAGTCCATCCGGCCACCGAGGATCCGACTCGACAGCGCCAGCGCCGCGGCAGGACCGTTGGTCATCCCCCACTTGTTGAATCCTGTTGCGATGTAGATCGTTTCGGAGTTCGGCAAGATCGGCCCGACATAGGGCAATTCGTCGATCGGGCTGTAGTCCTGGGCCGACCAGAAATGCGTCTGCTTCGCGCCCGGATAATGCTGGCGGGTCCATGACGACAGTTCTTCCAAAGCCTTGGTCGGGCTTTTCTCCCGGCCCACCGTGTGCCCCGCACCGCCGACGATCAGCAACTCGCCGTCCTTGACCGGCGCATACCGCACCGAGCGGGTCGGTGAGTCGGCGGAAATCATCATCGGCCGAGTGATGGTGCCCGGCACCTGGTAGGCCATGCAATAGGAGCGCTGCGGCTTGACCCGCGCGAAGTAGCCGCCGCGGTCCAGAATCGGCATCCCGGTGGCCAGCACCAACTGCTCGGCGCGCACGTCGACGTCCTGTCGCGACTCATCGTTGACGCGCAGTCGCACACCGTCGCCGCGGGTGGACACGCTGCGCACCCGGGTGCGCTCCACCAGGCGCCCGCCGTGCTCGAGCAGTTCGGTCACCAGCGCGTCCGAGAACTCCATCGGATCGAACTGCGCCTGCTCGGGCAGCCGAACGCCACCGTGGTACGGGAACGGCACGCCGGCGTCGTCCTCCCAGGTGACCGGCAGACCCACCGTTTGGCACGCTTTGAACTCGGCGCGTACCGAGGGGACGCCCTTGGCCGACTGGGCATAGGTGTAGGCGTCCTCCCGCTGCATCGCGACACCGCGCCGTCGGCAGTACTCCAGCACCCACTCCATGCCTTCCCGGTTGCCGTCCACGTAGGCGCGGGCGGTGTCCCGGCCGTGCCGGGGCAGGACCTTCGACAGGTGCGTGGACTGCAACAGGCTGATCTTGGCGGTCGTGTTCCCCGTCGTGCAGGCACCCACCGTCCGGGCTTCCAGCACCAGCACGTCTTTGCCGGCGCGCGCCAGCAGCACGGCGGTGGTCAACCCGGTGATGCCGGCACCGACCACGATGACGTCGGCCGACAACGGGCCGTCATCGAGCCGGCTTGCGGTCCAGGATGTCATTCGATCGGCAAGCCACAGAGAAGTCACGGAGATTTTGTTACCCGCAATCGCCCTCGACAAACGACCTATCGGGTCACAGGATCGGCCTTCCGCCGGTGACTGCCACACGCGCACCAGACACATAACTGGCCTCGTCGGAAGCCAACAGCACGTACACCGGGGCCAGTTCCGCGGGCTGTCCGGCCCGTCCGAGCGGCACGTCGTCCCCGAACGACGCGACCTTCTCGGTGGGCATGGTGGCCGGGATCAACGGCGTCCATATCGGTCCCGGCGCCACGCTGTTGACCCGGATGCCTTGCGGCCCAAGCAGTTGCGCAAGGCTGGCGGACAGATTGGCGATCGCGGCCTTGGTTGCCGCGTACGGCGCCAAGGTCGGGCTGGGAGAGTCGGAGTTCACCGAGGAGCTGCCGATGATCGACCCGCCGGAACTCATGTGCGGCAACGCCGCCTTGGTCAGGTAGAAGTAGGCACCCACATTCAGCTTGAAGGTGTGGTCCCATTCCTCGTCACTGATCTCGTCCAGGCTCTCGTGTGTCATCTGGTACGCGGCATTGTTCACCAGCACGTCGATGCGGCCGAACTCCGCAACCGCCCGGTCGACGACGGCCCGGCAATGCTGCGGGTCGGACAAATCTCCCGGAACCAGCACGCACTTGCGCCCGGCGTCCTCGACATAGCGCGCGACGTCTCGGGCGTCCTCGTCTTCGTTCAGGTAGGCGATCAGCACGTCGGCGCCCTCGCGGGCATAGGCGATCGCGACGGCGCGGCCGATGCCGCTGTCACCGCCGGTGATGATGGCCGCCTTGCCGGTCAACTTGCCCGAACCGGTATAGCTGTTCTCCCCGCAGTCCGGCACCGGGTCCATCTGCGCCTGACTGCCCGGTACCTCTTGCTGTTGTTCGGGAAAACCCATCGCTCAACCCTTCTCAAGCTCGTCGACTCCCCCTGACACTGGCCCAGTAGTAGCCGCTCCCGGACCGGATAAACCCGTCCATGACAGCCGGCGGCGAGGGGTTCTGTTGGCGCCCCGGTATTGCGTTTGACGGCTTGATTCGCGGGTATGTCCGACGGCACTGTTCTTCAGCCAGCAGGAACTGACTCCGCTTCATTTCAGCGGCCCGCTCGGGCTGTCTGTAGTCGTTGCCCTGGAAGGAACGTGGTGTTACGCGTCGCGTCGGTGCCGGCTTCGCACATCTACGTGCGTCACCTCGCCGACCCCACCACCGCCGACGTGACCAGGCTCGACGATCCCGTCCCGTCCGACGGTCGCAAGGTTCCGGGCGGTTGGTGGCCGCCGCTGATGCTGGAACCGGGCTGGGTCAGTGACAACCACGAGCGGTTCGACGTCTTCCACGTCCACTTCGGCTTCGACGCCGTCGGTCCCGAGGTGCTGGCCGAGGTCGTCCAGGAACTCAAGATGCACCGCAAGCCCCTGGTCTACACCGTCCACGATCTGCGTAACCCGCACCATCCCGATCCGGCAGCCCATGCCGAGCAACAGGATGTGCTGATCGCCGCCGCTGATGAGCTGATCACGCTGACACCCGGTGCCGCGCAGCAGATTTGGCGGCGCTGGGAACGTCGCGCCCGGGTGCTGCCCCACCCGCATGTGCTGGACAGGGACCATATCGAGCAGCCTCGGGGACACCAGGAGCGCTTCGTGATCGGGGTGCACGCCAAGAGCGTGCGTGCCAACATGGATCCGTTGGCGGTGGTGGAAGCCCTTACGCGGGTCGTCTCGGACCTTCCCGACGCGGTGTTGCAGATCGACGTGCATGACGAGATCTTCGATCCCGCCAATCATTGGTTCGCCCCCGAGTTCGGTTTCGCCCTGCTGGAGTACCGCCACCATCCGCAGGTGGACGTGCGGGTGCATCCCTACTTCTCCGACGACGAACTCTGGGAATATCTTGCCGCACTGACGGTTTCGGTGCTGCCGTATCGCTTCGGCACCCATTCGGGGTGGCTGGAAGCCTGCTACGACCTGGGCACCGCGGTCGTTGCGCCCAGTTGCGGGTACTACGATCAGCAGCGTCCGTGTGGCGTGTTCCATTGCGATGAAAGCACTTTCGACGAAGCGTCGCTGCATCGGGCGATCCTCGACGCGCACCGGAGATGGGCGGCCGGTGACGCCGCGCCGCGCGCGACATGGACCGAAAGGCTCGCCGAACGGCGCGAACTCGCCCGCGCGCACCGTCAGATCTATCAGGACGTGCAGTTATGACCGCACCGTTGCGCGTCGCGCTGATCGCCTCGAACCGATTTCCGATCCGCCAACCCTTTGCCGGCGGGCTGGAGGCACACGTCTTCCAGTTGGCCCGCGGACTGGCGGCGCGGGGTTGTCAGGTGTCGTTGTTCGCCGCGCCCGACTCGGACCCGGCACTGGATTGTCAGACGCTGGACGTGCGTCCGCTGGGTTTGTCCGAGGCGGCGCGACGTGACGTGTCGATGCCCTCGGGCACGTTCATGGCCGACCACCATGCCTACCTGTCCCTGATGCTGTGGCTGGCCGGCCCCGGTCGCGCGGAGTTCGACGTCATCCACAACCACAGCCTGCACTACCTGCCGGTGGCGATGGCGTCGGCATTGTCGACCCCGATGCTGACCACCGTGCACACTCCGCCGACACCCTGGCTGGAGTCGGCGATCGACGCGTCCGGCGGAACGCAGGCACGCTTCGCGGCCGTTTCGCGGCACACCGCAGCGTCGTGGCAGGATGTCGCCGGTCCGGTCACCGTGGTACCCAACGGCATCGACACCCGGCAATGGCCGCTCGGTCCCGGTGGGCCAAACCTGTTGTGGTCTGGGCGGATAACTCCCGAGAAGGCACCGCATCTGGCGATTGCCGTCGCCCGGAGCAGCGGCTGGCCGTTGACCCTCGCAGGGCCCATCTGCGACGAGCGGTACTTCGCCGAACAGGTGGCACCCCACCTGCGCTGCGGTATCCGATATGCGGGTCACCTGGACCACGATCGGCTGGCCCGGCTGGTCGGGCGGGCCGCGGCGGCCCTGGTCACGCCGACCTGGGACGAGCCCTACGGGCTGGTGGTCGCCGAGGCGATGGCGTGCGGGACGCCGGTCGTGGCCTTCGCCCGGGGCGGCATCCCCGAACTCATCAGCGAGGACTCGGGCCGACTCGTCGACGCCGGCGACGTGAACGCGATGGCCGAGGCCATCTCCGAAGCGGTTCGGCTGCCCCGAGATCGGGTGCGCGAGCACGCCATACGGCACTGCTCGTCGACGGTGATGGTCGGCGCCTACTGCGGTCTGTATCGCGAGATGATCGACGAGTCGACAGGTGAGGCAGATGATCGGCTACTACATCCACCATCAAGGTTTCGGGCACCTGGCGCGAGCCGTCAGTATCTGCGAGCGGATGCAGACTCCGGTGACCGCGTTGACCTCACTCGATATCACCGGGCCGCAGCCCTTTTCGGCAATCGTGAAGCTATCGCGTGACGACGATGCCGAGCAGGTGCGCGAACCCACAGCCCACGGTGCCCTGCATTGGGCGCCGCAACACGATCTGGGATTCACCGCCCGGATGGATCAGATCGCCCGCTGGGTCGCCGACGCGCGGCCGCAGGCCGTCGTCGTCGATGTGTCGGTCGAAGTGGCAACCTTCGTCCGGCTGCTCGGTGTGCCCGTTGTCGTGATGGCGTTGCCCGGCAAGCGGATTGACGCTCCGCACCTGTTGGTGCACCGCATCGCCGACCACATCGTGGCTGCCTGGCCCAAGGCGTTGTGCGTGCCTTCCTGGCTGCGCCCATACGAAGACAAGACCAGCTACGTCGGTGGGATCAGCCGCTTCGAGGGACGCGCTTGCTCCGGTCCCGACCGTGCGCACCGCACCGCCGTGTCGGTCGAGGACATGCGGGTGCTGGTGTTGGGCGGCGCCGACGATAACTTCGGCGCGGCTTTGGAGCACTGTGCCGCAACGTATCCCGAGTTCAGCTGGACCGCGCTGGGCGGCAAAAGCGGTGTGTGGCACGAGGACCCGTGGCCGGCGATCTGCGCCGCCGACGTCGTGGTCAGCCATGCGGGTCAGGGCGCCATCGCCGATATCGCGGCGGCGCAACGGCTTGCGGTCGTAGTCCCCGAGCCGCGTCCTTTCGACGAGCAGCAGGCCACCGCGAAGATACTGAGGCGGCACCGGCTGGCCGTCGTCGCCCACGATTCTCCGGACCAGCGGGCCTGGCCGGCCCTGCTCGCACACGCCAGTGCCGGTGACCCGGTGCGCTGGTGCCGGTGGCAGGTCGACGGGGCGGCGGCGCGCGCCGCCGCGGCCATCGAGTCCACCGCGCAACGATGCAGGCGGGGGGCGGCATGAAAACCGCGGTCGTCACCGCCGTGCACGGCAGGAGTGCACATCTGCGCAGACAGCTCGAGGGATTGGCCAGCGGCACTCGAGCCGCGGACGTCCACGTCGTGGTGGCGCTCGACGATCCGGCGGTCAGCGCAATCGTGGCCGAGGCGGACGGGCCTACCCTCGTCGTGGACTGCGCGGCCGGCAAACCGCTGCCGGTTGCGTTGGGACGCAACCTGGGTGCGCAAACCGCGATTCGCGAACATGCCGAGCTGCTGATCTTTCTGGACGTCGACTGTATTCCCGGCGCCGAACTGATCGAGCGCTACCATGCCGTCGCGAGCCGGCCCGAGCATGCCAACGCCATGTTCTGTGGACCGGTCACCTATCTGCAGCCGCCGCCGCCATCGGGCTACGTCCTATCCGAGATCCGGGCTCACCCTTATCCGCATCCCGCCCGCCCGGCGCCGCCCGACGGGTCCGTGCTGGACACCACGGATTACACCCTGTTCTGGTCACTGTCCTTCGCACTGAAAACCGTTACCTGGCAACGCATCGGCGGATTCTGTGAGCTCTACCGCGGCTACGGCGGCGAGGACACCGACTTCGCGCAGTGCGCGGCCGCCAAGGCAGTGCCGATGCGTTGGGTGGGCGGAGCGCACGCCTTTCACCAATACCACCCGGTTGCCGATCCACCCTTCGACCACCTCGACGACATCCTGCGCAACGCCGCGATCTTCTACCGGAGGTGGGGCTGGTGGCCGATGGAAGGCTGGTTGTCCTCCTTCGCGGCCCGTGGTGTCATACGCCGCGAGGCCAACGGGCGACCCGTGCGCGTGGGCGTGCGTTCACCGATCGGGCGTTGACGAGTGTCTTGGCAATTAATTGGGTAATCCGCGCGGTATCACCGAACGACAGCCCGGGAGTTGAAACATGCCACCTGCCCGTAAGCCCTCGCAATCCGCCCCCCGCCGCGCCAGCGCGACCGGCGCAACCAGCAACGCCGACAGCGACGCCGACCCGCGTAGCCAGCAAGGCAAGTACCTAACCACAGCCCAAGGTGTGCGCCTGCCGGACACCGACCACTCGCTGAAGGCCGGCAACCGTGGCCCCAGCCTGCTGGAGGATTTCCACCTGCGCGAGAAGATCACCCATTTCGACCACGAACGCATCCCCGAGCGCGTGGTGCACGCGCGGGGCGCGGCCGCGCACGGCGTGTTCGAGGCCTACGGCACCGCGTCGGACTACACCCGGGCCGGCTTCCTGGCCCGCAAGGGCAGGAAGACCGAGGTGTTCTGCCGGTTCTCCACGGTGCTGGGGTCACGCGGTTCGGCGGACACCGTCCGCGACACCCGTGGCTTCGCGGTGAAGTTCTACACCGACGAAGGCAATTTCGACTTGGTGGGCAACAACATGCCGGTGTTCTTCATCCAGGACGGCATCAAGTTCCCGGACGTCGTGCACGCCGCCAAGCCGCATCCGGACCGCGAGATCCCGCAGGCGCAATCCGCCCACGACACGTTCTGGGACTTCGTGTCGCTGCACACCGAAGCCACCCACCACGTGTTCTGGAACATGAGCGACCGCGGCATCCCCCGCTCGTATCGCACCATGGAGGGGTTCGGTGTGCACACCTTCCGGCTGACGAACCGGAAGGGCAAGACCAGCCTCGCCAAGTTCCATTGGAAGCCGGTGGCGGGAGTCCATTCCCAGGTGTGGGAAGAAGCGCAGATCACCGCGGGCTGCGACCCGGACTTCCACCGCCGCGACATGGCCGACGCCATCGACGCGGGTGCCTTCTTCGAATACGAGCTCGGCATCCAGGTGATGCCCGACGACGGAACCGAGACCTACGAGGGGATCGACCTGCTGGATCCGACGAAAATCGTTCCGGAGGAACTGGTTCCGGTCACGCTCATCGGCAAGCTGACGCTCAATCGCAATCCCACCAACTACTTCGCCGAGACCGAGCAGGTGGCCTTCCACACCGGCAACCTGGTTCCCGGCATCGAACCCACCAACGACCCACTGATGCAGGCTCGGCTGTTCTCCTACCTCGACACGCAGCTGACCCGGTTGGGTGGACCCAACTTCGCCCAGTTGCCGATCAACCGCCCGCATTGCCCGGTCAACGACATGTTGCGCGACGGGATGCACCAGACGGCGATCCACGAAGGCATCGCGCCCTACCGTCCCAACAGCATCGACGACGGCGAACCCGAGGTGGCCGATGCCGGCAACGGTGGGTATGTCCAGACGCCGCGCGCCATCAACGGCCCGGCCGTTCGGGAGAACCCGACTTCGTTCGAGGACCACTTCACCCAACCGGCGATGTTCTACCGCAGCCTGAGCCGGGTCGAACAACTGCACGTCATCGAGGCGTTCACCTTCGAACTCGGCAAGTGCTACGAGCAGGCGATCAAGGAACGTGAGCTGGAGGTGCTGGCCAACGTCGACACCGACCTGTGCGAACAGGTCGCGGCCGGTCTGGGTTTGCCTGCGCCCAAAGGCAATCCACCCAAAGAGGTGCAGACGTCGGCGGCGTTGTCCCAGGTGTATGCCGAGCCGGGTCCGGTCGACGGCCGCAAGGTCGGCATCATCGCCGACGCGGGTTCCGATCTCGCGGGTGTGTCGAAATTGATCAAGGCGGTGCTGGCCGCCGGCGCGGTTCCGATGCTCACCGCGCCGGTGGGCGGGAAACTCAAGTCGGGACGACGGGTCGAGATCGTCGAGCGTACGTTGCTGACCGCGCGGTCCGTCGAGTTCGATGCCGTGATCGTCGCCGCGGGCACCCAGCCCAGCGGGGACATCAAGTTGGTGACGTTGCTGCAGGAGGCTTTCCGGCACTGCAAGCCGGTGGGCGCCTGGGGAGATGGCGTCGCTGTCCTGGCGCAGGCGGGCATCTCGCCCGACGATCCCGGGGTGCTGGTCTCCGACGACATTGACAGGAAGGCCACCGCCGCTATCTTGGCCGCGCTCGGGATGCACCGGGTGTGGGCGCGCGAGCCGAAGGTGCTGGCGTCGGCGGTCCCGCCGGGCAAGAACAAGAAGAAGTGACGCTGGCCGCTGCCGACGATGCGTGCCATGTCATGTCTCGCGTTTGCGCGACCGGATCACCTTGCCGGCGACCGTCCCGCCGTCCACCGGTAGCACGGTTCCGGTGACATAGCGGGACCGGTCGGTGGCGAAGTACAGCGCCGCCTCTGCGACGTCGTCGGGCGTGCCCTCCCGCTTGAGCGGCCGGTCGTCGCGCATGGTCTGGCGGATCGACGCCTCGAAACGCTCCAGTTGCTCGGCATCCATGCCCTGGGTGGACGACGCCAGGATGGGTGTGGGTATGTTGCCCGGCGCGATGGCGTTGACTCGAATTTCGTAGTGCGCCAGCTCGATTGCCGCAGACTTGGTGAATTGGATGACCGCGGCTTTGGATGCGCGGTAGGTCGCGACACCGCCGCCGGCCAGGATGCCACCGATCGAGCTCACGTTGATGATGGAGCCGCCACCGTTGGCTACCATGTGCCGGGCCGCGTCTCGGGTGCCCACCATCACCCCAAGGACGTTGACCGCCATCACGCGATGGAAATGCGCGAAGTCGTCGTCGAGTAACCGACCGAGCGGACTGGAGATCCCCGCGTTGTTCACCATGACGTGCAGTCCGCCGAACTTCTCGACAGCGGTCGTCACGGCCGCGCCGACCTGTTCGGGATCGGAGACGTCGGTGCGGTGGAACAGCGTGGAGTCGCCCAGGTCGCGCGAAAGCTGCTCGCCCGATTCCTGTTGCACGTCGGCGATCACGACGCGCGCGCCCTCGGCTGCGAATCGCTGCACGATGCCGCGGCCGATGCCCGAAGCGCCGCCGGTGACGATGGCTACCTTGTCCGCCAATTCATTGACCACCCGTCGAGTTAATCGGCGTGACCGGCATTAAGTCAAGCAGTTGATTTAAGATGACGGGTCGCCTTTGGTCTCGGCGGACCGTTGCGCCATGCTGAACGGGCTATCTACTCGGGCGGTGGGAAGGGCATGGCAATGAAGGTTTTGGTCATCGGTGGCACCGGGCTCATCGGCTCGCAGGTCGTCGCGAACCTCAGCGAACTGGGACACGAGGCCGTCGCGGCATCGCCGCGTTCGGGAGTCAACGCCGTGACCGGCGAGGGCGTCGCGGATGCGATGTCGGGCGTGGATGTCGTTGTCGACGTGGCCAATTCGCCGTCGTTCGCCGACGACGACGTGCTGAACTTCTTCACCACCTCGACGGCGAATCTACTGGAGGCCGAACGGGCAGCCGGAGTGAAGAATCACGTCGCCCTGTCGATCGTGGGCACCGACCGGGTGCCGCAAAGCGGCTACCTGCGCGCCAAGGCCGCTCAAGAGCGGCTGATCACCGAGTCCGGCGCGCCCTACTCCATCGTGCGGGCCACCCAGTTCTTCGAGTTCGTCACGGGCATCGCCGACTCCGCATCCGACGGGAACACGGTGCGACTGTCGCACGACGCGGCCATCCAGCCGATCGCCGCCCAAGACGTCGCGGCCGCCGTCGCCCGCGCGGCTGTGAACCCGCCGCTCAACCGCATCACCAACATCGCGGGTCCGCAGCGATACGGCATGGACGAATTCGTGCGCATCGGCCTTGCGGCTCACGGCGATCCGCGCGAAGTGGTGACGGACCCGACGGCTACCTACTTCGGTGCCGTGCTCGACGGCCGCAGCATCGTGCCGGTCGAGGGTGAGGACGTGACCATCTGCGAGACACGCTTCGAGGATTGGGCCGGCACCCAAGGGTGATGGCGGGCTACGGCAACTGAGTCTGCCGCACAGCCTCCTGAGCAAGCTGCACCCGGGAGGTATAGCCGAGTTTGGTGTACATGTGCGTCAGATGCGCCTGCACGGTGCGCGGCGAGACGAAAAGTCGTTCTGCGATGTCCTTGTTCGCCAGCCCCTGGCTGACCAGACGCGCCACGTCGAGTTCGGTCCGCGTCAATGCCGCCCACCCGCTGGCGGGTCGCTTGCGTTCGCCACGTCCACGCAACGCATAGTTGATCGCGTCATCGGCCGACATGGCCGCGCCGTCGCCCCAGGCTTCCTGGAAAGGACTGTCTCCCAGAGTGTTACGGCACGACTCGACCGCCATGACGTAGGCGTCGTCGAACATGGGCAACCGGAACTCGCCGGTGCGGTCGCGGATCACCGCCGCCGCCGCCAGCAACCTTGCGGCATCGAGGTGATTTCCCGCGTCGACAGTCAGTCTGGCCAGTACCTCCAGGATCGCCGGAACCTGCAGACGCCCCTGATTGTCCAGGGCCATCGACAGCGCCTGGTTGGCGTCACGCCGGGCCTGGTCGTTGTCACCGCGATCCACCGCGATGGCGGCGCGGATGCTTAACGCGAACATCTTGTGCCAGCCGGCCATTGTGGCGACGGCCTCGTCAGCCACCGCTTGCGCCTTGGCCAGATCACCCTCGAGATGCGCGCACTGGGCCATCGAGGTGATGGCAACGGATCCGCGCTGCACGGCCGGCAATTCCCAGACCCTGGCACGCAACTCGCGTGCCGAGACGACATCGCCGTCGGCCACCGCCGCCATGGCCATGACGGTGGTCGCCGCCCGCTCCAGCACCACGCCGCCGAGTTCTGCTCCTGCAGTCATCGCCGCGCGACCGACCCGTCGGGCCGCGGCGATCTGGCCGTGATAGGTCAGTGCGCAGCCCTGGCTGACCAGACACAGGAACGCGACCAGGGCATCGCCGTCGGCTTCGCATTCGGCAGCAACCGACCGGAAAGTGTCGATGGCGCCCTCCAAGTCCGCGCACAACATCTGGGCCATGCCGGTCGCCCAACGACACATCTGCGCGTTCGACGAATCGTCGAGCGCGTCGGCAAGGTCTGCCCCCTCGGTGCCCAGCGTCAACGCCGCCACCGGATCACCGGCCATGGCGGCCAGATATGCCCGCCTACCCAGGATCTGACTGAGCCTCCAGTCGTCACCGGTCGACCGGCACAGCTGAATGGCTTCGGTCAGATACGGTGCCGCGGTGTCGAAGTCGAGTCCGGCGATGCAGCCGCATGCGGTGAGTGTCCGGGCCAGCAGTGCGGGGTCGCCCAGTTGGCGGGCAATCTCGACCGACCGGCGAGCCTCGTCCCAGTTTCCGGTGACGATGGTGAGGGAATCCAGCACGGTCCGGTCGGCGATGGCGCGAGCATGTACCGCCGGGTCCATACCGTCCGGGTCGAAGCCGTCGCCATCGAGGACCGCGGCAAACCAGGCCCGTCCCTCGGGCAGACGTCCGCGCCCCTGCCACAGCGGCTGCAACGACGACGCAAGCTGCAGGGCGGTCGCGTTCTCCCCGATCTCGCAGCAGTAGTCGAATGCTGCTCGCACATTGTCGATTTCGGCCTCGACGCGTCCGATGCTGCGCCGGAAGGTATTGCGCGAGGGCGCGTCCAGTTCGGCAGCCAGCGCGGCGTAGTGATCGCGATGCCGACCGCGCACCGCGCCGGCCTCACCGGACTCGTCGAGCTTTTCGACCGCGTAGGCACGGATGGTCTCCAGCATCCGGTATCGCGCACGGCCGGCGATGTCGTCGGCGTGGACCAGCGACTTGTCCACCAACAGGGTCAATTGGTCGAGCACCTGGTAGCGCTGGGCACCGGTCCCGCCGCACACCGCTACCGCGGCGTCCAGGTCGAAACCTCCGGCAAACGCCCCGAGTCGTCGGAACAGAACGCTCTCGCCGTCGGTGAGCATCGAGTGCGACCAGTCCACCGAGGCGCGCAGCGTCTGTTGGCGTCGCACCGCGGCGTGGTGTCCGCCGGTCAGCAACTCGAATCGGTCGTTGAGACTGTCGCGGATGTCGCGGGCCGACAGTGCCCGCATGCGCGCGGCCGCGAGTTCGAGCGCCAGCGGCATGCCGTCCAGACGGCGACAGATCTCTGCGATGGTCTCCGAATTGTCAACGGTGACAGCGAAATCAGGCCGGACACTACGGGCTCGCGCGCTGAACAACTCCACTGCCTCGTCGATCAAGCGCAGCGACGGTACCTGCCAATTCACCTCCCCTGCGGCGCGCAGCGATTCGCGACTGGTGGTCAACAACCGAACGGTAGGGCAACTGCTCAGGAGCGCCACGACGAGCGCGGCGGCGCCTTCCAACACGTGCTCGCAGTTGTCCAGGACGATCAGCGTCTTACGGTCCGCGACTCGGGTGGCGAGGGTCTCGACGATCGACCGTCCCGGTTGGTTGTGCAGACCAACAGCTTGCGCGACGGCTGCCTCGATGAGATCGGGGTCGGTAATGGGAGCGAGGTCCACGAAATAGCATGACGCGCCGACCTCGTCGCCGAACTGCGCCGCGAGCTGGATGGCGAGACGCGTCTTGCCGACACCGCCCGAACCGGTCAACGTCACCAATCGGTGCTCTTCGAAAAGAGTCCTCAATTCCGCGATTTCGCGTTGCCGCCCGACGAAGCTGGTCAGTGGTACCGGCAACGATTGTGCTACACCGCTTTTCGAGGATCGCAACGGCGGAAACTCGACGCGTAGGTCCGGATGGCACATCTGGGCGATGCGTTCCGCGCGGGCGATGTCACGTAGCTGATGACTGCCGAGGTAGGTCAACCACACTCCGGCAGGCAAGTGGTCGATCACCAGCTGCTCGGTCGCTGCGGTGAGCACCGTCTGGCCACCGTGGGCCAGGTCGCGCACCCGGGCGGCCCGATTGATGGTGGGGCCGATGTAGTTCGCCGCATCGCGCAGCTGGATCTCTCCGGTGTGCAGGCCGATGCGCAGGCGCAGCGGCGCGAGCGGCGCACGCTGGATATCCAAGGCGCACGCGATCGCGTCACTTGCCCGGGTGAACGCGATCACGAAGCTATCGCCTTCGCCCTGTTCGACCGGGCGCACCCCGTGATGGACGTCGACCAGCTGTGACAACGTCTCGTCCAGGCGCGTCACCGCGTCGGTCATCTCGGCCGGGCGGTCTTGCCACAGGCCCGTGGATCCTTCGATGTCGGCCAGCAGCAACGTCACCGTTCCGGTCGGAAGTTCGTGCACGCCCAACTCGCTCCACTTCACCGGGGTCCCACTCATGTTAGCCAGCATGCTCCGTGCCGACGTGTCACCACATCAGCACAAATGCGTAGAAAACGCGCTCGCGTGGACGGTGCGGATTTACGCGATCCGACCAATGCTGTTCGCCGGATCGCGCCCGATAGTCGGGATATCCGGACTTCAAGGAGATCAAAATGACCCAACAGTTCTGTCAGACCGCAATCGACACCGTAGTGGCGGGGCACTACGACCGCCGGTTCAGCGACCTCGTCATGGCTCTGGCCGACGAACTCAGCACCGGCGGTGAGCTCGGCGCGGCCATAGCGGTCGACATCGACGGCGAGATGATCGTCGATGTCTGGGGCGGATATGCCGATCAGGCCAGGACCCGCCAATGGGACCGGGACACCATCGTCAACGTCTTCTCCAGTACCAAGAACGTCACGGCGTTGGCGGCACTGCTGCTCATCGACCGCGGCAGCCTGGACCCGTACGCTCCCGTCGCCCGGTACTGGCCGGAATTCGCCGCAAACGGAAAGCAGGACGTCCAGGTTCGCCACTTACTCAGCCATACCTCCGGAGTCTCGGGATGGGAGCTCCCGTTCAGCATCGAAGAGGTCTACGACTGGAAAAAGTCCACCACACAACTGGCCGCTCAGGCGCCGTGGTGGACACCGGGCACCGCGTCCGGGTATCACGCGGTGACCAGCGGCCATCTGATCGGAGAGGTCATCCGGCGAATCTCTGGTCTGACCTTGAAAGAATTCGTGCGTCAGGAGATCGCGGCACCCCTGCGAGCTGATATCCAGATCGGAGCGCGACCCGAGGACGACGCGCGCATCGCCGAGCTGATTCCTCCCCCACCACTCGACGTGCCGCTGGACGCGGTGCCGGAGCACCATCCGATGCGCAAGACGTTCGGCATGCTTGCGCCGAACTCCGAGGCTGCGTTGCTGGCCCAGACGACCGCATGGCGGCGTGCGGATATCGGCGCGGCTAATGGACACGGCAACGCCCGTTCGTTGGTGCAGTCGCTGCGGGCGATCTCGTTGGGCGGCAACGTCGATGGCCGCCATGTGCTTCGGCCGGAAACTGTCGATCTGATCTTCGATGAACAGGCCAATGGAGTTGACCTGGTGCTTGGTATGCCGGCCCGGTGGGGTATCGGCTTTGCTCTGCCCAAGAAGGAAGCAGTGCCGGACATCCCGGACGGCAGGATCTGCTATTGGGGCGGCTGGGGCGGTTCGACGGTAGTGATGGATCTGGATCGTCGGATGACGTTCGCCTACGTGATGAACAAGATGGGGCAGGTCACGTCGGCCGGCTCCGACCGCACCGAGAAATACACCCGCCTGGTGTACCGGGCGCTGAACGGGTCTGCCGTGCAACCACTTTGAGCACGGGTCATTCGGGTTCGTCGTCGTCGGGTTTGAGTGGTTTTTCGGGGTGGTGCATGCAGTTGACGTAGGGGCGGCCGTGGTCGAGATGTTTGGGCGAGATCCATTCGGTTTGGCCGTGGGCGTTCTTGCAGGTGGTGTATTTGCGTAGTTCGACCATGCGGTTATGCGGTCCGCAGGCCAGGGTCAGTTCGTCGATGTGGGTGCGGCGCTTGGCGAACCAGCCCTCCAGATGATGGACCTGGGTCCAGTAGCCCTTGACCGTGCAACCCGGGCAGGTGCACCCCCGCTCTTTAGACAGCAGCACCAGCCGCTGCTCGGGCGAAGCGATCCGCTTGCCGTGATACAGGGCCTTGGTTTTGTCCTTGTCGAACACCGCCAAATATTGGTAAGCGTGGCTGGCTTGGGCGAGCACATCGGTCATCGGCAACAAGGTGCCTCCGGCGGTCAGCCCGTGTCCGGCGCCGGCTTCGAGTTCGGCCAGGGTGGTGGTGATCACGATGCAGGTCGGCAACCCGTGATGGCGGCCCAACTTTTTCGACATCAACAACGCGCGCAGCGCGGCCAGCAGCCCGTCGTGGTTGCGTTGCTCAGCACTGCGCGCATCACGCTGCACCGCCTCCTGCGGAGCGCGCCCGTCGACCGTCGGGTTTTCATCGGCGGGGTTACACATTCCCGGGGCGCCCAGTTTGGCCAACACCGGCTCCAGGGTGGCCCGAAACTGCGGGGAGATCAGCCCACTGATCTTGGACATCCCATCAGCCTGCTGGCGGCCGATGGTGATGCCGCGTCTGCTGCGGGCCCGCTCGGCCTCCTCGGCTTCGTCGGGCACGAAGTCGCCGTCGGGTTTGAGACAGTCCTTGAGGACCCGGGCATATTCGGCCAGCTCATCGGGGCGAAACCCGGTGCCCACCAACACCAGCTTGGCTTCGGCATCAGCACGGGTGGCCGCGTCCACCGCCTCGGGCAGCTTCTTGAAGAACTTCTGCACGATCCCCACCTGCTCGCTGCCGAGCAACCCCTCACGCTCCGCCGCGGCGGTTTGAGCCAGCACCGGCTCCAGCGGCTCACCCGTGAGCGCGCGGCGCGGACCCAAATCCGCGGCGTGGGCGATGCGCTGAGCGGCCTCGGCCTTGGAGATGCGCAACCGATTCGCCAACGCCTCGCGCAACGAACCACCCAGCTCCTCGGCGGTGGCTTCGGCACCGAGTTGATTGATCAACGCGTGCTGGGGCACCCGCGCCCGACGGATCCCCCGCTCGATGCGGTCCATGATCTCCATCCGCCGCGGATTATCCTGCGCATCAAAACTCAACTCGCACAACCGATCCAAAGCATCACCATACGCGACGAGAACCTCCTCGATCTCCGCGTACGTGCTGGCCGGCATACCATGATTCTATTGAGGGGTACCGACAACTTCGGGCGCGGCCGAGAGCAGAATGCAAGCGGCGCAGACAGTTTCGCTCACGGCGAACATTACCGCCGACCGGAGCTATGTTGCCATTTCGAAGTCGCAGCCGCGAGGCGCAAAGATCACGGAATGACCGAAGATCATGAGACGCCGACGGTGCGCGGGTCACGCACCGACGCAAGTTGCGATGTCCGCCCTACCTGAGCAGGGTGGAAGGCGCATTCCGAAAAACCCCACTCGAGTGGACGCAGACAAGGAGCTGTCAATGCCGGTACCGCTGACCAGGCGCGGGTTCATCGCCGCCGGTATCGCCGGAGGATTTGCGGTAGTGGCCTGCGGACGGCCGAGGGCGGCAAGCTCGCCTCTGTCGAATGCCATCGCCGCAGCCGAGGCCGCCCGCCCGCACAGTGGACGCACGGTGACGGTGACCTTGGCCCCGCAGGCGACCAAGGTCGATATCGGCGGGAAGATCGTCGACACGTTCGCCTACGGCGACACCATCCCGGGACCGTTGATCCGGGCGAACATCGGCGACGAGGTCGTCGTGTCGGTCGCCAACAAACTCGACCGCCCGACGTCAGTGCATTGGCACGGCATCGCGATCCGCAATGACATGGACGGTGCCGAGCCCGCCACCCCGAACATCCCGGCCGGTCGAGACCTCACCTACCGCTTCTCCGTCCCGAACTCGGGTACCTACTGGGCCCATCCCCATACCGGTCTCGACGCCGACAAAGGCCTCTATTTGCCGTTCATCGTCGACGATCCAACCGAGCGAGGCCAGTACGACGCGGAATGGATTGTCGTCCTGGATGATTGGACGGACGGAGTCGGCAAGTCCCCGCAGCAGCTCTACGACGCGTTGACCGACCCGAACAAGCCGCCGATGCAGCCGCAACCGTCGCCCGCCACCACATCACCGTCGGCTTCGACCACACCAACCCGTTCGCCCACCACGACTACCCGGACGACCTCGACGACCTCGACGACCTCGTCCAGTCCGGCCAGTCCGACCAGCGGGATGCCGGGAATGCCGGCCTCCGGAGCGGTCGGCAGCAGTACCCTGCTCGGTGGCGACGCCGGGGACATCGCCTACCCCTACTACCTGATCAACGGCAGAATTCCGGAAGCCGCAACGACTTTCACCGCCAAGCCGCGCCAGCGAATCCGGATCCGCTTCATCAACACCGCGTCCGACACCGCATTCCGCGTGGCGCTGGCCGGACATTCGATGACGGTCACCCACACCGATGGCTATCCGGTGATCCCGATGCAGGTCGACGCATTGCTAATCGGCATGGCCGAGCGCTACGACGTCGTCGTGACCGCAGCAGACGGGGTGTTCCCGCTGGTCGCGGCCGCCGAAGGCAAGAACGCCGTGGCTCGCGCGCTGCTTTCCACCGGAAAGGGCGGTCCGCCGGATCCCCAGTTCAGGCCGCAGGAACTCGACCGGCGGGTCGGCACCGTCGACAAGTTCATTGCGGCAACGTCGGTCAACCTCGGCCGACCCGATGGCAACCTGGACTTGCCGGTGGTACTCGGCGGCACGATGGCCAAGTACGACTGGACCATCAACGGCGAGCCCTACAGCAGGACCGAACCGCTGCACATTCGAGAGGGGCAGCGGCCGACCCTGACGTTCGACAACCCGACCATGATGTATCACCCAATTCATCTGCACGGGCACACTTTTCAGGTGGTCCGACCGGACGGGACACTGGGCGCCCGCAAGGACACGGTGATCGTGCTGCCCAAGCAGAAGATGCGCGCCGTCCTGGCCGCCGACAACCCCGGAACCTGGGTCCTGCACTGCCACAACACCTATCACCAGCACGCGGGCATGATGACGCGGTTGGACTACCTCGCGTAGCAGTCGAAGAAGTCCAGCAGCAATTCGTTGACCACCGACGGCTGCTCGATCTGCGGGCAGTGACCGGCGTTGTCGACGATCACCGATGAAGCGCCGGTGATCTGCCCGGCGATCTCGGCGGCCCAACCGGATGGCAACAGTTTGTCGGCGCCGCCTTCGACCACCAATACCGGCACGCCAATGCGCTCATAGGCCCGCGCGCTCGACGGCGTCGCCGGCGGCGCGGCATTGGGCCGGCGAAAGCGTGCCGCGGCCACCGCCTCCCATGCCCCTGGCGCGGTGCTCGACTCGTAGCGCCGCCACACGTAGTCCTCGTCGGCCGGATACCCGGGGTCGCAGAACAGCGCCTCGACGATGTTGCGCATCGCCGGCAGCGTCGCGTCGTACTGCTGCAACGCATCGAAGTGGTGGTTCTGCTGGATCTCCCCGCCGCCGCAGATGATCGCCATGCTGCGCACCGGCAGCAGCGGCGTTTCCGACGTCGCGTCGGTGAGCAGATTGATTGCGCCCATGGAGTTTCCGGCGAAATGCGCCGAATCGATCCCCAGCACCTGGCAGAACCGGGCCACATGCCGGATGCGCATCGCCCGGCTGTTGACGAAGTCGATGACCTTCGCGGACTGACCGAACCCGAGTTGGTCGGGCGCCAGCACTCGATACCTTGCTGCCAGCGCGGGGATATTGCGCTCCCAACCCAGTTCGGCGCTGGCACCGAACTCACCGCCGTGCAGCAACAGCACCGGATCACCCTGTCCCGCCTCGAGATAACTCGTGACGAGCCCGTCGACCTCGACGGTTCGGCGATGAACTTCCATCACTTGATCGCGATCGGGTTGACCGGAGATCCCACGGCGCCGGTGAATCTCAGCGGCGGAGCGATGAGCTGAAACTCGTAGACGCCGTCGGTGGCACAGTCGGCCGCCAGCGCGGTGAGATCCCAATACTCGCCGAGCATCAGGCCCATGTCACGCAGGCACAACAGATGAAAAGGCAGGAACAGACCGTCGACACCGGAAACCGGGTCCTCGACCTGAAGGTTGTCGGCGGCCACGGCGGCAACTTCGTTGTCGTGCAGCCACTGCGCACAACGCCAGTCCAGTCCCGAATAGGGCTCGACCTTGTCCCCGGTCATCAGAAACCTTGTCCACCAGCCGGTTCGGACCAGCACGATGTCGCCGCTCTGGATCGTGACGCCCTGCGCACGGGCCACCTCGTCCAGTTCCTCTGGCGTGATGGGGTTTCCGTGTTCGAGGAACACCTCCGCGCCGCGATGGCGCACCACATCGAGCAACACCCCGCGCGACGTGATGCCCTTGACGTCGACCTTGTCGATGCCGCAGTGGTAGGCCCCAAGACTGGTCACCGAGCCGGCGGGAAACCCGTTGTACAGCTGGTCCTCGTAGTACACGTGAGACAACGCGTCCCACTGAGTGGCGGCCTGCAGCGGCATGATGATCATGTCGTCGTTGAAGCGGAACGGATTGTCGGCGAGGTAGCTGCTCAGCTGATCGGCCGTCGGGTTCTGTTTCCAGCCGGGACCGTATTGCGTCAGGGTATACGCGTCACCCCCGTCGACGGTCATCACGTGAATCGGGTTGTGCCGGAACCCGAATGCTCCTTGCGGCCCCGACGACCCGAAGTCCACTCCGAGCGGAAAGACCTTGCCGTGCCGGACCAGACCGGCCGCCTGCCGGATTTTGTCGGCGGTGATGAAGTTCAAGGTGCCCAGCTCGTCGTCGTCGCCCCAACGGCCCCAATTGCTCAGATCGGCCGCAACGCGGCGGAATTCGGCCATGGTGGCCATCAAGGTCGTCCTTCCTCGAGTTCACGGGCGATGGCAGCGCCGATGTTCCCGCCGTCCACCCACACGACTTGGCCCGAAATATAGCTTGCCGCGCGGCTGTTCAAGAACAGCAGCACCGCGGCCTGTTCCGCCGGATCGGAGACCCGTCCCAGCGGCTTGGGGATGTCGTCGAGGAATTGCGGCCCGTAGGCGGTGCGGAGCTGGTCGAGGATGGGAGTCTCGGTGACACCTGGTCCGGTGCAGTTGATCCGGATGCCCCGCGCGCCGAGCTCCACGGCGCTACGCATGGTGTACAGGATCAGCGCTTCCTTGGACAGTTGATAGCCGGTCCCCAACGCGTCGGGATGCCTTGCGCACCAATCGATGCCATCCCGCATCGTGGGAGTGCGCAACAGGGGCGCGACATCACGCAGATGCTCGCGGTAGCCCGCTGCGGCCAGCGACGACACGCTCACGATCGATGCCCCCGCGGGCATCCGGGGCAGCAGCGCTTCGGTCAGATGCCGCAAACCGAGGAAGTTGACGGTGACGATCAGTTGCGGGTCACCGATTCCCGACGAGACACCGGCGACGTTGAACAGGGCGTCGACGGGTCCGGGGATGGACGCGACGGCCTCGTCGATCGAGGCGGGATCGGCCAGGTCGACTTCGTGGAACTCATCGAGCTCGGCAGCGGGCCGTCGCCGGTCCAGCCCGGTGACCCGGGCGCCGAGTTCGCTGAGCTGGTGCACGACATGCGCACCGATGCCCGACGCGCACCCGGTGACCACGGTGTGACGACCGTCGTAACGCCACAGCTCGTCGATTCGGGTCAACTCCTCAGCTCACTTGCCCTGTTCCTTCAGCCGTTGCGCCGCCTGGACGCGGCCCTCGTTGATCTCGGCCATCGCCTCGGGAATCTCACTGGCGGTGAACTTTCCGCCCCGTCCGGTCGGCAGGCCGCCGAACGAGTAGTGCTCGTCGAACGGCGGGATGGTGGATTCGGGCCGTCGCGCCTCGACCTTCTCGATGATCGGCGCCAGCCGTGTGGCCTTGTCGGCCACGGCCTTGCGGTCACGTTCGATGAACTCCGGCAGCACCTCTTTGCCCATCAACTCGATGGACTCCATGGTTCCCTCATGGCTGCGCGGGTTGAGCAGCAGGATGATCTCGTCCACGCCGCTTTCCTCGTAGCCACGCAGGAATTCGCGCACGGTGGCCGGTGAGCCGATCGCACCGCGGCCGGGTCCGTAGGCCAGCGTGGGGTCCTTCTCGACCTCTTCCAGATAGCGTTCCCAGACCCCGGTACGCCCCGGGGTGTGCACACCGGTCATGTAGTAGTGCATGATGCCGAACGAGAAGAACCCGCCGCCCTTGCCGAGGCGCTCGAGCGCCTGCTCGTCGGTCTTGGCGACCATCATCGACAGGTCGCCTCCGATGGCCAGGATGTTCGGGTTGATCTGCGGGGTGATCGGCACCCCGTTCTCCTCGAACTCCTTGTAGTAGCCGTTGACCCGCTCGGTCAGTGGCCCCGGGCCAGTGTAGGCGAAACTCAGTGCGCCGATACATTTCTGGGCCGCCATCTGCACGCTGGCCGGCCGGGTGCAGGCAACCCAGACCGGCGGGTGCGGCTTCTGCAGCGGCTTGGGAATGACGTTGCGGGCCGGCATCTCGATGTGCTCGCCCTTGAAGCCGGAGAACGGTTCTTCGACCATGCAGCGGATCGAGACCTCGAGCGCCTCCTCCCACTGTGAGCGTTTGTCGGCGGGGTCGATGTTGAACCCACCGAGCTCACCCACTGAAGAGGACTCGCCGGTGCCGAATTCGACTCGCCCGTTGGAGATCAGGTCCAGGGTGGCGATGCGCTCGGCCACCCGGGCCGGGTGATTGACCGCCGGCGGCAGATGCATGATGCCGAACCCCAGCCGGATGTCCTTGGTGCGCTGACTGGCCGCCGCCAAGAACATCTCCGGCGCGGTGGAATGGCAGTACTCCTCGAGGAAGTGGTGCTCGGTGAGCCAGACCGTGGAGAACCCCGCCTTGTCCGCGGCCTCGACTTCGTCCAGGCAGTCCTGCAGCATCTGGCGCTCGTCGTCGGGCACCCACGGCCGCGGCAGGGCGAACTCGTAGAACAGGGATATTTTCATGTTACCTCCTATAGGATCTTGGGGTATTAGTTAAGGCTTGTGCGGCAACGTGTTTCGCCGCGACGAAACCGAAAGTCATGGCGGGTCCGATCGTGGCGCCGGCGCCGGCGTAGCTGCGTCCCATCACCGGTGCGGAGACGTTCCCGACGGCATAGAGTCCGCGCACCACGGTGTCGTCGGCACGCAGCACCCGGGCGAACTCGTCGGTGCGCAGTCCGCCCGAGGTGCCCAGGTCCCCGAGCACGATGCGGAATGCGTAATAGGGCGGCTCGCCCAGCGGATACAGGTTCGGGTTGGGCAGCGTCGGGTCGCCGTAGTAGTTGTCGTAGACGCTGTCGCCGCGGTTGAAATCGTCGTCATGTCCCCGGTGGGCGAGGTCGTTGAACCTGGTGGCGGTGGCCCGAAGTCGTTGTGCCGGAACACCGATCTTGTCGGCAAGATCCTCCCAGGACGATGCGGCCTTGACGACGCCGGATTCCAGCCAGGCGGCGGGCACCTTGCGTCCGGTGGGCACCGGGGCTCCCGGCACCTTCGGGATCGGCAGATGACCGCTGACGACATAGCGGTTGAAGGATCGGTGGTCGGTGATCAACCAGCACGGGATGTGCGTCACGCCGGATTTCTGGCCTTCGATCATCGCGTGACCGAAATCCATGTACGGTGCCGCCTCATTGATGAAACGCTCACCGGCGCCGTTGACGATGAACTGCGCGGGCATCATCCGTTCGTTGAGCATGAATTGCATTCGCCCGTCCGGCCATTGGATGGCCGGGAACCACCAGGCTTCGTCGAGCAGATCGGCGGTTGCGCCCACCTGCTGGCCGGCGCGGATGCCGTCGCCGGTGGCGGCCGGGTTGCCGAAACTCCAGTCCTGGTCGACGACGGGTTGATGCTCTTTGCGCCAGGCCATGTCGTGGTCGAAGCCGCCCGAGGCCAGGATCACTCCGTGGCGGGCCCCGATGCGCCACCGCTCGCCGCCGCGGTCCACGGCCGCACCGATCACCGATCCGTCGGCGTCGGTGAGCAATTCGGTCATCGGTGTGTCCAGCCACAGCGGGATCCCGCGGTCCTTCATTGCCAGCCGCAACCGGGCCGCCAGCGACTGACCGATCGCCGCCATCCGCTCACCGAGGACCCTGGCCCGGACCATCCGCGAGATCAGCTTCAGCAGTACCCCTTTGCCCTCCCAGGACTGCCGGATCCGGTAGAAGGACCGCAATTCCTTCGGACCCAGCCAGATCCCTTTGGGCGCCAACGCCAACGGCGTCAGCAGCCGTTGCTCGTCGTCACCAAGTTCCCGCAGGTCGATCGGCGGCACGTTGATGGTGCTGCCGAGCTCGGATCCGCCGGGCAGCTCCGGATAGTAGTCGGCATAGCCTGGCTTCCAGACGAATTCGAGCCACGGACTGAGTTCTTCCAGGAACTCCAGCATCCGCGGTCCCGACTCGACGTACTGCCGCAGCCGTGCGTCGCTGACCAGTCCGTCGGTGATCCGGCACAGGTATTCCACGACGCCATCCGGTGTCGGCGAGTAGCCCGCCCTGCGTTGAGCGGGTGCCCCCGGGATCCAGATGCCTCCGCCGGACAGTGCGGTCGATCCGCCGAATTGCGGTGACTTCTCGATGACCAGCGCGTCCAGTCCGGACGCGTGCGCGGTGAGCGCGGCCGTCATGCCGCCACCGCCGGATCCCACGACCAGCACGTCCACCTGGTGGTCGAAGTCGTCCGCAGCCGAGTTCACGCCGGCACCGCCGTGCGGATGGCGAAACCGGCGATCAGATCGGCGGCCTGCTTGTAGTAACGGAGCGAGGTGCGATAGGGGCCCGCGGCCGCCAGTGCTGCGAAAGCCGCTATCCAGGTACGGATCTCGTGTGCCGAACTGCCGCCCTCGTGGGTCACGAACGAGTTCGACCATTGGTCCAGATCGGCCAGGTGCCCGCTGTCCAACAGGTCCAGGAAGCGGTGATCCCACGCCGGATTGAGGGGCTGCAGGTCACTGTCTCCGCCGGCGAAGCTCTTGGCCGCTTCGATGACCTGCGTCTGCCGGGCCTGGCGCTGTTCGGTGGTCATCGGTTCGCCGTGCACGATCCGTTGCAGCACCGCCGGGGCGGCCGTCGCCAACGTCGGCACCGGCGGGCTGTGGGAAAGCCCGCCGGACCCGACCAGCAACACCCGCTTGTCCAGCGAAGCCGCGAAATCGCCGACCGCGGTGCCCAAGGCGCGGCACCGGTGCAACGGTCCCAGTGGCACCGCGATCGCGTTGATGAAGACCGGGATCACGGGACAGGCGGTGGCGCTGCCCAACAGTTTCTCCAGCGGCTGGACGGTGCCGTGGTCGACGTCCATGCTGGTCGACACCGCGATGTCGACCCCGGCGCCGAGGATGGCCCGCGCGCATCCACCGGCGATGTCCTCGGCGACGTCCAACGGTCCGGAATGGGTGCCGTAGTCACCGATCCCGTTGGCCTGCAGCCCGATACAGAACGGCGGCATCACCTTGTAGAAGAAGCCGTTGTAGTGGTCCGGGGCGAAGACGACGACGAGTTCGGGGTCGTAGTCGGCGACGAAATCCCGTGCCTGCGCGATCGCGGCTTCGACCTCGTCAAGCAGATCCCGCGGCGGCCCCGGTAGATTCAGCAGCGGGCTGTGGGACATACAGCAAAGAGCCAGTGGCACTGTCGACTTCACCTCCTCGCGGTGTCAGCGCGAGCGCGTCGACGAGGGCGGCACTCAACTCCGGTGAGCGTTGCGCGATGCACGCCCCGGCGATGCACCGGTCCGGGCGCAAGAAGACCACCGATTCCTCGTGCACGTCGAACCAGGCTTTCAGGGCGCCGGACCGGTCCCCCACCACCAGCACGTCGGGGTCGTCGTGCCCGGCCCAGTGCAGCTGGGTCTGCGGCCGCAAGGCTACGAAGCGGGCGCCCAACGCCTTCCAGTCCGCGAAGGCGCGCTCGCCGAGGATGCTGCGCGGGTTGTTGTTCCAGCACAGGACCGCGAACCAGGACCCCAGCACGTCGTCGAGCAGGACGTTCTGCTGCGTGCGGGTATCCACCCGAGGTTGGATGAACAACGTGCCGACCGGCGAATCCAACTGCTGCCCAACGGACTTCGAATGCACCACCGCGCCCTGTTCGTAGCGCGGCATCGGCTTGAACCGCATCTCCAGCACATAGCGTTTGAGGGTCGGCACCACCGACGCCGATCGGATCAGCACGTCACGCGCGGTGGCGACCCGGCGATTCGTCGGTGAGATGACGCGACCCACCATGGTCGACAAATCGATCATCGCCCGCGCGTGCTTGCGTCGTTCCACGTCGTAACTGTCCAACAGGGCGTCCCCGGCTTGACCGTTGACCACGGCGGCGAGTTTCCAGCCCAGGTTCGCGGCGTCCCGGATGCCGCTGTTGTAGCCCTGTCCCTGCCACACCGGCATCAGGTGCGCGGCGTCCCCGGCCAGCAGTATGCGGCCGCTGCGGAAGGCGCCGGCGATGCGCGAGTGGTGGGTGTAGACCCGGCGACGGATCACGTCGACCCGATCGGGGTGGGGCACCATGCGGGCCAGCATCCGGGTCAGGAATGCCGGATCCTCCGCCTGTTCGTCGGTTTCGTGGGCGTGGATCAGGAACTCGAACCGGCGGATTCCGTGCGCGATCGAGATCGACGCGTACGGACGTTCCGGGTCGGCCCCGACCTCGCTGTTGGGGTGGCCCAACGGGTCGTTGGCGATGTCGACGACCAGCCAACGGGTGGGTGACGTGGTGCCGTCGAAGGACACACCCATCATGCCGCGCGTGGCGCTGCGCCCGCCGTCGCAGCCGACGACATAGCGTGCCTGCACTATCGACCCGCCGCCGAGTTCGGCGGTCACCGAATCGTCGGTCTGCGCGCAAGAGATCATCGGGTGTCCCCAGCGCACCTGCACATGTTCGAATCGTGCCAGACCGCCCAGCAATTCGGCGTCGACCAGTGGTTGCACGAAGCCGTTGCGCTTGGGCCAGCCGAATCGCGCGTCCGGCGGCGCCATTTCGGCGAGCACCCGGCGTTTGCGGTCGTAGAACCGCAGGATCTGGTTGGGCACGGTGTGCGGAAGCACCTGGTCCACCAGTCCGATCGACTGGAAGGTGCGCAGCGCTTCGTCGTCCAGCCCCACGCCGCGGGGATAGTCGATCAGGGTCGCGCGTTCCTCGACGATCAATGTGCGAACACCTTGCAGGCCAAGGATATTGGCCAGGGTCAGACCGACCGGGCCGGCGCCGACGACCAGCACGTCGAAGTTCTCGACGCCGTCCTGAGCCGGTCCGGTGCCATCCATCAGCGGCCCAGCAGGAAGTCGATGTGCAGTTGGTTGAAGGTCTTGGCGTCTTCGTACTGCGGCCAGTGACCGCACCCCGGCATCACCTCGAAGCGCGCGCCGGGGATCATCGAGGCGATGCGTCGGCCTTCGGGCACGTCGGCGGTGGGGTCGTCGCTGGTCCACAGCACCAGCGTGGGCGCGGTGATGGCGCCGTATTCATTCGGCCCCAACAGGTTTCGATCCCGGATCTCCGGATCCTGCAGCGCCATGATGTCGCGCATGGCGGCCACGAAGCCCGGTTGCCGGTAGATGCGCTGCCGGCTGGCGACCAGGTCGTCGTAATCCCTGGTCTTGTCGGCCATCAGCCATTTGATCCGCGCCTGCACGGTCTCCCAGGTGGGATCCTCGGCGGCGGCCATCGACAAGGTGATGATGCGCTTCATCACCGCCGGGTCGGCCTGGGAACCGCCCGCGGTGTTGAGTACCAGGCGCTCGATGACGTCGGGGTGGTCGATCGCGGCGCGCGCGGCCACCCAACCGCCCAACGACTCGCCGCTGAGCCTGATCCGGTCGGCACCGATCGTGCGTACCACGGTCATCAAATGTTGGACGTAGTGCGGGATTTCGAGCGGGTGACCCGGTTTGTCGGTGTATCCGTGCCCCAACATGTCGATCGACCAGGTCCAGAAGTGCTCGGCGTGCGCGGCCAGATTCCGGACATAGGCTTCGGCGTGACCCCCGGAACCGTGCAGCAGGATCAGCACGGGCTGGCTCGCGTCGCCCGCCCGCAGATAGCGGGTGCGTACCCCTTCGGCGTCGAGGTACCCCTGCTCGAAGGGCACGCCCTGCAGGTCGCTCCACACGCTTTCGAACTCGGCCACGGTTCCTTCCGCAGAATTTTATGTGCTAATATCGCACGCTAATGTGCGTTATTTATAGAGCTTGGCTTTCCTGCGAAGGTCTGTCAAGACCGTGACGGGTTCGCAGACGCTGGCCAGGGGCCTCACCGCGCTGCAGTTGGTCGCGGCGTCGCCGACCGGGCTCACCATGCAGGAGGTCGCCGACCAGGTCGGTGTGCACCGAACCATCGCCTACCGGCTGTTGGCCACGTTGGCGCAGTTCCGGCTGGTGACCAAGGGTGAGGACGGCCGCTATCGGCCCGCGGCGGGTCTGGCCACCCTCGGCGCATCTTTCGACCACAACGTGCGCCAGCTGTGCCTGCCGACGCTGCGCGGGTTGGCCGACGAGCTCGGCACCACCGTGTCGCTGTTGGTGGCCGAGGCCGAGGAGCAGGTCGCGCTGGCGGTGATCGTGCCGACCCAGGTGCCCTATCAGCTGGCGTTCCACGAGGGCAGCCGGTATCCGCTGGACCGCGGCGCGGCGGGGATCGCGCTGCTCGCGAGCATGCCGCCCCGGCCGGGAGAACGGGAGCTGGTGACCGGCGCACGTCAGCGCGGCTGGGTGACCACTCACGGGGAGATCGAACCGAACACCTACGGCCTCGCGGTGGCAGTGCACCGGCCGGCGCCGTCGCCGCCCACCTGCATCAACCTCATCTCGCACCGCGAAGAAGTGGTGATGCGCGGCAAGGACGCGGTGATCCGGGCCGCGCAGAAGTTGTCCACGCTGTTGAGCTGAAGGGACACGTGTTATGCCAGAACACAATTGGGACGACGAGTACGACGTCGTGGTGCTCGGCAGCGGCGCCGCCGGCTTGACGGCCGCGTTGATCGCGGCGGCCACCGGTGCCTCGGTGCAGGTTTTCGAGAAGGCGGCGACCGTCGGCGGCACCACCGCGGTGTCCGGTGGCATCGCGTGGATCCCGGCGCACAACCGTTGTCCCGACCGGGAATTGACGGTTGCGGACGCATTGCAGTACCTGCACGCTCAGTCGTTCGGTTCGATGGACGACGAACTGGTGGAGACGTTCGTGCGGACCGGTCCGTCGATGCTGGACTTCGTCGAGTCGCACAGCGCTCTGCGTTTCGAGGTCGCGGCGGGTTTTCCCGATTACCAGCCCGAGCTGCCCGGCGGCCAGCCCGCCGGCGGCCGTTCGCTGGGTGCGGCGCCCTTCGATCTCAGTCAGCTGGGTGACTGGGCGACCCGGATCACCGCCTTCCCGGCCGACTGGTCGAATGTGGGTTTCGACGCCGAAACCCGGGCGCGTCTGCACGCCGACGTCGACGCGCAGGGCGAGGTCTGTGTGGCCGGGACCGCGCTGATCGCCGGGCTGCTGAAGGGCCTGCTGGAGATGGGGGTCGAACCGTGCACCAGCGCGCGGGCCACCGAACTCATCACCGACGCCGACGGTGTTGTCGGCGTGCGGGTTTCCCGACCGGAACAGACCATGGACGTTCGCGCGCGCCGCGGGATCATCCTGGGCACCGGCGGTTTCGAATGGGATCCGTTGCTGGCGCAGGCTTTTCTGCGTGGGCCGATGCACGGCGCCGTGTCGCCGCCGAACAACACCGGCGACGGGTTGCGGATGGCGATGGCACTGGGGGCGGACCTGGCGAACATGGGTGAGGCGTGGTGGGTGCCGATCGTGCAGATCCCCGACGACACCATCGAGGGCAGGCAACGCAGCCGCAGCGTGCGACTGGAACGGACCCGCCCCCGCAGCATCATCGTCAACCGGACGGGTCGGCGGTTCGTCAACGAGGCCGGTGAGTACAACTCGATGGCCGGCGCGTTCCAGTACCTGCACCCGGGTAAGGGCTATGTCAATGACCGGGCCTGGATGGTCTTCGACTCGATTCACCTGCGCGAGTACGGTTTTCTCGGTGTCGCGCCGGGCGAAGCGGTTCCGGACTGGTTCTGTGAGTCGGCCGATCTCGTCGAACTGAGCGCCAAGACCGGCATCGACGCCGACGGATTGGCGGCCACCGTCGAACAGTGGAACCGCAATGTGACCGCGGGCGCGGACCCCGACTTCGGCCGCGGCTCCAGCGCCTACGACGGCTACTGGGGTGACGAACGCGCCACGACGCTGGCCGGAAAGACGTTGGGACCCATCGACACCGCGCCCTTCTACGCGGTGCCGATCAGTATCGGGTCGATGGGCACCAAGGGCGGCCCACGCACCGACCCCGACGGCCGGGTGCTGCACGTCAACGGTCAACCGATCGCCGGGCTGTTCGCCGCGGGCAACGCCATGGCCGGCGCGACCGGTCGCGCCTACGGCGGCGCGGGCGGAACCATAGGTCCGGCAATGGTTTTCGGCTACCGCGCCGGCTACGCGGCCGCCACGGGCGAATCCGTCAAAGCTTGAAAGCGGCTCAGTCCGGCGGCGGTGCGAGCAGCCGCTCGGCCGCCCGGTAGGGGTCGTCGTGGCCGTCGACGACGGACTCCGCGAGTCGATCCAAGTCGGTGCGTGACCGCAGCCGGGTCTGCGCCAACGACAGGATCTGCGCGCGGGCCCGGGCCAACCGACGGGCACGGTTGTCGGCCCGGTGGTGTGCGTCGATCGCGGTCACCAGGTCGGTGAGACCGTCGCCGCGGGCTGCGACGAGGCTGACGATCGGCGCCTTGGTCTCGGCCCGCAAGTCCCGCACAGTCTGCTCGGCGCCGTCGCGGTCGGCCTTGTTCACCACCACGATGTCGGCGACTTCCAGCAGACCGGCCTTGGCGGCCTGCACCGCGTCACCGGCCCCCGGGTTGAGGATGACGATGGTCGGGTCGGCGACGGCGGCGATCTCGATCTCGGACTGGCCCACGCCGACGGTCTCCAGCAGCACCACGTCGTAGCCGATGGCGCCCACCAGCCGGATGGCGGCCGGGACCGCCGCGGCCAGGCCGCCGAGATGACCCCGGCTGGCCACCGAGCGAATCAGCACATCGGAATCGTTGATGTGGGCCGTCATTCGGATGCGATCACCCAGCAGTGCGCCGCCGCTGAACGGCGAGGACGGGTCTACGGCCAGCACGGCCACCCGGCTACCGCGCTCGCGGTAGGCGCCGACCAGAGCGCCGATCGTCGTGGACTTCCCTGCGCCCGGCGGGCCGGTGATACCGACAACCCGGACCGGTTGCACCGGGCCGATGCCGGCCAGCACCTCGTCACGCCGCTCACTTTCGACGAGGCTCAGCAGGCGGCCGGCGGCTCGCGGAGAACCGCTGCGCGCCTTGGTGATCAACTCGGTGACGTCCACGGCGGCGCTTACCCGGTAGGCACTTCGAAGATCACGCCTGCAGGCACAACTCTCTCCACTTCGGGTCACACGGCACCGGCACGAGAACCACATTCTCTCAGTCGGAGAGCCGTAGTTGCAAGGCGGCTTTGCGTCCGCTCGCGCAAGAGACAATTGTGGCAGCGTGAAAACGATAGAGGTCCCGGGCGGCCGGGTCTGGTTCAAGCGGGTGGGCAGCGGGACGCGCCAGCCGCTGCTGGTAGTACACGGCGGCCCGGGACTGCCGCATTACTACCTGAGTTCGCTGGAGCGCCTGGCGGACGAGCGTGAAGTCGTCTTCTGGGATCAGCTCGGGTGCGGTAATTCCGAGCACCCGTCTAACCCCGGACTATGGACCATGCAGCGGTCGGTAGCCGAAATGGACTCCGTCATCACAGCTCTGGAACTCGACGGCTTCCATCTCTTCGGGAACTCGTGGGGTGCGATGCTGGCGCAGCAGTACGTGCTGGATGTGCCGTGCACGGCGGTCAGCTTCACCATTTCCAACAGTGCCGCGTCCATACCGGTGTTCGCCGACAACGTGATTCGCCTGAAGGCGGAATTGGATCAGGCCACCCAGGACGCGATCGACCGTCACGAGGCCGCCGGCACCACGGATTCCGCCGAGTACCGTGCCGCGGTGACGACGTGGAACCAGACATACCTGTGCCGCAAGCTGCCGTGGCCGAAGGATCTGTTCGAGGCTTTCCAGAACATGGGAACCGAGATCTTCGAAACGATGTTCGGACCCAGTGACTTTCGCATCGTCGGGACCATCCGGGACTGGGACGTCGTCGACCGGCTCACCGAGATCACGTTGCCGACCCTGCTCCTGTCCGGCAGGTTCGACGAGTGTTCACCGGAGCACATGCGTGAGATGCACCGACTCATTCCAGGATCGCGCTTCGAGTTCTTCGAGCACAGCGCGCACCTGCCCTTCATCGAGGAGCCGGACCGCTTCGATGCGGTGATGCGCGATTTCCTGCGACAGCACGACAGTTGACGGCCGCCCGGCGGTTGAAGTGCTCCGAGGTGCGGGTACAGACCACGCATGATTGGCTGCTTGCCATGAAGCTGCGACGAAATCGGAACAAGGGGGGCGCGTCGATGAAGCGTGACGTAAGGGCGAGTCTGCAAGTCACTGTCACCGACCCCACGGCGTTGGAGTTCCAGGTCGCCGTCGCACGACTGCCGGGCCTTGAGATCCGCGAATCGTTGACCGCGACCCTGGACGGCGACCCGATCTCGTTGCGGGAGATCACCGGCGAGTACGGCACCCGGATTCACTCGGTCGAGGTGGGGACCGGGGATCTTCAGCTCGAGTACGAAGCCACCGTCACCGGGCGGGCAGAGCCGCCGCCGGTCAGGGACATCGAGGTCTCGACCTATCTACGGCCGAGCCGCTACGCCGAGGCCGACAAGTTCTTCGGTTTCGCGGCCACCGAGTTCGGCCAGTACACCAACTCGGCGACGCTGCTGGAGAAGGTGTCCTCCTGGGTCGGGACGAGGCTGAAATACGTTCCGGGATCGAGTGATCCGATCGACGGCGCGACCGACACACTTTTGGCCGGCGCCGGGGTGTGCCGTGACTACGCTCATCTGGTCATCGCGCTGTTGCGTGCGGTCAACGTCCCGGCCCGGCTGGTATCGGTGTATGCGCCGGGCTGCGACCCGATGGACTTCCACGCCGTGGCTGAAGCGTTGATAGACGGACAGTGGCAGGTGGTCGATGCCACGTGCCTCGCGCCGCGCCAGGCGATGCTGCGAATCGCCACCGGCCGCGACGCCGCGGACACCGCCTTCCTGGACAATCACGGCGGTGCGATCGACCTGACCAAAATGGAGGTCACCGCCGTCAGCGACGGTGCGCTGCCCCGGGATTCGGTAGAGGACCTGGTGTCTCTGGGCTGACACCCACGGCGTTCTGGCGTGCTCCACGCCCTCGGTGTTCGGTGTGAAACCTTGGCGTTGATTGTGAAACGAGGGCTTTCGGTGTGAGCCCAGGGTGGGAAAATCGGCGAGATCCCGCCCAGGCTTCACCCGCAAAGCCCACACTTCACGCGCAACGCCCAGGCGTCACCCGCAACGCCCACGCTTCACGCGCAAGCCGCCGCTCAGTTCTTGCCGGCGTTGAGCTTGCTCACGATCGACCGGAAGTCCTCGGTGACGAACGACTGATGCTCGGCCGACAACGCGTAGTCGATGCTGGCCAGCACGGCGCGCTCGAGGTGGATGTTGAGCACCCGCTTGGTACTTTCCACCGCCTGCTGCGGCAGCTCGAGGATCTTCTTCGCGGCGGTGATCGCGTCGGCGACCGGGTCGTCGGAGACATGGTTGGCCAGGCCGAGTTCGACGGCCCGCTCGGCCCGAATCCTGGTGCCGGTCAACGCATATTCCTTGGCCAGTAGCAGGCTGATATGCAGCGGCCAGGTCAGCGGTCCCCCGTCGGCGGCCACCAGGCCGACCTGTACGTGCGGGTCGGCCAGGAACGCGTCCTTGGCGATGTAGACGATGTCGCTCAGTGCCACCAGGCTGCACCCCAACCCGACGGCGGGCCCGTTCACGGCCGCTACCACCGGGATTCGGCAACGCGCCATGCCCAGCACGATCTCGCGTCCGTCCCGGATGGTCTTGGCACGCAGGTCGGCGTCTTCGGCCAACTCGGCGAGATATGCGAAATCGCCGCCGGCCGAGAAGGCCTTACCCGCCCCGGTCAGCACCGCGGCACGGGCGGAGGGGTCGTCGGTCAGGCGCTGCCACAACCGCGCCAGCCCGACGTGCAGATTGTCGTTGACCGCGTTCAGATCGTCCGGCCGGTTCAAGGTGATGATCCGCAGCGGCCCGTCGGCGCGCACGTCGATTTCGCTTGGCATGTCGTACATGTCAGACTCCCAGTCCCAAGATTCTCGAGGCAATGATGTTCTTCTGGATTTGCGAGGTCCCGCCCATCACGCTCTGCGCGCGGCTGTACAGGTACGCGCTGAGCAGGTCCGGGTCCCGGGTGCCGGCGACGGACAACGCCGCATGCCCGACGGACTGTTCCACCCAGGTCATCAGCAGCTTGTCCAGCGACCCTTCGGGACCGTGGGAAACTCCGTCCAGCTGTTCGGAGAGCCGCCTGCGGACATGGTGGGTCAGCATCTGCGCCTGGACGGCCGCCCAGGCCACGTCGTCGTCGACCGGGCCTTCGGTCTGCGCCACCAGTTGCGCGACCAGCTTGTTGTAGCGCGCCGCGTAACCGAGGGTGGACGGTTCACGCTCGTGCCCGACGACGGTCATCGCGACCGCCCAGCCGTCACCCGGTGCGCCGACCATCCGGTCCGCCGGGACGCGGGCGCCGTCGAAGGCGACCTGGCCGAATTCGTTGGTGACGCCATTGATCATCCGCAGCGGACGTTGTTGCACGCCAGGCTGTTTCATCGAGACGATGAACGCCGACAGACCGCGGTGACGTTTGGCGTCGGGGTCGGTGCGGGCCAGCAGCAGACACCAGTCCGCGACGTCGGAGTAGCTGGTCCAGATCTTGTGCCCGTTGATCACGTACTCGTCACCCTCACGGATGGCGGTGGTGGTCAACGACGCCAGATCCGAACCCGCGCCCGGCTCGCTGAAGCCCTGACACCAGCGCTCGGTGCCGTTGATGATGCCGGGCACAAAGCGTTGCCGCAGTTCGTCGCTGCCGTGCCGGCCGATCCCGATCACCAGGTAGCCGACACTGGGTCGGGGCGGGGCGCCGGCGCGCGCCAGTTCTTCGTCGACGATGACGTCGTAGACCGCCGGCAGTTCCCGCCCGCCGTACTCACGCGGCCACGACAGCCCGAAGAACCCTTCTTCGTAGAGTGCGCGGTGCCAGTCCGCCTGGCGAGCCCAGTACTCGTCGCCTGATCCGCCGAACTGTTTGGCGTGCAACGAAAGCCAGGACCGCAGCCGGTCCCGGAACTCGGCTTCCTCCGGTGAGTCACGAAAGTCCACGGCCGACCTCCTTCAGGCTGACCGGCCACAGCTCGGTCGATGTCAGCGCCCGGCGCAGATACACGTGCACCAGGCATTCCCAGGTGTTGCCGATCCCACCGTGCACCTGCACCGCGGTCTCGCAGACCGTCCGGGTGGCGCGGGCGCAGTAGACCTTGGCCACCTGCGCCGCCCGGATCGCTTCGTCGGGTTCGAGTTCGTCGACGGCCCATGCGGCATGGCGCAACACGCTCACCGAGCCTTCGATCAGCGCGAGACTTTCGGCCAGCAGGTGGGCGACGGCTTGGTACGACCCGATCGGTTTGCCGTACTGCTCACGGATTTTCGCGTAGTCGCAGGCGACGGCGTGCGCGCCCCGCGCGTCTCCGACCAGGTCGGCCGCGGTGACCACCAGCGCCAGCGCCCGCCACCGGTCGGCGGCCTCGGCGGGTACTTCGCCCAGCGGCGTCGCCGCTTTCTGCAGGGACGCGTAGGCCCGGGTCAAGTCTGCGCCGTCGTCGCCGCCGCCGACGGGGACCGAGAGAACCATGTTGCCCGACAACAGCAATGCCCGGTCACAACCGCGCGCGTCGATCGCGCGATCGTCGACGGCGACCGTCGTCACCGACGCGTCGACGTCGAGGTGACGCGCCAGGTCGTCGGCCAGCACCGGACCCAGAAAGGGTGCGTCGACCAGTCGCCGTCCGAATTCCTCTGCGACGATGGCCACTTCGACGCCGGATGCCCCGTCCGAGCGCAGCGACCGCCACCCGGTGAGTCCGATCTGCTTGTCCAGCCGGGCAATTCGGCCTTGGTCAGCGAGGTCCTGGACCGCGCCCGGACCGAGGTCGTCGGCCATTTTGGCGGCGGCGTCACGTAATTGCTGCTGTTCAGCCGTCAGACGTACATCCATAGCTCTCCTTGAGCGCTCTGCGTAACACCTTGCCCGAGGGCAGGCGAGGAATGTCGGGGACGAACACCACCCGGCTGAGCCGTTTGTACGACGCGAGTTTCGCGTCCACCCGGGCGGTGAGTTCGGCAGCATCCAGCGGCATATGGGTGGCCACGGCCGCGATCACGGCCTCACCGTTGGCGCCGTCGGGCACCCCGAAGACCGCGCAGTCCCGCACGGCCGGATGCCCGTGCAGCACGGTCTCGATCTCGGCGGGCGCGACCTGGAATCCGCGCACCTTGATCATCTCTTTGAGGCGGTCGGTGATCCGCAACCAACCGTCGTCGTCCACCGAGCCGACATCCCCGGTTCGATACCAACCGTCGTCGAACACCTCTGCGGTCGCCGCGGCGGGCAGATAACCCGCCATGATCGAGTCCGACCGCGCCTGGATCTCCCCTACCTCACCCGGTGCGACCGGCTTTCCCGTCTCCAACGACACCACCCGGATCCGCACGCCGGACACCACGCGTCCGACCGAGTCGAGTCGGGCACCGTCGACGGGATTGCATGCGATGACGGGTAACTCGGTGGTCCCATACGCGGGCACCCAACCCACGCCGGTGCGCCGGGTCACCGTGTCGGCGATGCTGGCGGTGACCGGCGTTGCACCCCACATGATGTAGCGCAACGAAGACAGGTCGTAGGACTCGAGGTCGGGGCGCGAGGCGATGGCCAGCGCGATGGGCGCGACGGCCATTTCGACTGTGATGCGGTCGGTTTCGATGTGCCGCAGCATCTGTTCGACGTCGAACCGGCGGTGCAACCGCAACCAGGCTCCGGTCCGCAGCGCGGTGAGGATGTTCAGCAGGCCCAGGATGTGCGATGGCGGGGTGGCGACCTGGATGCGGTCGCGGTCGGTCAACCCCAGCGCCGCCCGCCAGTGCCGCACGGCGGCGTCCAGCGATGCGTGGGTGTGGCGCACGGCTTTCGGCAGTCCCGTGGTGCCGGAGCTGAACACCAGTACCGCGTCGCCGGCCGGCGCTGCCGGGCTGACGGTGTCGCCGGGACGGAGGGGTTCGTCCAGGTGCAGCATCGGCATCAGGCCGGCCAGCACCGGATGGTCGCCGACGGCGTGGGCCGGCTCGGTCAGGGCGAGGGCATGCTCGACCTCGTCGCGCTTCCAGGCTGGGCTGACCAGTACCGCCGCCGCCCCCAGTCGCCAGATCGCCTGGACGGCGACGACGAACTCGGGTCGGTTGGACGCCATCACCGCCACTCGCCCGCACGCGCGCACACCACGTTTGCGCAGGGCGGCGGCCAGTGCGTCGGTCTGCGCGTCGAGTTCGGGCAGGCTGAGTCGCCGCTCCTCGAACGCGAGCACGGCCGACTCGGTCACTCGTCCTACCTTCTTGAGAAGATCCTATCGTGTAGTGAGAATAGTATTCTCTATAGTGAAGAACGCAAAGTACGGGGAGGTGTGCATGACCGAGGCCGGCATGGTGACGATTCACCTCGAGCGCAAGAAAGCGTCGGTGCCGCTGGTCCCCGGCGAGACGTTGCTGGAAAGCGCGCGCCGGGCCGGTCTGGATCCGCCGTTCAACTGTGAGGCGGGCAACTGCGGGACCTGCATGGCCCGACTCACCGTCGGCACCGCGACCATGCGGGTCAACGACGCCCTCGACGACGACGAGGTCGACGACGGCTACATTCTGACGTGCCAGGCCGTGCCGGACGCGGCACCGATCACCGTGCAATACGAATAGCAACTACGGGGGACGCCCGATGGCAAGAGGGATCATCTACGTCGAGACCTACCCCAGTTCGCCGGATCGCGAGCAGGAGTACAACACCTGGTATGACGAAGTCCACCTGGGCGAACTCGTGGCGCTGCCCGGCATCACCGGAGCGCGCCGGCTGCGGCCGGTCGACGGCAACGGACCTTACGTCGCCCTCTACGAAATCGAGGGAGACGATCTGCAGGCCATCCTCCGAGGCATGAACCGCGCCAAACTGACCATGTCCGGTGCGCTGCAGCTGGATCCGCCGCCGATACCGCGGCTACTCAAGGTGATCACCGACCACCATCCCGAGGGCTGAATCACCGAGTGTGCGTCACTCAGTCAACCGCGGCGCGGGCCGGTACTCGGGCCGGTAGCCCGAAACGTGAATCGGGCTGCCCACCAAGCGCATATCGCCGGCGGAGACGATCACTTCCGGAGTCGCCTCCAACGCCTCGGGCAACGTCCGGACGGCGGCGGCAGGCACTCCGAGCGGACGCAACCGCGCTTCCCAACTGACGGCGGTGTCGGTGGCCAGCATCGCGGTCACAACGGCCAGCACCTCGTCGCGCCGCGACACCCGCTCGGCCATCGTCTCGAAACCCCCGATACCGGCTTCGTTGGCGAACGATTTCCAGAATCCGTCGTGCGTGATGAACAGCGCGAGAAATCCGTCTGCGGTCGGAAAGAGCTGCGCAGGAACGTAATACGAGTGCGCGCCGTACGGACGGCGGCGGGGTTCGGTGCCGTCGTTGAGATAGGCGGCGGCGTGATAGTTCAGCTGAGAGAACATCACGTCGCGCAGCGACACGTCCACCTGCCCGCCGCTGCCGGAGATGATCTTGGCCAGTAACCCGATTGCGGCCGTCATTCCGGTCGAGTTGTCGGCCGAGGAGTAACCGGGCAGCGTCGGCGGGCCTTCGGGGTCACCGGTCAACGCGGCGATGCCGACACCGGCCTGGACGACGTAGTCGAACGCCGGGTCGTCGCCGCCGTTGAGCCCGAAGCCGGTGATCGCGACGCACACGATCTTCTCGTTGTGAGCACGCAGTGCCTCATACGTGAGACCCAGGCGCCGGATCGCCGACGGCTTCAGGTTCACCAACAGCGCATGCGACTGCGCGACGAGCTCACCCAACTGTTGTTGTCCCGCTTCGGAATTCAGGTCCAGACAGATGCTGGACTTGTTGCGGTTCAGGCTGGCGAAGTAACTGTCGCCCACCCCGCGGGAGATCTCGCCGCCGCGCGGCTCGATCTTGGTGACCTCGGCACCCAGGTCGGCCAGCAACATGGTGGCATACGGTCCGGCCAGCATGGTGCCGACCTCGAGGATGCGAATTCCGGCCAGCGGCGCGCCGGCAGTCACCGCAGTTCCTTTGCCAACTCCGCGATCATCTCCCGGGTGCGACGCTTGGAGGCGACGAGTTCGTCGCGGTTGTCCCCGATCGGCAGCAGCCGCACCGACAGGTCCGTCACGCCGGCGTCGGCGAAGCGGCGCATCCGGCCCAGAATCTGTTCCGGGTCGCCCGCGGCGCACAGGTCACCGACATCCCGGGCGTCGCCTCGTTCCAGCAGCCGCTGGTAGTTCGGCGACACCTCGGCCTCACCCAGGATGCGGTTGGCCCGCTCCTTGGCCGCATCGACTTCGCTTGGCGCACAAAGACACACCGGGATACCCGCGATGATCCGCGGTGCCGGGCGCCCGGCATCCGCGGCCGCCTTGGTGATCTTCGGCGCGATGTGGTCACCGATCGCGCGCTCGTCGGCCATCCACAACACGGTGCCGTCGGCGAGTTCACCGGCGATCTGCAGCATCACCGGTCCCAGCGCGGCGACCAGCACCGGCATCGGCGGATCCGCGGCCAGCACCGTCGGATTGTGCACGGTGAACGAATCGTTCTCCACGTCAACGGGTCCCGGCCCCGCGATCGCGGTGTTGAGCACCTGTAGGTAGTCACGGGTGTAGGCGGCCGGCTTCTCGTATGGCAGGCCGAGCATGTCCCGGATGATCCAGTGGTGCGACGGCCCGACGCCCAGCGCCAACCTGCCGCCGGTCACGGCATGAATCGAGAGCGCTTGTCGGGCAAGTGCAATCGGATGCTGCGCCTGCAATGGCACCACGGCGGTACCCAGCTCGATGCGCGAACTGTGCGCAGCCATCAGCGACACCATGGTCAGACAGTCGAAGTCGTCGGGTACCTGCGGCATCCACGCGGTATCCAGGCCCGCGGACTCCGCCCACTCGATGTCGGAGGCCAGCTTTGTCACCTTGCGGGCCATGTCGCCACGCTCGGCGCCGATCATCACTCCGATGCGCACGGTTCCTCCAAAACCGGTTCGGGCGTGCCCGTCAACGCGCGGATGTCACGCACCAGCGTCTCCAGCGACGTCCCGGTGGGGAACACCGCCGCCGCGCCGGCGGACAGCAGCTTGGGCACGTCGGCGTGCGGGATGGTGCCGCCGACTACGACGGCGATGTCGGCTGCGTCGGCGGCGCGCAACGCCTCGATGGTCCGCGCGGTGAGCGTCAGGTGGGCACCGGAGAGGATGCTCAGACCGACGACGGCGACGTCTTCCTGCACCGCGATCGACGCGATGTCTTCGATGCGCTGCCGAATACCGGTGTAGATGACCTCGAAGCCGGCATCCCGCAACGTACGGGCGACGATTTTGGCGCCGCGGTCATGCCCGTCCAGGCCCGGCTTGGCGACCAGGATCCGCGCGGCCATCTAGAACACCACCGGCTGCTGGAATTCGCCCCAGACCGCCTTGAGCGTGGTGACCATCTCCCCGACCGTGCAGTAGGCGTTGGCGCAGTCGATCAGCCGGTGCATCAGGTTGTCCGTTCCCTCGGCACCCCGTGCCAACGCGGCCAGGGTGGATTGCACAGTGGCACTGTCCCTTTCGGCCTTGACCTTGGACAGACGCTTGAGTTGCAGATCGCGGCCCTCGGCGTCGAGTTCGTAGGTGACGACGTCGGGCTCGGGTTCCTCGGAGACGAAGCGGTTGACCCCGACCACCGGCCGGGTGCCCGCTTCGATGTCCTGGTGGATGCGGTAGGCCTCGTCGGCGATCAGCCCCTGCAGGTAGCCGTCCTCGATCGCGCTGACCATGCCGCCGTGCCGTTCCAGGTCGGCCATGATCTCGATGATGCGTTCTTCGGTCGCATCGGTCAGCGCCTCGACGAAGTAGGAGCCGCCCAGCGGGTCGGCGACCTGGGCGACACCGGTCTCGTAGGCGAGGATCTGCTGGGTGCGCAACGCCAGCGTGGTGGAGTCCTCGGAAGGCAACGCGAAAGGCTCGTCCCAGGCCGCGGTGAACATGGACTGGACACCACCGAGAACCGCCGCCATGGCCTCATACGCCACGCGCACCACGTTGTTCTGTGCCTGCGGGCCGTACAACGACGCCCCACCGCACACACAGCCGAACCGGAACATCGATGCCTTGTCCTTGGTGGACCCGTAGCGGTCCCGGACGATGGTGGCCCAACGGCGCCGTCCCGCACGGTATTTCGCGACCTCTTCGAAGAAGTCGCCGTGCGTGTAGAAGAAGAACGAGATCTGCGGCGCGAACTCGTCGATGCTCATCCGGCCGCGTTCCACCACCGTGTCGCAGTAGGTGACCCCGTCGGCCAACGTGAACGCCATCTCCTGCACCGCGGTGGCTCCCGCGTCGCGGAAGTGCGCGCCGGCCACCGAAATGGCGTTGAACCGCGGCACCTCGGCCGCGCAGAACTCGATGGTGTCGGCGATCAGCCGCAGCGATGGTTCCGGCGGCCAGATCCAGGTGCCGCGCGATGCGTATTCCTTGAGGATGTCGTTCTGGATGGTGCCGGTCAGCTTGGCGCGCGGGATGCCCTTTTTCTCGGCGGCCGCAACGTAGAACGCAAGCAGGATCGCCGCGGTGCCATTGATCGTCATGCTGGTGCTCAGTTTGTCCAGCGGGATGCCGTCGAACAGGATCTCGAAGTCGGCCAGTGTGTCCACCGCGACGCCGACCCGGCCGACTTCCTCGCCGAAGTCCGGATCGTCGGAGTCATACCCGCACTGGGTCGGCAGGTCGAGCGCGACCGAGAGTCCGGTACCGCCCTGATCCAGCAGGTAGCGGTAGCGGCGATTGGACTCTTCGGCGGTGCCGAAGCCCGAGTACTGGCGGAAAGTCCACAACTTGCCGCGGTATCCGGACGCGAAGTTACCCCGGGTGAACGGGAACTCCCCCGGCGGCGGAGGTTCGGTGCGTCGGTCCCCCGGGCCATACACCGGCGCGAGCGGTATGCCCGACGGGGTCTGGGCTGCGTTATCCATCGGTGAATAACGTACTTGCAAAAAAAGAGAATGCCAATACCATAGTGCTGACCTGCCCAAACACCGCCGCGCGAGGTTGCGGCGAGCCACTGCAGGCATCCTTTTAGCCCCGTTTGGTTCGCCTCGAATGGACGCTGCGGCGGCCACCCGACGTCGAATCTTGATCCACAATGCGAACAACTCGGCGCGGTACTGGCTCTCCACCGTTCAAATAGCGAAAACACATGTGAAGCTGGGCACATCGAGCCGAGCCTGAATGCCACCGAACCGATCGGCCGTGACCCGCAGCTACGTGCGCAAACGCGCCAAAACTGGCCTTCGAACCTTGCCCGGCTGCGCCGCACGGCGCCGCTGCGCTGATCCAACAGGTGTATAGGCTCAATTCGGCGCCTGGAAAACAAGGGCGCGGAACAATGTGCCCCCGCTATTGGTTCGTCTTCGGCGGAAACCCTTTAGCTCTACGAAAAGAGCCGACCTTGCGCTGCACTTCTGCCCTGTCCTTTCGGCGACTGGCGCCCTGGATGGCCGCCGGCGTCGTGTCCTTCGGCGCCCTGGTCGCATCACCGGGAGGTCCGGCGCGAGCGCTCGCCGATCCGGAATGCCCGGACGTCGACGTCGTATTCGCCCGCGGAACCTTCGAGGCGCCCGGTGTCGGCGCAACCGGGCAAGCCTTTGTCGATGCCCTCAACGCTCGACTCGAGGGTAAGAACGTGGCCGTCGACCCGGTCGATTATCCCGCGTCGCTGGACTTCGCCCGGGCCGTCGACGGCGTAGCGGATGCCAGCACGAAGGTGGAGGCCACCGCGACGAACTGCCCCAACACCAAGATCGTGCTGGGTGGTTACTCGCAGGGCGCGGCGGTCGCCGCGTACACCACCTCCGACTCCGTTCCCGACGGCGTGACCCTCCCGGACGGCTTGTCCGGCCCGATGCCGCCCGCGGTGGCCGCCAAGGTCGCGGCGGTGGTGCTTTTCGCACCGCCGTCGGAGGGGTTCTTGCGTGTGGTCGACCGCAGCGCGCCGCCTATCAACATCGGTCCGCTCTATGCCGCCAAGACCATCAGACTGTGCGCTGAGGGCGATCCGGTGTGCTTTCCGGGCGGACGTAACCGCGCCGCGCACAGCACCTACCGGGACAACGGGATGGCCAACCAGGCCGCCGACTACGCCCGCAACGCCATCGCTTCCCGCTGAGACCTCATGCGCGGCAAAGGATTTCACCGTTAGGGATCGCGAACCACCCGTCCGGTGACGCGGCCCAGGCCCGCCAGGCCACCGCGATCTCTTCCAGTTCGGCCGTGCTGGCCGTCGCCGAGTCCACCAGCTGACGCGTCAGGTCCGATTGCAGGATGCGGTCGGCCCACATGCCGCCCCACCACTGGCGGGATTCGTCAGTTGCGTAGCACCACAGGCTGCCGGTCGGGGTGACGTCGGTGAAGCCGGCCCGCAGCGCCCAGGACAGCAGGTAGCGTCCCGCGTCGGGTTCACCGCCGTTGGTGCGTGCCGCGCCGCGGTAGAGCTCCCGCCACCGCTCGAGTTCCGGGATGAGCGGGTACCAGATGAACCCGGCGTAGTCGGCATCCCGGGCGGCGACGACGCCGCCGGGCGTGCAGACCCGCTTCATCTCCCGCAATGCCTGCACCGGGTCGGCGACGTGTTGCAGCACCTGGTGGGCGTGGACGACGTCGAACGTGTCGTCGGGCAGGTCGAGCGCATGCACATCGGAGGTGACGAAAGCCACGTTGTGCAGTCCGCGCGATTCCACCTCGGCCCGTGCCAGGCTCAACGCTGCTTCGGTCTGCTCGACCGCCGTCACCAGTCCCGGCGCGACCCGTACGGCGAAGTCGGCGGTGATAGTGCCGGGGCCGCAACCGATGTCGAGCAGCGAACGCCCCGGCCCCAGGTGTGGCAGCAGATAACCCGCCGAGTCCGCCGCGGTGCGCCGACGGTGACCGCGCAGCACCGATTCGTGGTGGCCGTGGGTGTAGGTGGCGTGACGCTCGTCCATGGTTGTGGAACCTAATGCCAGACGATGCCGGCAACCAGACCCGCGTGCGGTCACGGCGGTTCGGCGATGGCGCTTGCGGCGACTCAGTTGACCGGCACGTCGAGGATCGGCCGCTGCACCCCGGCGCCGGGGCCGTCGAAGTGCCACCACTCGCCGGAATAGACCTCGAGTCCGCCGTACTTCATCGCGTCCCGCAGCCGGACCCGGTTGGCGTAGGCGGCTGCGTTGACATCCTGCGTCGCGAATGCCGTTGCGCGCGGTGTGAAGTCGTCGAAATCGGTACCCATGTCGGCCACGCAGGCATTCCGTGCCCGCCGCGGGGTCGGGCAGGGCTGCTGCGTGCTGGTGAAGGTCACGTCGACCGAGCGTGCGGCCACGTGGCTGGTTGCATACGGTCCGGGGCGGGCCACCCAGGCCGGGTTGGGCACCACCTGATAGAGCTTCGCCTGCACGTCGTGCGGTCGGTAACAGTCCCAGAAGACCAGCAGTTGTCCCGCCGGGCGCAACGCGGTGGCGGCCGCCGCCAAGCCACGCGCCATGGACTGGTGGACCAGGCAGCGGGCGTCGGACGGATAGAGCTGGGTATGCGTGAAATTGTCTGTGGTGGCATAGCGCAGGTCGACGATGGCGTCGTAGACGACGCTGCGTACATCGACAAGCCCGGCGGCTGCGGCCTGCGGGCTCACCGGGGGCACTTCGGGTCCGACGGGAGCCGTCGTGCCGGCCGGGCGCACCGCCAGCCTGGTGTCCGGGCGAGCGTGATGCGATGGCGCACCACACCCCGCGACCAGGCACATGAGTGCCGAAAACAGCTGGACTCTCCGGATACGACCCATGGTCTTATTGTCTCGTCGCCGGTGCCCGGATTGGTCAACCGACGCGATCGGTAGCTATCTGCAGGATGGCCCGGGCGATTTGTTCGGCGGGCTCGAGCCCCAGCACCCCGACGGACATCAGCACTGAGGACTTTTCGCGATAAACGTGGCTCCACGCGTTGGCGTTGATCCGCACGGTGGCGGAATCCGGGTGGTCGAGAGTGAACTGGTAGTGCGGATCGTGTAAATCCGCACAGGCCTGCAGCGACATCTCCAGCTGGTGCAGAACCCCACGCGCCATGCCGGGGTCCGGATAGATCGCGACGGCCTGGCTGACCGTTTGGATCATGGCGGGCCCGCCGGGTTTGAGGTCGTCGGTGATCCCGTGGTAGCCGGCGCTACGGAACTCCGACCAGCCGCTGCCGAATGTGACGTCACTGATCCCCGCGGCCCGGCAGGGTCCCGGAGCGCTGAGGTCGCTGGGTGGCGGTTGGCGCAAGTCCGCATGCGAATGCGCGGTGAGTTCTTCGTAGTTGGCGATGCGGCGGACGTCTTCGATGCTGACGATCAGCGAGTCGGCACGCGACACCGCGACCGTCGGCTGGGCGGAAGGGTTCTGCTGCGAGCATGCCGTGACCGCAGCAACCAGGCAGCCGACAAACAGCGACAAACCGCCGCGGGCAACTGGTGTCCTGGGCAAATCAACCCTTCGCGTCGAGGCTCCGGCCCACATCCTACGGGCGCGTCCGGCCGGTGTCGGCCGGCGCGGCGCGCGCCGGAGTTAGAGTCGCATGTGCCCAAGATCAGCGCCTCGTCGGTGGAGGAGCACCGCGAACAGGTCCAACGACGAGTCTTCGAGGCGTTCGCCACCCTGATGGCCGAACAGAGCTTCGACGCGATCACGATGGCCAAGCTCGCCGCGGCCGCCGACATCGGCCGTACGGCGATCTATCACCACTTCGCGGACAAGGAAGCGGTGGTCGTCGCTTTCGCCTCGCACGAGACGAGTCGCTACATCGATGGGCTGCGCGGAGAGTTGGCCGACCTCGACGACCCGGTCGAGCGACTGAGGATCTACATCCGCCATCAGTTGGGCGCCGGCGAGCAATTCCACATGGGTCTCGGCTCGCAGCTCTACGGTGCGCTGTCGCACGACACCATGCGCGCCATCCGCGACCACGTGGTGGCGATCGAGGATGTGTTGCGCGAGATCCTGACCGACGGCGTAGCCACCGGCCAATTCGTGATCGAAGACGAGGCCGCCACGATGTCGTTGCTGCACGCCTGCCTGGCCCCCCGCGAGTTGCCGACGGCCGCGATCGAGCGCTTCGTCCTGCGGGCGCTGGGTGCCAACCCCTGACGCAGGACATCGGATCGGCCCTGTGCTATGTTTCCTGACAGATTGTCAGGATCGTTTTGACATTCTGTCAGACGCTTTGAGCAGTAGCAGATCATCGGGAGCCGAACAGTGACAGTGAGCACCGCCGAGGCCGTCCGCCCCTTTTCCGTGGCGATGAAGGAAGGGTCGATAGCCGAGCACGAAGCCGCCGAGCATTCGCCGTACGTCTCCGAACTGCTCTCCGGCCGCGTCAATCGGCAGGGCTACGCCGACTACCTGCTGCGGTTGCGCATGATCTACGAAGCGTTGGAAGAAGCCGTCCGGTCCCGCCGCGATGACCCGCTGGTTGCCGCCGTCTACGACCCGGCGCTCGAGCGCCTCGCCGCGATCGACGCCGACTTGGAGTACTGGTCACCGGGCGCCGTCCCCGCCGTCGACTCGCCCGCCGCCCGCGCTTACCGCGACCGGCTGGCGAACGCCTCCTGGGGCGGTGCGCTGGTGGCCCATCACTACACCCGCTACCTCGGCGACCTGTCCGGCGGGCAGGCGATCGGCAAGATCCTGGACCGGACCTTCGGTTTGGACGGCGCCGGATTGTCGTTCTACGAGTTCCCGGTGCGGGCCAAGCCGTACAAGGACGCCTATCGCGCCCGCCTGGACGGACTCGGCCTCGACGCCGGGCAGATCGGTCGCGCGGTAGACGAGGTGAAGGTCGCCTTCAATCTCAACCAGTCCCTGTTCAACGAATTGGCGACCAATCTGCCGGCCTATCGGCGCTGAAAAGGATGCGAGCGTAACGCTGCGGCGAAACTTACCCCTCAACTTTTCGCCGCAGCGTTACGCTCGTTATCCGCCTCTTCGCTGCCGCATAACCTTTGCGGCAGTGGGCTTTTCAGCCCTGCGCCGGACTAGCGGAACAGCCGGGTCCGGGTACGGCGGCCCGTCATCGCCTCGTAGACGGCAATGAACACGACGGCCAACCCGACGCCGATGAAGAACGGGATCCAGGCGATCCCGCCGTTGGCGTTGGCGTAGCCGAAGTGGCCGGCCACGGCCGAACCGAGCAACCCGCCCGCAGCACCCAGCAGAACCGTCATCAGCAGACCGACATTCTGCCTGCCCGGCATGACCATACGCGCCACGAAACCAATGATGGCACCGACGATGAGGGCCATGACAATCGTTCCGATCATTTCGACTCCTGTGCTTGAACGGCGCTCCCGACGAGCACCTCCTGGACTGCGGGTTCCCCGAAGTCGACGGCTTATAACACAGATGTGCACCCAATTGCCTTCGCGGCAAGCGTTGCGCCAGAAGGGTTTGAATGCCGGCACGCGGGGTAATCGCGAATCGTTCAACATACGTTTATCAGGAGTCAGCGCATGATCACCCCCGTCTGCCCCGCGTGCGGTTATCCGACGTTGAAACCCGCTCTGTGCGCCTTCTGCTGCCCGGGAGAAGTGTTCTCCGGGGATCGCGTTTTCGGGGCGTCATCGATGATGTCGACGATGTCTCGCGCACAGGGGTGGACGGCTGCCGGCGACTCGAATCTGGTTGGGCCGGTAGCAAGCTAGTCGGGGGTCGCCGCGCTACGGTTGCCTCATCAACAGATCGATGCTCGGCCGAATTGATGCGACGGCTGGTTCTGGGTCGGCGGGTCCATGACAGAGGCAGGTGAGCGACCGATGGCTCGCTATGCCAGCATCCTGTACCCGGCGGAGGCCGCGTCGAACGGAGCGGAAGCGGCACCCGATTGCCTCTCCGATCTGCACCTCGACGAGATCATCAACACGGTGACCGCGGCCGGAGATGCCGGCGAAGGCGTCGACCGCTTCTTCCGTCTCCCGCTGCACGATCTGGCTGCCGTCGAGCACCGCCATCAGGTATTCCGGGATCTCGAGCGAGACGAGATCCGCCAACCGATCTCGACTTTCGTCGCCGGTATGCAAACCATGCGCGACCGCGATCAACAAGCCAAAGAGCTTCGTCACCCGCTGCAGCGGCAAGGCTGGCTTCTGTCTGCCGTCCAAACCTATTGCGACGCTGTGCTATTGCTGCAACAACAACTTGTCCGGGCCGGCCCGTCGTCGTGCGGACTGCGCGACTTCGTGCGCTACCTCACCGGATATGTCGACAGCCCGGCGTTCCGCACGTTGGTAGGAGACAGCGAGGCCGCCCGGGCGAGCCTGCACGACGTCCGATACACCGTGCACATTCAGGACCGGCGGGTGCATGTCGAGAAGTACTCGGCCCAAACCGATTACACCGTAGGGGCCGTCGCGGTGTTCGAACGCTTCACCGCCGAGGAGACCACCGATTACCACGTTCCGCAACAGGACACAGCCGACATGAACCATGTCGAACGACAGATCCTGGAGTGCGTCGCAAAGCTCTACCCGAACGCCTTCGCCCAGCTCGACGCATTCTGTCGCCGCAACGAGCACTTCACCGAACCGACGATCATCCGGTTCGACCACGAAATCCGTTTCTATTCATACTATCTGACGTTTGTCCGGCGCATGACCGGCGCGGGACTGGTCTTCAGTTACCCCGACGTCACCGCCGAACCCGGGAACTTGTCAGCCGAGGGCGCCGTCGACCTCGCGCTGGCGATCAAGTCCGACAAACCGCCACAGATGCTGGTGGGAAATGATTTTCGCCTCGAGGGAGCGGAACGGATCCTGGTGATCACCGGTCCGAATCAAGGCGGCAAGACCACGTTCGCCCGAACCATCGGGCAATGTGTCTATCTCGCCTCGCTGGGTTGTCCCGTTCCGGCCGCACGCGCCAGGTTGACACTGCCCGACACGATCTACACTCACTTCGAACGGCAGGAGCACCTCTCGACCCTGCATGGCAAGCTCGAGGACGAACTCGTTCGGATCCATGACATCATGTCCCGGGCCAGCGCCAGCAGTCTCATCATCTTGAACGAGAGTTTCTCGTCGACCGCCCTGCGCGACGCCCTCCTCATCGCAACCAGAGTGGTCAACAGGATCATCGAAATTGGTTGCACTGCGGTCTATGTCAGCTTCCTTGACGAATTGGCCAGTCTGGATCCCGCGTGCGTCAGCATGGTCGGGGAGGTGGCGCCGCACGATCCAACCCAACGGACCTTCAGGTTCACCCGGCGACCCGCGGACGGCTTGGCGTATGCGGCCGCGCTGGCGAACAAGTACGGGCTCACCCACGAGGTGCTGCGGCAACGGATCGACCGGTGAAAGTCCGCCTGCTGCATCCCGATTCGGATCTCGATCTGAAGCCTCGGTTGCCGTGGCGGCTGAGCGTCCTCACCGAAGAAGACCTGGAACTCGGCCGGCTCTACGATGCCATGGCCGGCAGCGACCCTTATCTACTCGAAACCGCGCAGAAAGTGGTTCCGCTGACGGTGACCGAGCCGGAGGTGATCGTCTACCGCCAACGGGTGTTGGCCGACGTCCTTGCCAATCGCGCTGTGGTGCAACAAATGTATGACATCGCGTCCGAGGTCGACGGGATCCAACTGCGGCACAAGGTGTTCCTCGGGGGTCTGACCTCCGGGAATTCGGCATTGATCCTGCGCCGTTCCGTCCGGATCCTGGAACTCCTCATGACCACCCTGCGGCAATTGCGCAACGTGTCGGACCGATCGGCCGGACGGTTCCAGTCCACCGGCTTTCGGCAGTTGTTCGGGATGTTCGCCGAGCAGCTGTCCGACGACTATCTGGTCGGGGCCGCGGAGTATCTCAGCGAGCTCAATCTGCCGCGCGGTGTCCTGCTCAGCGCCCAGCTCGGACTCGGCAACAGGGGCGACCGGCACGTGCTTCATCAACCGCCCCGGCGCAACCGGTGGGGCAAGCCGTTCGGCGCGCCCGGCGACGGCTACGGATTCGTCGTCGACAAGGACGACATGGCCGGGGAGCAGGCTCTGGACAAACTCGCGGGTCAGGCAGTCGACGACGTCGCCAGTGCGGTCACTCAGGCGGCCGAGCATTTCCAGGTCTTCTTCGGGCGGCTGCGCATGGAGGTGGCGTTCTACCTCGGATGCCTGAACCTGCACGACGTCCTCGCCAAACGCCAAGTGCCGCTGTGCTTTCCGATGCCGACGCCGAACGGGACGGCGACGTTTCACAGTCGCGGCCTGCGCGACGTCGCGCTTTGCCTCGCGACCACCAAGACCGTCACCGGGAACGACGTGGACGCCGACGGCAAGACACTGATCGTCATCACCGGCGCCAACGAAGGCGGTAAGTCGACATTCCTGCGCAGCGTGGGCGTCGCGCAGCTGATGATGCAAGCGGGGATGTTCGTCGCCGCAGACGAATTCAGCGCTGACGTTCGCGACGGGGTCTTCACCCACTTCAAGCGGGAAGAAGATGCCACCTTGCGGCGCGGGAAGCTGGAGGAAGAACTTGCCCGGATGAGCGCGATGGTCGAACACATCGGGTCGGCGTCGTTGCTGTTGTGCAACGAGTCCTTTGCCTCGACCAACGAGCTCGAGGGTTCGCAGATCGCGCGGGGCATTGTGCACGCGATGGTCGAGAGCGGAGTCCGGGTCTTTTTCGTGACTCACCTATACGACCTCGCGCACAGTCTGTTCGCGCGGCGCCATCCCGGCGATCTGTTCCTGCGCGCGGAGCGACGTCCGGATGGCGTGCGGACGTTCCGGTTGTCTCCGGGAAAGCCGGAACCCACCAGCTACGGCGAGGATTCTTTTCGGCGGATCTTCGGCCTCCCGCCGCCAGAAGCCGCGACCAGCGGGCACTGAAGACACGTTTTGCCGGCCGCGGTCTTGGGATACTCGTGAATCAATCGATCCGGCGCGGAGGTGATCCGAATGAGTGCCCGCAGCGGTGGCGATCTGCCCAATCCCCAAGAGCGTGCCGCTCGGGCCGGCCGGCGGATCGAGGAACTTCAGCAGAGGCGCCTCGACCTGGCTGCTGGAAAGCCGGCGTCGCCGGATTCGGTCGACCGGGCCCGGCGGCACGCGGCGGCCGCGATGGAACGCGCCGAAGACGCGCACCGGGCCGCAGCTGAAGGACATGAGGCCGCCGCGCGTGCACACGAGCGGGCCGCCAACACTCTGCAGCGGGCGGTCTGGCAGGGACGGGACGATGCTCGCTCACTGCAGGATGAAGCCGACGAACACTGGCAGGCCGCCGAGAACAACCGCCTGGAAAGCCACGCAGCGCGGTCGAAGGCCGAAGATCCGGGCCGATCGTCGTCTGCCGGGTAGTTCGCTGATCCGCCTCCGGACAACCTTTTGGCGTGGGCGTGATGGTGAGGTGGCCAGGGGCGGGATCGAACCGCCGACCTTCCGCTTTTCAGGCGGACAGGATGGCCACTGACCTGCGGTTTATCTGAGTCTATGCGTCGTATGCGCCGCGTTGAGCAGGGCTGACGCTTTCAGCCTGTCCGGCGAACGGACATAAACCGGACACGGTGCTTGCACTCCTGACCACGAGCTTCGAACGCTGCCGCTTGCGATGTGGGCAGCCGCGGAGCTCCGGGGAGCAGGCACCCCGATGCCTAGCATCGCATCATCAACTGCCGACTCGGCACCGTCGACAGGCGGCTCGACGTTTGTGCCTGACGGCCCGTCATTTGGGCCCGGTTCTTCGGGTGCCTCGGTTGACGGGAGGTCGCGAGCACCCGAGGCCGCCAGGCCGCAGGGCGCGAGAGCGACAGCGGTCGGCTGTACGTCGACCGAGGCACCCGGCCTAGCCGCGGCCGCGGCCGGCGGGCTTGTTATATGTGCCGAAACTGTCCGCGAGTCGGTCGACGACGGTATCGCGACGGGCGAGCTGCGGGCGATCGACGCATTGGGGCTGCGGTTCCCGGGTCCGGAGATGGTCACTGCGGCTGCGGCATTATTCGAGCCGGCGGCACGGTGGGCTTGCGGTCCTGGCAGTCGAGGCACCGAACCTGAATCGGGACGTTTTCGCATCACCGTCGGTCCTGGCCTCGTGCGGCTCGGGTGGACCAATCCCGTCCGCGCAGACAAAGCCTCTGAGCGGACCGTTGGTCATCACCAACGTGACGTCGACGATGCCAAGCTGCGAATCAGCGACGATCTCGCCCGTACAGGCGTGAACGATGATCAGGCCGTCGTGTCTTTGACACGACGGAGTCCTACGGGAAGCGACCAGTACGGCACGGGCGGTGTCATCACCGAATGGTCCCGGAAGTCACGGTCGTCGATGTGCCGCACCTTCGCCGAACTCGACTACACCCCGCTGGTTGAATCAGGTCGCGTGCCAGCCATGGTGACACTCACCTACCCCGGCGACTGGGAAGCCATTGCTCCCGACGGGTCCAGCGTGAAGCGGCACATGGTGTTGTGGCGCAAGCGCTTTCAGCGAGAATACGGCGAACCAGCGCGCTACATCTGGAAGCTGGAGTTCCAGCGCCGCGGCGCTCCACATATTCACTTGTGGATGGCACCGCCGATCTCGCCTGGACGATCCGGCCGCGGCTTCGCACAGTGGTTGTCCGAAACGTGGGCTCAGGTCGTCGACCACCCCGACGCCGAGCAGAAGGCGCGGCACCGGCTCGCGGGCACCGCCATCGACGTCCGCAACGGGCTGAAATCCTGCGACCCGAAACGCCTCGCGATCTACTTCACCAAGCACTCATCACCAAACCTAAACGGCAACAAGGAATACCAGCACATTGTGCCGGAACTCTGGCGGCAACCGGGCCGCGGCCCTGGCAGATTCTGGGGCGTGTACGGACTCAAGAAAGCCATCACAGTCGTGGAGGTAGCACAGGACGCGTACCTCGCTGCGCGCAGAATCGTGCGGCGGTGGTCGCGTAGCCAGGCGGTGTACGGCGATTCGAGGAGCCGCTTTCCCACTGCCGTGGTGCCGCGCACTGCTATTCGCGTAGTTCCCCGCGCCAACCGCAATACCGGCACGGTGACCCACCGGCGGGTCCACCGACGACGAACGCTCTGCAATCAGGGCGGCTTGGCCGGCGGATATGCACTCGTAAATGACGGTCCGGCATTCGCCGTCAAGCTTGCGCTCGCAATAACGTAGGCGGCTACTTCGTATTCGCCGCGCGATATCTACTTCCGGCGTAAAAATGTCTGGACGACGCCTTTCAGTTCAGCGGTCTTGTACTTGGTGGCACCGGTCAGATCGATTGCTCTGTCCTTCGCCGCGTCGGCCAGATCCGCGGCCTTGTCCTTGGCCGTCGCGGCGCCTTCTGTTCCTGTTGCACGCATTTTGTCCACGGCTTCGCCCACGGCCTGCCGCCACCGCTTCTCGTCGTTGGTCTGCGCGCCGGACTCGATGCCGAAGCGGTCGCGAAATGTCACGACACCCGTCGCGATCTCTTTGCTCGACCGCACGGCAGCTGGCGCGTCGCGCGGATTGAGCAGCACTTTGGAGTTCGCGTTGCGGATCGTCTCATTCATTTGGGTCAGTAATCGGGCGGTGCTGCTCGAGATGAGGTCCAACCGCTTCTGACGGGCCTTGGCAAGGCCTAGCCGGTGGCTGTCGAGATCCTTGGGCGCGGAGTCGAGCACACGATCAAGCTCCAGCATGGCCACGCCATCCTGCAGGTGAAAGCAGCGCGCTAGCACCGCTAGCCATTCACGTACCGCGGGCTCTGCCTCCTCAGCTGCCTTGGCGATCTTGCCCGGGTTGCCGTTCGTCTCCAATTTCCCGGCGATGGCGTCAAGTTGGCGTATCGCGTAAGCCTGTGTTTCTGCGAGTACCGAGGAACTTAACTGGACCTTTGACCAGGTAATCTCCGAGACCCGCCCGACCTGTTCACGGACAGTCAGCGCTTCCTCAATTACTAGGTCGACGCCGATAATCCTGGCGAAAACCGCGTCTTTCTGGTTGCGCAGGATGTTATCGACCTTGGCGTTGATCTCCTGGAGATACTCAACGATCTGGTCCATCTGCTGCTGCATCGCCTGCTGCTGCATCATCGCCGACAGCGCGGACAGCGCTAACGGACCACTAAGCAGCTTCGTCGGGGCCTGAGCGATCTGAAGCCATTGCTTGACCTCACCAGGCTTCCCGATCATCGCGTGACTGACACCGGGGGTCTTGGTCGCCATCAGCCCGTACTGCTTGACAGCCCGCGCCGACTCGGCAGTCAGCTTGACCCAGCGTCCCGAGTTCGCGGCAACCTCCGAACCGACTCGCAGTGCCATCCCGCTTGTGCCAGCGAACTGCGAAAGCCGGCGGACATCCAACTCTTTCGATGGCGCCGCGCTGAGGCCTTGGTCGACTAGGAAGCGCTCTACATCGGCCGAGTTACCGATTACGGCCAAACCGTCGCCATCGGAAACAAGCTCGATCTCGTTGCCCATCATTTCTCCGTCGAATCGAAGCCATCGATCGGGCCTCTCGGCTCGCTTTGTTAGACGCTACCGGCGAGGCCTGACAGCCCGCGAACGATCGAGGCCACCCCGCCGGCATCGTTGCGCGGCAGCATTCTGAAAAGGCGCAAATTCGCTGTCCACGGAACCCAGCGCAGCGCCTGTGAAATTGTATTCGTTCGGGTGTGGCGATAAGGTGAATACGGATCTTAGGGTTCAAAGATGGCCCCTCAACCACATTCCGGTCCATCAGGACGACGACCGCCAGCCTGGCAACATTGGGTGCTCAACGCGCTGCACGGCTTCGATAGGCGCACCATCGACGACTGGGCAGCGCTTATGAACAACGACCTCCAACGGTCCGGCGGTGCCTCCCCAATGCAGACAGCTCAATACACCGTCGATGCGCTGCTTTACGTGGACAGGCTCCGCTCGGCTACCGCAATGCTTGCTTCACACGGCAATCCTGCAGGGCGCCACCAACTGGCTGATGTCGCTCTCGACTTGAAGTCCGCTGTCGACGGCTTGTGTGAAGCACGAGACCAACTACTGAAAGCTGCTGGCGCCGAACGGGTTACCGACGATTAGTGTCGGGAAATCGACATTGCAGATGGAGAGCCCAACGCCTGCCGCCATTTTTCGTAATTTTCGTAACTATGATACGATTAGTCTCGTCCCGAGGGTGAGATGAAAGGAAGTGAGACCCATGAGCACCGCCTCCGCGGAGATTGTCAGCCCGGTTCCGGCCGATGCCAATGGGCTTGCCGATGTCCTGAGCTTCATCGAGGCGCACGAAGCCCGTCACGGGACCTCTCCTGAGCCTGCCTTCTTCCTGTCCGGAGCGAGCGAACACGATCGCGTCGAACTGACCGAACAGCTTCACGAGATCCTCAAGCGTGCCGTCCATGCCCTCAGCCACGGCCAGTCGATCAGCATCCTGACCCGCGACCAGGAAATCTCCACCCAGCAGGCCGCCGAGATCCTCGGCCTGAGCCGCCCCACTGTAGTTCGCCTCATCGAAGACGGCGAGTTGCAAGCGCACGTGCCCGGCGCAGTCCGGCGCAAGCTCCGGCTTACCGATGTCCTTGCCTACCGCGAGGAGCTTCGTGCCCGGCGCAACCGGTTCATTACAGAGAGCTCGGCGGAGTTCGCGGATGCCGACACCGACGAGGTTGCCGAGTTGCTCGCCGAGGCGAAACGCAAGCGTTGACCGTCCGCGGGGTTTGAAAGACTCCCTACGTGTATCGCGCTGTCCTCGACACCTGTGCCCTAGTGCCGAACCTTCAGCGTGACTTCCTGTTGCAGCTTGCCGCCGAGGGGGCTTACGCGCCCGTGTGGGGGTCTGGGATCCTATTCGAACTGGACTATGTACTCGCCGGCCTGCACAAGAAGCGCGGGATCAGTGATAGCGCGAGCCGCCGTCAGCACCTTTTCGATCAGCTCAGGGGTGCGTTCCCGGGCTCGGAGGTCCAAGCCCCTAAAGACCGTGAATACAACTACCGGCTCAACGATCCCGATGATGGCCACGTCGCCCACGCCGCAATCATCGGCAAAGCCGATGCCATCGTCACCGACGATGGACGTGCCGGGTTCAGCACAGCACGCGTACTCGTGGAGGCGGACATCGAGACTGTGCACTCACATCAGTTCGCCGCCAACACTGTGTCGGCGCACCCGCGTGCGGGCGTCCGCGCGTTGCGAGAGATGTCGAATCGCCGAACCAACCCGCCGCAGACCCCGGAACAGATCCTTGAACTGCTGGTGGCACGACATAGCATGACCGAGGTTGCCGAGATCCTGATGCCGCTGCTGGCGGAGGACACTCAGCGTCCCGGCTGACCAACCTCGATCAACGTCACGCGACTGAAATTCACACACCTAAGACCGGACAAGAACCGGATGAATCAAACTACCGACCGAGTGCATGACCCGTGTCTATGCAGCTAGAACATGGTGGCCAGAGCCGAGATCGAAGCGGGTGCGAACTCAAACTCAACCCGGTCCGAGGTGCTCGCGGACAACCGCGAGGTCCCGTGCGCGGTCACGGGCGATCCGCTTCGACTTCACGGTGAAGGCGGACTTCTCGATCACGATGAGCCGCATCCCATGTTCGGGGATCTCGGTGCCCTTGCGTTCGTCGTAGCGGCGGCGTTGCTCGCCGCGACCGACCCCGGATACGGTCTGTCGCCGGTCAAAGAACGCCACCGCTTCTGAGTGCTGCTCCTCCTGGAACTCCACGACCAGCCCCAGGCTTGGCCAGTACCCGTCAACGGGGAGCTCCATACCGCGCGGTCGCGATGGTGACGGGTCTCCGCGCAGCCAGTCGAACCGCTGCTGGCGCCGTCCCCGAATCCCAAGGACCTCGTCGCACAAGTCTAGGACGTAGTGCTCGTCGGAGTCGGCGCGGCGGGCCATGGTGCGATCGTCTCACCGGTACTCGCCCGGCTTGCCCACGCCCTGTGGATCACCCCGCCGCGCGCCGCTTACTGGCTGAGTCCGGGGCACGGCGACTAATCTCGCTGTGCATGAACTTCGTCGTTGCTCGCCGGTTGGAGAAGTGGCCGAACGCCGAGTCCCGCGCCGAAGCCGCCCACATGCTGGACAGTGGTGCCTCTCTGGCCGAGGTTCTGCGCCGCTACCCCGACGCGGTGCCCAACCGGTGGAGGGGCAAACCCGTCGAACCGGCCCGCCGCGTGATCTACGCGTACTACGCGCTGCTGCAGGAGATCCAGGGTGAACCCGACGTCGACCCAGTCGACGCCGCAACGGTAGAAAAAATCATCCAGGATGAGGGCATCGCGCTGGCCTGCATCCGCAGCGGCAGCGCGCTGACTCGGTATAGGAACGAGTGGCCGCCGTTGGCCTGGTACCGCAGCCAGGCTCCGGACAGCTGGAGGAGCGAGTACAAGGTCCTGCTGAGCGCGGGCTCACGAGAAAACTGACGTCGCACGGAAGCAGTGGTGCGCCCAGCCGCGCATGACGTCTCGGATTACGGTGTGCTGATGCGGTGGTACGCGCGCCCCGAGACAAGCGGCGCACGGCTGAACGTCGCGCCTCAGCTCGACTCCTGGGACCGGGCTGACAATCGCAGCCAGGTGCAGCTGGGGAAGTTCCTGGACGAAGTGGACACGCTGCTCGTGGCGTCGAGGGTCGATTGCCCGTGGGCCTTGCGGCTCGACGTCGCCTTGGCACCGCACCTGGACCTCCTGGACAAGCGGGACCTCGACAACTACGCGAAGCCGCTAGCCTCCCGTCTGACCGATGGCAGGCTCATGTCGGTCTGGTGCACCAAGCGCAGCGGTGGGCACTCCGCTGTGCGGATCGAGGCAGCGCGCGAGGTTCCCGCACCATCGATCGGTGTTCTGCACGCTACGACGACCGCCTCCTGGGACGGACCCGCGGCGAAGGAGCAGATCCGCTGGGCAATAGTGGATGCCCCGGAGCTGCCGGATGGACCAGTCAGGCTCGAACTCGCCTTCACCGTCGGGCCTAGCAGGAACTGGCTGAACCTCTGGAAGCCGACCATCGACTCACTGGGTGCCCTCCTCGGCCATGAACACCCGTTTCGCCCGTGGAACCCCCGCGACGGCAGGATCACCGAGCTGGGCATGCACCTCGACATCGATCCGTCGCTCCGATACGAAGTCCTCCTCGGCATCGCAGCTCGACCCGCCGTGGCGGCGCCTCCGGAAGCCCGGTAGTCCGTGTGACTGCCCACCGCTGCTACCCGGCCTCGAACCCCCACGTGATCGCGCAGGCGAGACTCGGTGAGTAGTACGCGCGGTAGGCCGTCTTCCTGAACCGCAGCGAGCCAGGGTGCTCCGGGAACAGCAGGTAGGGCGGCGCCGGCGTCCGGTTGCGTGGCTTAGCGAATGGCCATGGCAGACGGTGCGCATCTGGGTACCGCGCCGTGAGCACCTTCTCCGCGTCGCTGCCGAGGCCGATGATCAGCCGCGGCCCGACGACGTCCAGCTCCTCGTGGAGGAAGTGCAGGCAATTGTCGATCTCGTGCGGATGCGATCGCCGGTCGTCGACGGGGTGGCAGTGCACCACGTTCGTGATGAACAGTTCGCCCTTGTCCCGGCTGGCGATCTCCAGAGCCCGGTCGATGTAGATCCCGCTGCCGCCGGTGAACGGGATCCCCGACGCCATGCACTTGCGGCACAAGGATTGCCCAACGATGGCGACGGGTGCGTGCGCCGATCCGTATCCCGGTGCTGAAGCGGTCACGCCCGGCTCGTTCATCCCCGGGCACTGCCGGCACGTGCTAATCCGGTTTGCGATGAGGTCCAGCCGCCGCCGTCTTTTGTCAGTCGCCATGGCGCGATCGTCTCACCGGTGACCGACACCGCAAGGTCGATCGCGGAAAGTCTCCCGTTCCGCCACCGTGTCACAGGCCTATGCGACGCTTGCGCGCATGCCCCACACCGCAGAACAACTGCAATCCCTCGTCACCGCCTGCGAACAGTTCCGCGGCTCCGAGGCGCCGGACGGCTACCCGAACAGCCTGGCGCTCTGCGTGATCGACAGCGTCCAATCAACCGGGGTGAGGTACCCGAGCGTAGGGAAGGTGGTCACCCGCTACCGCGCCTACCGCCGCGGCCGCGGCGGCGAGCCGAACACCGACGGCACGCCGGAGTTGCTGGCCACGTTCACGGAGACCGGCGGCCCGGACGGGTGGGCGTCGGACATCGGCAACGGGCACCGCACCTCCACCCGCGTCGGGGCGCCGCTCAAGGCCGCAGCGATCCGCGACGTCGCCGAGGTGCTCACCGCCGAGGGGGTCACCACCGCTGCGAATCTGCGCGACGTGGCCGGCGACGAGGGTGGCTTCGCCGCGCTGCGCAAGCAGTGGTGCGGCGTCGTAGGCCAGCGGAGTGGGATCACATGGCGTTACGCGGGGATGCTCGCCGGGACGCCGGGTGTGAAGCCCGATCGCATGATCTGTCGGTTCGTGGCGGACTCACTGGCGCTGCGCCGGACCAGTGTGGGCGCGGAGTTCGCCTACGGAATAGTGACGGCCGCGGCGGCTGAGCTGAACATGTCTTCGACCGCCCTCGACCATGCGATATGGCGGTTCCAGCGGGGACGAAAGTAGACCGGTCCCCTCTCACCCGGCCGGCAGGATCTCCATCACGTCCCACCGGTCCTTCCACTCGGCGATGCGGGCCACCGGGATCGCGTGGTGGGTGCTCGCGTCATTCTTGACGCGGTGGCCGCCCGAGTTTGCGAGGTACTTGGTGTGCGCTGTGTGGATATCGTTCTCCATCCACCACTGCGGCACGATGTAGAACTCCGGGTATGCCTTTCCGAGGTCGACGAGCACCCAGTATTTCGTCTCGACCTCGGGTGCCCTCCGCTTCTTGCCGCGCTTCGTGCTCGTCTGCCATGTACCGGCCGTCTTCGACTTGACCTGGATGCTGATCACGCGGTCGTGGTTGGCGTCGCTGGCCAGCAGGTCGATGTCGTGCATGTTCCCGGAGAACGTCACGGCGTAGCCACCGCGCCGGTGGATCTCGGCAGCGACGAAATGCTCCCCAGCGGAGCCGACCTGCTGGGTTGTGAGCTTGGGACGTTTGAACGCGGCGATCACGGGTTGACCGTATCGCCAGGCGCGGAACCTGGCGACGATTCGGACATTCCGCCGAGGCAGGCCCGCTCGACCGCAGCACACTGCGCCCGCACCTCCGGTACCGTCGGCGACAGCTGGTACGCGTGGTGGTGACAGAAGCCGCTCAACTGGTGCCAGGCGTCGATGAGCGCCGGACCCGCCGGTGTGTTGTCGAGCGACTTGAGCACCGCCAGTCTCGCCCTCGCGGTCCCGACAACTACCTGGACTCCTGTCAGCTCTGCGCAACGGGCGTCGATCAGGTCCTCCACTGCGCGCCGCGCGAGGAACGCCGCCAACCGGGCGGAGTTGCCCAACGCGGTGCGGTCCGGCGAGTCGAGGAGTTTGTCGGCCCGTGCGAGCAGGACCTGGGCATCACTGGTCACCGGCCCTCCACGATGTCGCGGACGGTGTCGCGGAGATCGCGGATGCTGCCGCGGTCCAGCTTGGCCCCGCGATGGGTACCCGACGCGGAAATCGCCAGTGTCGGGAACCTGTGCGTCCGATAGGACTTCCAACCAGACACGTCCCCATCGGCAGCTCCGGTAACGGTGAGCGCCACCCTCCGCTGGGTGGTCTTCGCCTCCTCCCACGCGGTGTCGGTCTCGTGGTACGGAACGCCGGCCTTCGCGCGTTCGCCGAAGTAGCGCTGGTGTGCGGCGGCTTCGATCGCCATCCGGAACAGGCCTGGTGCCGCCTTCCGCTTGATCAGGTCGTCGATGTCGTCGTCGAGGATGAGGGCCTCGGCGTCAGCGATATACCGGTCTGCGGGTAACTCGTTCGCCTTCACCACGACCAGCGACCCCTGCTCGCGGGTGACGTCGAGCAACTGTGCCGGCACCGATCGTGCGCGGATCGCAGCCGGCAACCGGTCGTCGTGCGAGAACACGATCACCTGCCGCGTCTTACCGAGCTCGACAAGCACGTCGAGGAACCCCGCAATCTTGGCGGGGTCCATCGCTTGGATCGGGTCGTCAAGCACCAGGAAGCGGAATGGGCTCGCGGGCGTGGTGGCACGCGGGATGAACATGGCGAGCGCCAATGCGTGCAGCTCGCCTTGGCTCATCACGGTCAGCGCGCCGGTCGACACCCCGTCCACAGCGCCGTCGACGACGACGTGGCGGCGGTTGGCCACTCCCTCGAGGCTGATGCTGCCGATGTCGACGTTGCTCTCGTGCCGCATTCGCTCCCAAAACTCACCGGTCTGTTCCACCATCGGCGCCAGGCGCCGCTCCCGCAGCGTGTCGGCGGCTCCGCGCAAGCACTTCAACGCCCGCTTGACCTGCTCAAGGCTGGCGTCGTCCTTGCGCGCCGCGGTCTCCAGCTCGACCCAGGAGACGATCGCACCAGCGATGGGCGCCCACGCGTCCTCCAGACTGTTCGCGCGCTCCGCGGCTTCCTTGCGCAGCGCCGCGGCCGCCTCGTCGAGTTCCAGTGCGGCCAGCTCGACGTGGCCGGGCCGGTCGGCGAAGGAGTTCGGTGCGGTGCGCGCGCTCTTCAACGCCGCGTCGAACGGCGCCAGCGCGGCCAGGTCAACTCCCTCGACCGCGGCGACACCACCGACCTCTCCGAAGAAGTCATCGGCCGCCGAGCGGGCCTGCTTCAGTCGCTGCGCCAGGGCCTGGTGCTTCGCGGTGCTCGCTTCGGCGACCCTCAGGCGTTCCTCGGCCGCGGTGCGCCAGGCGCCATCGAGAGTCCCGGTCTCGCACACCGGGCAGGCCCCGTCTCCGGTGTCGGCATGCAGGTGCAGCGCGTCGCGCAACAGTGCCGCCCGTGAGGTGAGGGCCTTCACCGCGGAGTCCGCCTCGGCCGCGTGCGCGTCGATGGCCGCGCGCAGCTCATCGGCGACCTCTGTGGCCTTGGCCAGCTGCGGGACCTCGATCGCCGCGATCCGACGCAGCTTCGCGATGATGGCGGCCTGGTCGGTCGCCGTGCCTAGCGTTGTCGCCTTGATCGCGTCGAGGTCGTAGGGCACCCGCGCGGTGAGCTTCTTCACCTGTTCCGCGCGAGTGTCGGCGACCTCGCTCAGGGAGTTACGCAGGCGGATACGGGCGTCGTTCGCGGTCTTGCGAGCCCCACCGAGACGCTTCTCGGCGTCCTTCAGTCGGCCCTCGGCCGCGGCGGCGTCGTCGAGCCCGAGCAGCGAGTCGAGCGCGTCGTACAACGCGGCTTGCCCCTCCTCGAAGACCCCGCCGAGTTCGTCGTACGACATCAACGGCCGGTGAGTCTTGAGCGCCTGATCCCAGCCGAGTGCGGCAACGGTCTCTTGCTTCTGTCCCTTGATCTGCGACCACCGTTCGGCCGCGTTCAGCTTGCAGCCCGGCGGCCAGTCCACACCGACGGTGGCGACGGTGCCGGTGCGGTCGTCGTCGGGTTCCATCGCGAAGTCGACCTTGATGGATGCCGGTTCGCCGGCATGCAGGTTCCGCCACGACGCCTGCCAGTGCTGCCCTTTCTTGGCCTCCCACCGGTAGCTGGTGCCGGTGAGCGCGTACTCCAGCGCCTCGGCGAAGCTGGACTTGCCGGAGCCGTTGCGGCCGCTGATCACTGTGATCCCGCGGTAGGGGTTCACCTCTAAGGTGGCGCGCCCGCCTATGCCGCGGAACCCCGACACCGTGATGGAACGGAGGAAAGCGCGCAGCGGCGGCGGAGCGCCGGTCGTCTCGGCCCTCGGCTGCTCCGGTGGCGGTGCGTCCCCACCGAGCTGATCGGCGAACTCGTCGTCTCCCCGCATCGCCGCGGCGACGAGGTAGACGGTCTCGTCGGCAACCGCCTCGTTGTCGGCCAGTAGCTCCCAGACCTCCGCCTCGACCGAGCCGCCGAGCCCCGCAGCGTCCACTGTCACGCCCCCTCACAACCGGATGTGCACACGCAGCTTTGCACACAGGCATGACAGAGCCGGTGGACAGGACTGCCGCCCAGCGGTTAGGCGGCCAGAAAGATCACAGATCCAGCACAATCAATGCTGGCAACATCCGTGCGTCACGGTGTCGACCTAGCCTGACGCCGTGGCGGGGGCACAGTCCATCAAGTCGGCGGACCAGATTGGTCGTCTCGGTGTCATGTACTTGCGGTCCCTCCTCGCGCAGGCCGGCGTCGCGCATGCCGAGACATCCAGCGGCGAGGACCACCTGGCGGTCGACATGACGCTGGAGTTCATCGCTGGCGGTGTCCGGGTCCAGATCAAGACCGGCACTAAGGCGACGAACAAGGACGGCAACCTCACCGTGCCGGTGACCGAAGCCTGGAAAACGAAGTGGTCGACAGCTCACGTTCCGGTGTTCCTGGTGTACGTCCGCCTGGAGAAGTCGACGCCGACCGAGTGGATTGAGCACCCTGACCGGCACACCGTTGTCCACGCGCGAGCGCTGTGGGCCCGGGTGAACTCGGTGAAGGGCAAGAGTGTCAGACTGCCAGCGCACAATCGGCTCACTGCCGAGACCTTCGCAACGTGGGCCGGCGAGTTCGACCAGCCGAGTGAGTGGGGAAAGGCGGCGAGCGCGTGACCTTAACAGCGCATGACCGTGTCGTCCGCTACCTCGCCGCGACTGGCTGGCTACCGCCCGATGAGATCGGCGAAGTCGGGGGCCTGTGGCGCCACCCGACGTCACAGCACCTGTTGCCGGTACCGAACGAGTTGGTCGAGGGTGGCATCGACTGGCAAGTGATCGCGGAGCGCGTCGGGATGCTCGAAGGTGCAACCGCCGCCGATGTGGTAGTGCGGCTCGGCGGCGAAGCGGTAGACATCGCCAATCTGCGTGCGGCCAAGGACCTCGTCATCCGCGACACAATTCCCTACGCCGCGGGCGTTACCCTCGTGCAGTCGAGCTGGACGATGCTGCGGTCCTCGGCAACGACTGCTCTGGGACAGCGGGCGCTGATCCGCAACTACAGCAAGTCCGGCGACAAGCTGATCGCCTCCGCGCGGATGGCTCATACGCGAAAGGGATCGTTCATCATCCCGATCGTGTTGCCGCTCAGCGAGCCGACCCCCGCCAAGAAGCAGGAACCACCGACTCTGCCGGACATGGGCATCACCACAGTGCCGGAGCCTCCCGAGCGGCGTGTCATGCGCACCTTCGCCGAAGCGCTCGCGACGTTGGACAGGGAGGTCCTTCAGCCGGAGCGTGAGCCCCGTGCCAGTGTCGACCCGGACCTGATCCGTTCAGGCGTCAGCCACCAGTTCGTGGCCGCCCTGCACCGGGTGCTCACCGAAGAGTCCGTCGAAGAGTTCAGCGCGGCCTTCGAGTGGACACCATTGGGTGGACCCGCCCCGAAGGGTGTCTCTGCGGTGTCGGTGCCTGCCACGGCGAGTGAGCGCATCGGGAACGTGGCCCGACGTCTGAAATCGCGGACCACGCCGCGAGTGGCGGAGCAGTTCGTCGGACCGATCCAGGGTGTTCACCGTGACCATGACGCCGACACTGGGAGGGTGACGGTGGAGATCGCCCGCAAGGGCCGGACCACCAGCGTTTCCGTCAACGTGTCCCCCCAGGTACTGGACGAGGCGTGGCAGTGGGCGCGCGAGCGCAAGACAGTCGTAGTCAACAGCCGGGTGCACAGCACCCGCGAGGGATTGCAGGCCGTTACTCAGGACGCCGTCGCCCCGCTCATGTTGGACGCTCCAACCGGCTGATCGTCACCGGCGTGGGCTTCAGCGCGCCGCGTTGGTACGTGCCGCGTCCAAGCGACGGTGGATCATCGACAAGGTTCCCAGTACGTCGAGCGCGTCCTGCTCGGACACCTCCCAGACCAGCCGTGGCTCGTGAGCGGCTGGGTTCCGAAACGCGGCGAAGATTCCTTCAGCCAGGAGCGCGACACCTTGCTGCTCGTTGCGTTCGGTGACTGTCGTGCACGCGGTCAACAGCACGCGCGGCGACTTGCCTCCCAGTGCCGCCTGCACTAACGCTCGCCCATCCTCATCAACCCCGGACTTCTCTCGCAGCCGGGCACCGAGTCCCTTGACCGCCTCGAACACGGCTTCGTAGTGGTCCTTCCGCAACAGCTCCTCCCGGCAGTGGCGTATGACCTCCGGGTGTGCGCGGCGCTCCTCCAACAACTTGCGCAACCGCTCGCTTCGGGCAGACGCTTCGGACGCGGTGGTGGCGGTCTTCGCAGAGCCGATGCGCCCGTCGTCGCGGACACGGTAGCCCGACAGCGACAGCACCTGCGTCAGCTCGTCACGAGCCACTGCGGCCTTGGGTTGGCGATCCCAGACCATGTCGGGTTTCATCGCCGTGGTGATGACGGCCAGGATCGGGCGGCCATCCCCCTGCGAGTACTGCTTCTCCTGCATGCTGGCGGCGAGGCGCTTCCACTTCGTCTGGCCCTCGCCAAGAGGGTCCGGCATCCCCACCGACGCGAGGATCCGTGTCAGCTCGGGTCCGGTGTACAGCTCGCCGATGATCCTGGCGATGTTCTCGATCGAGCCGTGGCCGAATGGTGCAATGGTGCTGGCTGCCATCGGGGCAGGCTATCGCCGCGGGCCGACAGAACTCACGACACGCGTACCCCCTTGATCCCTTAGTCTCGGCCGCCTCCGCAGCCTAGGCTCTTTGACGCACGCGCCGATAGGTAGGGGGAACAATGGGTTCGATCCACGAGGTTATGGACGCGTTCCGTCAAGCGCCATCGAACTCGGAACGCGGGACCAAGTTCGAGAAGCTCATGGTCCGCTACTTCGACCTCGATCCGCTGCTGTCGCAGCAGTACGGTGAAGTGTGGCGTTGGATAGATTGGCCTGGCCGGAAAGGTAAGCCCGACACAGGAATTGATCTCGTTGCTCGGGAACGTGACAGTGGTGAGTACACGGCGATCCAGTGCAAGTTCTACGAGCCAACGCACACGCTGCGCAAAGAGGACATCGACTCGTTTTTCACCGCGTCGGGTAAGAACCCGTTCAACAATCGGATCATCATCTCGACAACCGACCGGTGGGGAAAGAACGCCGAGGACGCCCTCGAGGATCAGACGATTCCTGTGCAGCGGATCGGCCTGGCGGAGATCGCTGACTCGCCGATCGACTGGGACATCGCCTGGGTAGACGGCGACCTCCAGATCGACGTCTCCGAGGCGACCCGTCACGAGCCGCGTCAGCACCAGGCCACCGCGATCGACAAGGTGTTCGCGGGTTTTGCGGCCGGCAACGACCGCGGCAAGCTGATCATGGCGTGCGGCACCGGCAAGACGTTCACCGCGCTGAAGATCGCCGAGCGCACCGCAACTGAAAACAGTGGCAGCGCAAGGATTCTGTTCGCGGTCCCGTCGATCTCCCTGCTGAGCCAGACGCTGCGGGAGTGGACGGCGCAAACACAGTTGGACCTGCGTGCATTCGCTGTCTGCTCGGATACGAAGGTGTCCCGCGCGGCGGAGGACATCAACACCTACGACGTGGCGATTCCAGTGACCACGAACGCGGCGACGCTGGCACACGAGATGGCGCACCGCAAGCGCGCCAAGGGCCTGACGGTGGTGTTCACGACCTACCAGTCGCTGTCCGTCATCGCGGATGCGCAGAAGTTGGGTGTAGCGCCGTTCGATCTGGTGATCTGCGACGAGGCGCACCGCACCACCGGCGTCACGCTTGAGGGCGCCGACGAATCGAACTTTGTGCGGGTCCACGACGCCGACTACCTGCACGCCGACCGTCGCCTCTACATGACGGCGACACCTCGCATCTACGACGAGACCGTGAAGGCGAAGGCGGACGAGCATTCCGCCGAGATCACCTCTATGGATGACGACACGAAGTACGGCCCTGAGTTCCATCGCTTGTCCTTCGGAGAGGCCGTGGAGCGGGGCTTGCTCACCGACTACAAGGTCCTCGTGCTCACCGTGGACGAGGAGATGGTCGCGGCGCCCCTACAGGAGCAGCTGGCGGGCGGGGAAGGGGAGCTGCGGCTCGACGACGCCACCAAGATCGTGGGCTGCTGGAACGGTCTGGCCAAGCGCGCTGGAAAGACCCCGGACGGTCAGGGTTTCGCACCAGGCGAGCCCCCGATGCGCCGGGCTGTGGCGTTCGCGAAGGATATCGCCGCGTCGAAGCAGGTCGCCGAGTTGTTCCCGAAAGTCGTTGACGCGTACCGGGAGATGCTCACCGACAGCCAGGACGACGGCATCGACATCAACACCACGAACCTGGACCTCGCCGTGCAGGTGCGCCACGTCGACGGCACCTACAACGCATTGGAGCGGAACCGCGAATTGCAGTGGCTCAAGGCCCCGCTGCCCGAGAACGAGTGCCGCATACTGTCGAACGCGCGGTGTCTGTCGGAGGGCGTGGACGTGCCCGCTCTGGACGCGGTGATGTTCCTACACCCCCGCAACAGCGTCGTCGACGTCGTGCAGTCCGTGGGCCGGGTGATGCGCAAGGCTGACGGAAAGGACTACGGGTACATCATCTTGCCGGTGGCAGTCCCGGCCGGGATCTCGCCGTCACAGGCCCTCGGCGACAACCGCCGCTTCAAAGTGGTGTGGCAGGTCCTCAACGCTCTCCGCGCGCACGACGATCGGTTCAACGCGATGGTGAACTCGATCGCCCTCAATGCCGTGAACCCCGGCGCCGACACAGGCCACGGTTCGGATCGGCTGCTCGGCGGTCACATCGGACCGACCATCGACAACCCCGAGACGTTCGCCGCCGAGGGATCGACATCCATGACGGGTGGCGGCACCGAGCCCGTCGACCCCGCCACGGGCGTCGTCGAAGGCGGTAGTACTGGTGGCGGTGAGCTGGCGCAGCAAATGGCACTGTTCTCGCTGTCGGAGTGGCAGGAGGCGATCTACACCCGCATCGTCGACAAGGTCGGGACGCGGACGTACTGGGAGGATTGGGCGAAAGACGTCGCGGACATCGCCGCGGCCCTGACTGCCCGGATCAAGGTCCTGATCGACGGAGCCGACCCAGCGGTAACTGAGGCGTTTGCCAAGTTCCACAAGGGTCTTCAGGACAACCTCAACGACTCCATCACCCGTGACGACGCGATCTCGATGCTCGCCCAGCACCTGATCACGGCACCGGTCTTCGATGCTTTATTCGCAGGCCACGAGTTCGCGGTACACAATCCGGTGTCGAAGACGATGCAGGCGATGGTCGACCAGCTCGGCGGGGCCGGTTTGGAGGCCGAGACCGAGCACCTCGAAGGCTTCTACGACTCGGTGCGGATCCGCGCCTCGGAGGTCACCACCGCAGACGGCAAGCAGCAGGTGATCGCGGAGCTGTACGAGAAATTCTTCAAAGTCGGCTTCGCGAAACAGGCTGAAGCACTGGGCATCGTGTACACGCCGGTCGAGATCGTCGACTTCATCCTGCGCGCAGCCGATCACGCCTCGCGCCAGGCCTTCGGCCGAGGTCTCACCGACGAGGCCGTGCACGTCCTCGACCCTTTCACTGGTACGGGCACGTTCATCACTCGGCTCATGCAGTCGGGCCTGGTCCGCCCGGAAGACTTGGCCCGGAAGTACGCTAGCGAGCTACATGCGAACGAAATCATGCTGCTCGCGTACTACATCGCCGCGGTGAACGTTGAGACCACTTACCACGCTCTGACCAAGACCGAGTACAGCCCGTTCGAGGGCATTGTCCTGACGGACACTTTCCAGATGACCGAAGACGATGACTCGATGGACACGGAGATGTTCCCGCAGAACAACTCTCGGATCGTCAAGCAGCTCGCCGCGCCGATCCATGTGATCGTCGGGAACCCGCCCTATTCGGTGGGGCAGACCTCGGCGAACGATATTAACGCCAACCTGGCCTACCCGACGCTCGACAAACGGATCGCCGAGACGTACGCGAAGAGGTCGACGGCTACCAGCCAGCGCACGCTGTACGACTCCTACCTGCGGGCGTTCCGGTGGGCCACGGATCGCGTCGGTGACCACGGCGTCGTCGCGTTCGTCTCCAACGGCGGGTGGATCGACGGCAACACAGCCGACGGCATCCGCCTGTCCTTGGCCGACGAGTACAGCCGGGTCTACGTCTACAACCTGCGGGGGAACCAGCGCACATCTGGCGAACTGTCGCGCAGGGAGGGCGGCAAGGTCTTCGGCTCTGGCAGTCGGAACACCGTTGCCATCTTCATCGGTGTTAAGAACCCCTCCAGCACCGCACCGTGCGAGGTCCACTATTTGGACATCGGCGACTACCTGTCCCGCGAACAGAAACTGGAGATCGTCGCGGCTGGGCGGATTGAATCCCTTGAGTGGCAATTGATCACGCCGAACGAGCACGGCGACTGGATCAGCCAACGCAGCGGTGAATTTTCCTCGTGGCCGATGATCGGTGACAAGTCCGGTGGGCTGGCAGTCTTCGGCAGCTACTCACTCGGACTCGCCACAGGCCGCGATTCATGGTGCTACAACTACTCGCGCACGGTGGTTGAGGCGAATGTGCGGCGGATGGTCGACTTCTACAACGGCCAAGTCCTCGGGTTCGAGACTTATTGCGAGCGAAACCGGATCACTGACCGGAAAGCTGCGGTGGACAAGTTCATCGACAACGACCCCACGATGATCAGTTGGAATCGCAACGCCAAACAGGATCTCGCGAGCGGAAAGCGCTACACCTACGAATCTCAGTCACTGATCAGTGGCTCGTACCGGCCGTTCCAGTCCCAGCACGTGTATTTCAATCGGCAACTGAACGCGATGCTCTACCAACTGCCATCGATGTTCCCGACGCCGAATCACAAGAACTTCGGCATCCTGCTGACCGGCCCAGCGTCGCACTTCGAGTTCACACCGTTCATCACGGACCTTCTGCCGAACCTGCATTTGCTTGACACGGGTCAGTTCTTTCCGCGCTGGACCTACCAGAAAGTCGAATCTGGCTTCGGCACAATTGAGTTCGACACCCCGTCAGGCGAGGTCGACGATTATGGCTATCGCCGCGTCGACAACATTACCGACACCATCCGCGCCCTGTACCAAGAGGCGATCGGTGACCAGATCACTAAGGACGACATCTTCTTCTACGTCTACGGACTGCTGCATGACCCCGCCTACCGCGAGACGTACGCCGCGGACTTGAAGAAGATGCTGCCGCACATCCCAACTCCCGACTCCCGGAAGCGATTCGAGCAGCTTGCAGTGGCGGGCCGGGCGCTGTCCGACCTGCACATCGGCTACGAGTCCGTGGAGCCCTACCCAGTCACCGTGGAGCTCAAGCCGGGCGCTGACCCGGACAGCCACGACACTTGGCGGGTATCGAAACTGAAGTGGGCCAAGCGCAAGGATCCGGAAACAAGCAAGAACGTCGATGACCACACGACCTTGATCTACAACGCGAAAGTTACGATCAGCGGCATCCCGGAGAACGCGGACCGGTACATGCTTGGACCACGCTCCGCGCTGGCGTGGATCATAGACCGGTACCAGGTCAAGACCGACAAGTCGACCGGCATCACAAACGATCCTAACGACTGGTGCGACGAGCATGACGACCCGAAATACATCGTCGATCTGATCGCCAAGGTGACGACCGTCGCGGTGGAGACGATGAAGATCGTCGACGGGCTCGCGAAACCGGATAGGAGCCGACGACTGGGCTACGTTTCGGATTAAGGCTTGTTATCGGTCCACCGCGATAGCTTCCAGCCATGGTGACCTACATGTTGAGCGAGTCCAGCGAGGACTGGGTGCTCTACGACAATGAAGGCGGAACCGCGCTATTGCTCGGCGATCTCAATACCGTGCTGCTCGACGCGGCAAAAAGAGATGCGTGAGAACGGCGATTCCGTACACGGCGGGTGGAACGTCATGCGCGACACCAAAGTGCAGATACTGCGGGTCCTCCCAAGTTAGGCACGAGCTGTCACACGCGCAGGAGATTCACACCATCATGCGCCCGCGACTGCGGCACATCCTCGAATGCGTCCAGAACACGCGTGCCGAACGCGGGAACCATCGCCACCTGCACTTCTTCCTTTGTCATCCAACGGATTTCACAAGCCTCCTCAGTGGCGTGGGGCTCACCACCGGTTGGCCTGCAGCGATACACCAACGCGACGATTCCGTGGGTCAAGTTCTTGTAGACGCCTGTGAGACGCTCGACGGTGACCTCAAGGCCGGTTTCTTCGAGCACCTCACGCCGAACGCCGGCCTCGAACGACTCGTCGAGTTCCAGGACTCCCCCCGGCGCCTCCCAGTGGCCGTTGTCTTCGCGCTTGATCACCAGGACGCGGCCATCGTCGCGGACCACGATGCCGGCGACGCTGACCGAGTGCTTCGGTGTGGCTGCCATGCGCAAGACTCCTCTGCGGCCGACTCGATGTAGTGACAGGGGACGTGTCGTTTCCCTAGACTAGTCGCCTAGACATGCACGGGAAGGCTCTCAGGTGCTGCAACTTGGCCAGATTGACCGGGCAGACGATAAGCCGCCATATCGGCAGATCGCCAGCATGTTGCGTGACGCCATCATCTCTGGCCAGCTAGAAGCTGGCGGACGCCTGCCCTCCGAGGCCGAGTTAATCGAGCATTTCGGGGTCGCGCGGATGACAGTCCGCCAGGCAGTGCAAGAACTGCGCACCGAAGGCCTGGTGATCTCCGAGCACGGCCGCGGCGTATTCGTGCGACCCGCTCCCCCAATTCGGCGACTCGCATCCGATCGCTTCGCCCGGCAACATCGCGCCAACGGCAAAGCGGCATTCACCGTCGAAGCGGAGAAGTCCGGCTACACACCTCAAGTCGACAACATCACCGTTTCCCGTGAGAGGCCGGATTCGGTTGTGGCCGAACGGCTTCGACTGACTGCAGATGACGAAGTGGTGGTTCGGTCCCGACGTTACCTCGCCGACGGCAAGCCGGTCGAAACGGCAACCTCATACATTCCTGTCGCATTCGCCAAGGGCACCAAGATCGAACAGACCGACACGGGGCCAGGTGGCATCTACGCGCGCCTTGAAGAGGCTGGCCACAGCCTCGCGCGGTTCACCGAGGAGGTCGGCGCCCGAATGCCCACTCCCGAAGAACGCCGTGCCTTGCAGCTCCCGCCAGGGGCGCCTGTTCTCACCGTGGTTCGGACTGCCTATGACACCAAGGACGTGGCCGTTGAAGTGTGCGACACCGTAAAGGTGGCATCGGCCTACCTGCTGGAATACGACTTCTCAGCGCGCTGAACGTCGCGAAACGACCAAATGAGTCAGAACGCTTGACTTACTCCTCTAGACGACTAGGTTAAGTAGTTATCTAGTCCAATCGCTCGAAAGGTTCCGCAATGTCGATCCCCAAATGGCTCCAGATCGGTCACGACCAGGTGTTTTCCCTCGGCGCGTTCCTCGTATCCGAGGTGACGCCCATGATCGACTTCGACAAGTCCTCCGGCGAGAACCGCGTCCAAGCGAGGGATCGCGATACCGGCTTGCCGATGTGGCAGGTCGAAGTGCTTGACGGTGACCCGGCGGCACCGAAGCGCAGTCGGACGGTGACGGTGAAGTTCGCTGCACCGACGCAGCCGTCTGCGCCCGCCAAACCCAGTGGGACACCCTTCACCCCAGTGGTTTTCGACGGGCTCATGGCGCTGCCGTACGTTGAGCGGTCGGGCGACTTCTCCCGGATCGCCTGGTCGTTTCGAGCCTCTGGTATGAGGGCCCCAGGCAAGCCATCGGCCAGCGCAACGGCCAGCCGGGAATCGGCATGAATCCCGATCCGTACGCACCACTCGATCCCGACACCCCGTTCCGGCTCGACCACGTCCTGAATTTCTTGACCAGTCTCGGCCTCTGGGTGGCGATCGTCGTAGGAGTCAGCGCCGCCGCCCTCATCTCCTGGCGACTGCACTCTCCCGAGACGTACGAGGAACGATTCGCAACACCGACCCAACTTCTACGCTGGCGACTCTGGGCTTACGTCTCCTGGCACAGGCTCTGCAAGCGCTGCGGCCTATCCGCCTCCGAGCAGATCACTCGCCGCAACAAAGAAGGCCAGCAGGTCACCTCCACCCGCTGGTTTCATCCAAAGCTGTTGAGAACAGACGTGTCTCACACCACCCTGCGGCTCATAGTACGGACAAGGATGGGACAGACTGTGGAAGACCTGGAGCGGGCCGTTCCTGCCATCCGTGACGCTGCTGGTGCACATTCGGCGCGGGCGGTTGTCGTCTCGCCCGGGACGTTGCGAATCGAGCTTGTCATGCGAGAGCAGTTGTCGACGGTAGGTCACGCAGCGCCGACAACGGCGGTCGCAGCAACATGCATCAAGCTCGGGCGACGCGAGGACGGTTCCGCCTGGACGCTCCCACTGAGCGGACGACACACCCTCACCGTGGGCTGCTCAGGCTCAGGCAAAGGTTCCCTCTTCTGGGGCATCGCCTGCGGCCTCGGCCCTGCTGTGGCCGCCGGGTTTGTTCATCTGATCGGAATTGACCTGAAGTACGGCATCGAGTTGTCGACCGGCGCAGGGCTATTCGCCAAGATTGCCACCACAGAGGCCGACGCCGTCCAAACCCTTGCTGGGCTGGAGAAGCTGATGGACAAGCGCGGCCACGAGATGGCGGGCAACACACGCGAACACAGGCCGACCACGGCCTCACCCCTCCTCGTGCTGCTGATCGACGAGCTGGCCGGGATAACCGCGTACATGAGCGACCCAGCCCTTCGCAAAGAAGCCGCCGCCTCGTTGTCACGGATCCTCACCAAAGGTCGAGCGCTGGGAATCGTGGTCGCCGCGTTCCTGCAGGACCCTCGCAAGGAAGTGCTGCCTATGCGAGGACTGTTCACGCAGACCGTCGCGCTTCGACTGCGTTCCCGCGACGAAGTCACGATGGTCCTCGGCGATGGGCTGGCCGACAAGGCTCCGGCACACCGAATCAGCCCCGACAGACCGGGTACCGGCTACGTCATCGCCGAGGACGGCCACGCGACGAAGGTCCGATCCGACTTCTGGTCCGACGATCAGATCCGCATCACTGCAAGGCAATACGGGAAATCAAGGACCACCGGAGGGCGGAGCAGTGAATGACTGGTCCATTTCCGAATCAGCTAACGGGTTGCCCCGCAGCCGCACGCGGTACGAGTCAATCCACGCAGCGAGGTGACGCCATGGTGATTCACGGCCTCCGGGAGGCCCTCGTCGCTAGCGGCAATTTCCCAGAACTGCTTACCGCCGACCAGGTTTCAGCGCTCCTAGGCGTTTCTGCCGCGACACTCAACCGCTGGGCCGCACTCCGCGAAACCACCGGTGAACAGATCGGCCCACCCTGCTACACCCTGTCCGAGCGGGTACGCCGCTGGGACTGCGCAGAAGTCCGATCCTGGCTGAAGCAGGTGCGCCGGTAATGGCCGGCAACACCCCTCGCGGCATTCGAAAGCGCCTCAACGCAGCCGGCCAACCCCGATACCAAGTCCGCTACCTGATCCGTGATCCGGACGCTCCATCGGGCTGGGTCGAAACGTCGGCCACCTTTCCGACCCTGCGCGAGGCGAAGGCGTTCAAATCCGAACGTGACAACGAAGCCGCGCTCGGTGCACGTCGATTCGACCCACGCCTCGGACGTACGCCGCTGAACCGGATCTGGACGCAGTTCTCCGATTCCAAAAAGCCCGCGGTGTCGCCGAAGACCTGGAGCGGATACGTCCAACACTGGGAACTGCGAATCGCCCCCCGGTTTGGTCACATCCCCGTCGACGAAATCACCCGCGCCGACGTCCAGTCGTTCGTTGGCGGCCTGACGGTTGGCCCGTGGGCAAAGGTTTCCACGCTGCGTCTCATGCGCTCGATTCTCGACGTCGCCCACCAAGACGGCCGCATTCACCGCAACCCCGCCCTCGGCGTCTCAGCGGGCCGCATTCCCGAGCGGGATCGTCATCGCTACCTGACCGCACACGAGGTCCAGAAACTGGCCGATGCCTGCGGAGACCAGGGCGACGTCGTGACCATCCTCGCCTACACGGGCCTGCGCTGGTCCGAACTCGTCGGCCTCCGCGTCAAGGACATCAACCTTGCCGCCCGACGCCTCTTCGTCCGGCGGGCCGCACCCGAGGTTGAAGGCCGAATTGTCATCGGTCCTCCGAAGACCCGCGCTGGCATCCGAACCATCCCGCTCCCGCAAGTCGTGGTCGACATCCTCGCCCGGCGCATCAGCGGCCGCGCTCCGGACGAATCAGCGGTCACCTCATCCAACGGAACAATGCTGCGATCCAACAACTGGCGCCGCCATACGCACTGGAATCAAGCCCTTGAGAAGACCGACCTGGCTCCGCTAACTATCCATGAGCTACGCCACACGTATGCCAGCCTGGCCCGTAAATCGGGGGCAGACCTGCGCTATGTCCAGAAAACAATGGGTCATTCCACGCCCACCGTCACCGCGAATATTTATAGCGATCTCTACGCCGACGAACTAGACCAAGTGGCAACCAACCTCGATCACCTTCACACGACTGAGATTTCCGCACCAACGACCGGACAATAACCGGACGAATCAAACCATCCACCGAGTGCATAATCCGTGTACAAGCAGGTCAAACCTGGTGGCCAGGGGCGGGATCGAACCGCCGACCTTCCGCTTTTCAGGCGGACGCTCGTACCGACTGAGCTACCTGGCCGGAAGCCGGCAGGCAGTGTGTGCCTCGCCGTGCTGGCGACCCTGACGGGACTCGAACCCGCGACCTCCGCCGTGACAGGGCGGCGCGCTAACCAACTGCGCCACAGGGCCTTGCTGTGCTGCTACTTGCTCCACACTGATGCGTCGCAAGTACCCCCTACGGGATTCGAACCCGCGCTACCGCCTTGAAAGGGCGGCGTCCTAGGCCGCTAGACGAAGGGGGCCAGAACCGAATCTCTCCGGGGCACTCGCAACGAATTCAACGTTGGGAGCCAAGTCAGCTTAGGGCACCCCGGGCCTAATCCTCAAACGAGGCCGTCCCGGATCCTCAAACGACCGGTCGACGGCTACGCAGTATCCTGTGTGTCCACGCCCCTATAGCTCAGTCGGTAGAGCTACGGACTTTTAATCCGCAGGTCCCAGGTTCGAGCCCTGGTGGGGGCACCGGTCATCACATCATCCGAGGGCCTCTCGGCATCGGTTGGGGGCCCACGCCGCACGGCTGCCCCGGAAATCGAACGCTCCGTTTTCATTCGCACCCGCTTGGTTATGCTCGCGGCTATGCTTCCGGACGTGAATCCCGCTGAGGTCCAACCCAACGCCCCCGTAGCCCTGGTGACTTTGGAAATCCGTCACCCCGCAACCGAAGCCCTCACCGAGTCGACAGCCCGAGAACTCAAGCAACGACTCATCGCCGACCTGCCGATCGAACGTGCCGCCCAGGACGTCCAGTGGGGCATGACCGCCCCGGGGCAGCCACCGCAACCCGTCCAAGATCGCTTCGTCCGCTACTCCAACCGCGAGAACACCACCGCCGCATCGCTGAAGAACCAGGCGATCGTCGTCGAGACCACCGCGTACACCAACTTCGACACCTTCCTGGACATCGCGATGCGCGTGGTCGACGCGCGCTCCTCGGTCACCAACCTGGTGGGCATCGAGCGCATCGGCCTGCGCTACGTGTTGGAGATCCGGGTTCCTGCGGGCGTCGACGGCCGCATCGAATGGACGAACTGGATCGACGAGAGCCTGCTCGGCCCGCAGCGTCTGGCTCCCGGCGGCCTGACCCTGACCGAGTGGCAGGGCGCGGCCGTCTACCGCGAGGCGCAGCCGGGCAAGTCGCTGATCGTCCGGTACGGACCGGGAGTGGGCCAAGCGCTCGACGCCCAATACCACCTGCGCAGGGTCACCCCCGCCGGGACGGGCCAGTTCTTCCTGATGGACATCGACAGCTTCTGGACACCGCCCACCGGCACGATTCCGGAGTACAACCGGGAAGCGCTGGTCTCGACCTACCGGGATCTGTACGCACCGGCGCAGACGGTTTTCCAGGACATGCTGACCACGCGCCTCAAGGACGAGCTGCTCCGCAACAGCCAGTAGACCGGCTACCCCTCGCGCACCGCGCTGCTGTAGGTCACGTCGGCGAATGCTTCCGCGAGTTCGTCGTCAGGGTAGGCAAAGCCGTTGGCTGCGTGCAGTTCCTTGGTGGTGTGCGACGACGTCTGCCAGCCCTCCCCGGACAGGTGGTCCAGGATGTGGCTGCGCTCGGCGTGGTAGACGAGGTCGTTGAAGTCGACCTCGAAGCCGAGTTCAGCCATCCGGTCGTGATGCTCGCGCCAGCGCGGATCCTGGAAGATCCGGGTGTCGGGAACGAACTCGAAGGCCAACCGGCTGCCGGGGGCGCTCAACGCGGTGATGTTGTCGAACAGCGCATCCTGGGCGTCGTCGGGCAGGTAGACCAGCAGCCCTTCCGCGCTCCATGCCGACGGCGCCTCGGTGTCGAACCCCGCGGCGCGCAACGCGGACGCCCAGTCGTCGCGCAGGTCCACCGAGACGGTCCGGCGCTCGGCGGTCGGCTCGGCGCCCAGTTCGCCCAGGGTTTCGGTCTTGAACTCGATCACCTCGGGCATGTCGACTTCGTAGACGACGGTGCCCGCCGGCCACGGCAGTCGGTAGGCACGCGCGTCCAGTCCGGACGCCAGGATGACGACCTGGCCGATACCGCCGTGGGTGGCGTCGAGGAAGAACTGGTCATAGAACCTGGTACGGCAGGCCATGCCTTTGGCCATCCGCTCGGGGTCGAACTCGGACTCTTCGGTGACCGGGATCTCCCCGTTCACCAGCCGGACATAGACGTCGATGCCTACCGCGCGCACCAGTGGTGCGGCATACGGATCCTCGATGTAGCCATGTTCAGACGAAAGGGCCCGTTGCGCGGCCACCATGGTGGCTGTCGCGCCAACGCTCGTAGCAAGGTCCCATCGATCCCGATCGGTACGCACCATCCAACTCCCAACAGCAAAAAATATAGACAATCTAGTTAATATCACAGCTTCGGCTGTGTCCTCTCGGACTACCCTGCGACCTGTGACCGACTTCGCCCAACGCACCATCGACCTCGCTCGCCGCAACGTCGCCGACGGCGGCCGTCCGTTCGCGACGGTGATCGTCAAGGACGGCGAAGTGCTGGCCGAGAGCGCCAACCAAGTCGCTCAGACCAACGACCCGACCGCGCACGCCGAGATACTGGCTATCCGCGATGCGTGCACGAAACTGGGCACCGAGCATCTCGTCGGCACCACCATCTACGTGCTGGCTCACCCGTGCCCGATGTGCCTGGGCTCGCTGTATTACTGCTCCCCCGACGAGGTGGTGTTCCTGACCTCGCGCGACGAGTACGAACCGCACTACGTCGACGACCGTAGATACTTCGAGCTCGCCACCTTCTACGACGAGTTCGCCAAGGACTGGCGGGACCGTCGGTTGCCCATGCGCTACGAGGCCCGCCCGGATGCCGTCGACGTCTACCGGTTCTGGCAGGCACGCAACGGCGGCCAACGCACCGCGACCGTCGTACCGGGCGACTGACCATCGGGCATTGACACCGTGCCCTCCCATGGAACTATTATCTGCGTATGCATGCAGATAATAGACCTCTGCGGCTTCCCGATGACCAGGCTGCGCTGGTGGTCGAGATCTTCCGGATGCTCGCTGACACCACCCGGGTACAGGTGCTGTGGTCGCTGGCGAATCACGAAAGGTCGGTGAATGAGCTCGCCGAGCACGTGGGCAAGCCCGCGCCGTCGGTGTCGCAGCACCTGGCCAAGCTGCGCATGGCGCGACTGGTCCGCACCCGTCGCGAGGGCACCACGATCTTCTACAGCCTGGAGAACGACCACGTGCGTCAGCTCGTCATCGACGCGGTCTACAACGCCGAACACGCCGGACCCGGAGTTCCGCGCCATCACCGCGGCGAGGGCGGTCTGCACGCCGTGGGGGACGGGGTTCACCCGCCGACTGTGAATCCTGCGACGCGACACGCGGATTCAGCGTCGAGAGATTCACACTCGGCGCGTAAGTAAGGAGCAAGAAATGTCAGAACACAGCCATGACCAGCCGCACACGCACGAACACCAGCACGGCGACGTCACGCATACCCACGAGCACACCGCTCACGACCACGAGCATGTCACCCACGAGCACCCGCACTCACACGACGACGGCACCGAGCACACCCATGAGCACGTGCACCAGTCCGGACTGGACGACGTGCACAGTCACGCGCACTGAGGGATCAGACGTTCGGGCAGTAGTGCTTCGGGTCGCCCCGCTCGTCCAGCGGGGGAAGGTTGCGTGCCGCCGTCTGCGGCAGCGGCGCATCCGCGGCGATGCGGCCGGAGGCGCGGTCGAGGCCGGCCCGGGCCCGCGGGTGCTTGCGGTACCGGGGCGGCACGCACGAGAAGACCAGCCAGACCAGGTTGCCGAAGCGCCGGTGCAGCCATTCGTCGCGCCGTGACCAGGTGAAGCCGAGCCGCTCCCGGACCGCCGGGTGGTAGAAGCCGACCGTCAGCCAGACGAACAGAGGCCGGGACAGCCTGGTCAGGCCGCCCCACAACCATTTAGGCAGCCAGGGCGCGATCGGCAGCTTGTCGTACAAGGTCAGGTCCAGCACGGCCCGCGTCGCGTAGTTGTCCTCTAATACCTCGCGGCACATGTGATCCCAGTAGTCCTGGAATTCCTCCCAGGACTGCGGCACCGGCCGCATGCTCATGCCGTACATCCGATACCACTGGACGTGTTCGTCGAACAGTTGCCGCTTCTGCGCTTCGGTCAGCCCGCCGCCGAACCGTTCGGCCACCAGGATGGTGCCCATGAAGAACGTGCTGTGCGCCCAGTAGAAGACGTCGGGGTTCAGGGCGTGGTAGCGACGGCCCTGCTCATCGACGCCCTTGATGTCGGTGTGGTAGTCGCGCACCTCAGCCCCCGTCTGAGGGGCCCGGTCACCGTCGAACACCACCCCGCCGATCGGGTACAGCGACCGCATCACCCGCGGCAGGGGCTCCCGGAAGAAGGTCGAGTGATCCTGGACGGCAGCGCCCAACTGCGGGTGCATGTTCTGCATGGAGCCCGCGAACGGACCTTGCAGGATGCCGCGCCAGTCGCCGAAGTACTTCCACGTCAGAGACTGCGGGCCGAGCGGCACCGGAGGCGCTTCGTAACCCGGCGACGACACCGGGCACCCGGCGGCCACGCCGTCGGATGGCGCGGGCGGGGCCACTTCGCTGGGCTCGGAATTGCCGCTGGTCTCCGGGCAGGCAGCGGACGTATCTTGGGTCACTGGTGAAATCCTCGGTTGTCAGCAATTCTGACCACACACGTTGTCAGAATCGATCTTAGGAGCGAAGTGCAGGGCAGTCAACGGCGGGGCCGCTGGTCGGGCGTCCCCCTGGAAGACCGCCACGCCCTGCGCCGAGACCGATTCGTCGCCGCCGGCGTCGAGTTGCTGGGCGGGGAGCATGGCCCGGCGCTCACGGTGCGCGCCGCCTGTCGTCACGCCGACCTCACCGAACGCTACTTCTACGAGAGTTTCACCGATCGCGAACAGTTCGTCCGGGCGGTTTACGACGACGTCTGCACCCGCGCCATGGACGCGCTGACGTCGGCGAAGACACCGCGGGAAGCCGTCGAGCGCTTTGTCACCCTGATGGTCGACGATCCGGTGCGCGGACGGGTGCTGTTGCTGGCACCCGCGGTCGAACCGACGCTGACCCAGTCCGGTGCGGCATGGATGCCCACCTTCATCGATCTGCTGCAACGCAAGCTGTCCCGCATCGCCGACCCGGTCGTCCAGAAACTGGTCGCCACCAGCCTGATCGGTGCCCTCACCGGCCTGTTCACGGCGTACCTGACCGGGCAGCTGGGCGCCAGTCGCGAACAGTTCATCGACTACTGCGTCGACATGCTGCTCAGCACGGCGGCCAGCTACGCGACGCTCGCCTGAACCCGCTGAATGTGACCTCGCCGTGATGCGCCACACCGTCGGCGAAACTTGATGCTACTGATAGGCACAGATATATTGACTGCAACCCGACGACACAGATAACTGGAGGCGTCATGTCAGCGGAGCTGACCAACCTGCAGCTTTTGCAAGAACTCGAACCGGTGGTCGAGACGTACATCAACCGGCACGAGAAGATGCACAAGAACTGGAACCCGCACGACTACATCCCGTGGTCGGACGGCAAGAACTTCTACGCCCTCGGCGGCCAGGAATGGCATCCCGAGGAAAGCAAGCTCTCCGACCTCGCCCAGGTGGCGATGGTGCAGAACCTGATGACCGAGGACAATCTGCCGTCCTACCACCGCGAGATCGCGATGAACTTCGGCCTGGACGGAGCCTGGGGTCACTGGGTCAACCGCTGGACCGCGGAGGAGAACCGGCACGGGATCGCGCTGCGCGACTACCTCGTGGTGAGCCGCGCGGTCGACCCCGTCGAGCTGGAAAGACTGCGCATGGAGGTGGTCAACCGGGGGTTCAGCCCGGGCCAGAACCACCAGGTGCGCGAAGATCTGTTCGCCGAGAGCCTGTTCGACTCGGTCATCTACGTGACCTTCCAGGAGCTGGCGACGCGGATCTCGCACCGCAACACCGGCAAGGCGTGCAACGAGACCGTCGCTGATCAGCTGCTGGCCAAGATCTCGGCCGACGAGAACCTGCACATGATCTTCTACCGCGACGTCAGCGAGGCCGGCTTCGCCGCCGCGCCCAACCAGGCGATGAGGTCGCTGCACAAGGTGCTGCGCAACTTCCAGATGCCCGGCTTCCAGGTGCCGGAGTTCCGCCGCAAGGCGGTGTTCATCGCCGTCGGCGGCGTCTACGACCCGCGCATCCACCTCGACGAGGTCGTCATGCCGGTACTCAAGAAGTGGCGCATCTTCGAGCGCGACGACTTCACCGGCGAAGCTGCCGCCATGCGGGACGACCTGGCGCTGCTGATCAAGGAACTCGAGCAGTCCTGCGACAAGTTCGAGGTGTCCAAGCAGCGCCAACTCGATCGGGAGGCCCGTACCGGTAAGCGAACCACGGCCTTCGAGCTGCACCAGACCACCGGCACGCTGACCATGAGCGGGCGGTAGCCGGCCGGTGCGCATCGGACCCATCGAGCTGGCCAGCCCGGTGGTGCTGGCCCCGATGGCCGGCGTGACGAACACCGCCTTTCGCACGCTGTGTCGCGAGCAGGAGCTGTCCAAGGTCGGCACGGTCAGCGGCCTCTACGTGTGCGAGATGGTGACCGCGCGGGCGCTCGTCGAGCGCCACCCGGTCACCATGCACATGACCACGTTCGCCCCGGACGAATCCCCACGCTCGCTGCAGCTCTACACCGTCGACCCGGACACCACCTACGCCGCGGCCAGGATGATCGCCGACGAGGGACTGGCCGACCACATCGACATGAACTTCGGCTGTCCCGTGCCCAAGGTGACCCGGCGCGGCGGCGGGGCGGCCCTGCCGTTCAAGCGGCGGCTGTTCGGCCAGATCGTGGCCGCCGCCGTGCGCGCCACCGAAGGCACCGACATCCCGGTGACGGTCAAGTTCCGCATCGGGATCGACGACGAGCATCACACCCATCTGGACGCCGGCCGGATCGCCGAAGCCGAAGGCGCGTCCGCCGTCGCCCTGCATGCGCGTACCGCCGCGCAACGCTATTCGGGTACCGCCGACTGGGACCAGATCGCCCGGCTGAAGGAGCAGGTACGGACCATCCCGGTGCTGGGAAACGGCGACATCTACGACGCCAGCGATGCGCTGGCCATGATGGCCGCCACCGGGTGCGACGGCGTGGTGATCGGCCGCGGCTGCCTCGGCCGGCCCTGGCTGTTCGCCGAACTGTCGGCCGCGTTCACCGGCAGCCCGGCACCGGTCCCGCCGAACCTCGGCGAGGTGGCCGACATCGTCCGCCGCCACGGCGCCCTGCTGGCCGCGCACTTCGGCGAGGACAAAGGCATGCGCGACATCCGCAAGCACATCGGCTGGTACCTGCACGGCTTCCCGGCCGGATCCGATCTGCGTCGGTCGTTGGCGCTGGTCAAGACGTTGGACGAACTCGACGACCTGCTGGGACAGCTGGACGGCGCCGCGCCGTTCCCGGCGGCGGGCAACGGTCCGCGCGGCCGGCAAGGCTCACCGGCACGGGTGTCGCTCCCGGAGGGCTGGCTGGACGACCCCGAGGACTGCCGGGTGCCCGAGGGCGCCGACGTCATGCACTCGGGCGGCTGAGGGCGGCTGATGGCGGCCGAACCGAGACCCTGCTGAAATCGCGTCTCGGCCGAGAAATCAGTACGATGTGAGCCTTACTGCTTTTTTGCGCGGCGCTGTCTGAAGTGCTGCGCTGACGTGCGCGCACATTCGGAGGCCAGGTAAGACATGAGTGACGGCGACACAGGCGCCACTCCTGGTCCTCGGCGCAGTTCCGACGGCACTGAGGACCGGCTTACCGCAAACCCGCATCCATTGCCAGGCGCCGCGCCGTGGGAACGGTTTTCGGCGCCGTCGGTCGACGAAGATCTGAGCCGGTGGTCGCCCAAGGCGCAAGATGCCCACGATGAGGAGCGTCCAGAGGAGTCCGGCACTCGCCATGACGGCCCGCTGAGTGTCGCCGAACTGATCGCCAGACTCGGCGCCACGGTTCCCGACCGGCCCACTCCGCACCACGTCGCGGAGGAGCCCCACGAATCCGCAGACCCGGAAGACCCGGAAGCGCACCCGGAAGCAGACCCGGCACCGGAGTCCGCCGAACTAACCGACGACCTGTCCGACACGCAGGTTTTGCCGATCCCCGCGTATTCGCTGCAACTGCTTTCGGAATTGCCCGATCTCGGGGCGGCCAACTATCCGCACGATTCCGACGACGACGCCATCGGACCCGAGCCGGGTTCGACGAAGACGCAAAGCCGGCGAGCCTGCGAGACCGCCGAGGACCGCGCCCCAAAGACGCGCGAACCGAAACGGCGATCCCGTCGCCGCCCGGCCATGATCGCCGGACGTTCGGCGGCAGCCATCATCGCGCTGCTGTCGTTGGTGTTGACCGGCGCCGCGTACCAGTGGAGTGCGTCGAAGAACAATCAGCTGAACACCGTGAACGCGCTGGACCCGCAGTCGGCCGACATCGTCGACCCCAACGCACAGTACGGCGACGAGAATTTCCTGATCGTCGGCATGGACTCGCGGCTGGGGGCCAACGCCAACGTGGGCGCCGGTGACACCGAGGACGCCGGCGGCGCCCGGTCGGACACGGTGATGCTGGTCAACATCCCCGCCGACCGCAAACGCGTGGTCGCCGTGTCGTTCCCGCGTGACCTGGCGATCAACCCGATCCAGTGCGAAGCCTGGAACCCGGAAACGGGCAAGTATGGCCCCATCTACGACCCCAAGACCGGCAAGACGGGTCCGCGCATGGTGTACACCGAGACCAAGCTGAACTCGGCGTTCTCCTTCGGCGGCCCCAAATGTCTGGTCAAGGTCATCCAGAAACTCTCCGGGTTGAGCGTGAACCGGTTCATCGCCATCGACTTCGTCGGGTTCGGCCGGATGGTCGAGGCGCTCGGCGGCGTCGAGGTCTGCAGCACCACGGCGCTGCGGGACTACGAGTTGGGCACCGTGCTCGACCACGCCGGTCGGCAGGTCATCGATGGGCCCACCGCGCTGAACTATGTCCGCGCGCGCCAGGTCACCACCGAGAGCAACGGCGACTACGGCCGCATCAAGCGCCAGCAGCTGTTCCTGTCCTCGCTGCTCCGCGCGATGATCTCCGAGGACACGTTGATGAACCTCAACAAGCTCAACAACGTCGTCAACATGTTCATCGCCAACAGCTACGTCGACAACGTCAAAACCAGGGACCTGGTCGAGCTGGGCCGATCCCTGCAGCACATGGCGGCCGGCCACGTCACGTTCGTCACCGTGCCGACCGGAATCACCGACCAGGACGGCAACGAGCCACCCCGGACAGCCGACATGAAAGCGCTGTTCACAGCCATCATCAACGACGATCCGCTGCCGTTGGAGAACGACCACAACGCGCAGACCCTGGGGACTTCGCGTACGCCGGGCACCACTTCGGGACCCTCTACCACCAAGAAGACGCCCGAGGCGGCCCCGACCAACGAGACGCACCGCGAGCAGGTGGTGACCACCTCCCCGCAAGAGGTCACCGTGCAGGTCTCCAACGGCACCAGCACCTCCGGTTTGGCGGCCACCGCAGCCAGCCAGCTCAAGCGCAACGGTTTCAACGTGATGACACCCGACGACTATCCGAACACGCTGAAGGCCACCACGGTGTTCTTCTCGCCCGGCAACGAGCAGGCTGCCGCGACGGTCGCCGCGGCGTTCGGCAACTCCAAAGTGGAACGGGTCACCGGAATCGGTTCGGTGGTCCAGGTGGTGATCGGCCCGGACTTCAGCGCGGTGAGCGCCCCGCCGCCCAGCGGATCCTCGGTCAGCATACAGATCAGCCGCAACTCCGGCAGCACGCCGACCAGGCTGCCCGAAGACCTCACGGTGACCAATGCGGCCGACACCACCTGCGAGTAGTCGCCCACGTGGTGCTTAATCACAATTCGGCGTTATAGAACGTAGTCTTTACCCATGCGCACCGCTTACCATGAGCAGCTCACGGAACTCTCCGAGCGGCTCGGCCAGATGTGTGGCCTGGCGGGGATGGCGATGGAGCGGGCCACCCAGTCCCTGTTGCAAGCCGATCTCGTGCTGGCCGAACAGGTGATCACCGACCACGAGCAGATCTCGGCGCTGAGCACCCAGGCCGAGGAGAGCGCCTTCGTCCTGTTGGCGCTGCAGGCCCCGGTTGCCGGTGATCTCCGGTCCATCGTGAGCGCGATTCAGATCGTGGCGGACATCGACCGGATGGGCGCGCTGGCACTGCACGTCGCCAAGATCGCCCGCCGTCGGCACCCGCAGCACGCACTGCCCGAAGAGGTCAACGGGTACTTCGCCGAAATGGGGAGAGTCGCAGTCGAATTGGGCACCAGCGCGCAAGAGGTGCTGCAGACCCGAGACCCGGAGAAGGCCGCGCGGATCCGCGAAGAAGACGACGCGATGGACGACTTGCACCGGCACCTGTTCAGCGTGCTGATGGACCGGGAATGGAAGCACGGGGTGGCGGCCGCCGTCGACGTGACCTTGCTGGGCCGGTTCTACGAGCGTTTTGCCGACCACGCGGTCGAGGTCGCCCGCCGGGTCATCTTCCAGGCCACCGGCACGATGTAGGACGCTCAGCCGAATCGGCCGGAGATGTAGTCCTCGGTGGCTTTCTGGGTCGGGTTGGAGAAGATCTTCTCGGTGTCGTCGATCTCGACCAAGCGACCCGGTTTGCCGGTGGCCTCCAAGTTGAAGAACGCGGTCTGGTCACTCACCCGGGCGGCCTGCTGCATGTTGTGGGTCACGATGACGATGGTGTAGTCCTGCTTCAACTCGCTGATCAGTTCCTCGATCGCCATGGTCGAGATGGGATCCAGCGCCGAACAGGGCTCGTCCATCAGCAGCACGTCGGGTTGTACCGCGATGGCACGCGCGATGCACAGTCGCTGCTGTTGCCCGCCGGACAATCCGCCGCCGGGCCTGTCCAACCGGTTCTTCACCTCGTCCCACAGGTTCGCGCCGCGCAGCGAGTGTTCGGCGGTCTCGGCCAGCAGCTTGCGGTTACGCACGCCCTGCAACTTCAGGCCGGCCACCACGTTGTCCCGAATCGACATGGCCGGGAACGGATTCGGCCGCTGAAAGACCATCCCGATCGCCCGGCGCACCCCCACCGGGTCGATGCGCGAGCCGTAGATGTCCTCGTCGTCGAGCAGCACGCTGCCCTGGACCCGCGCACCGGGGATGACCTCATGCATCCGGTTCAACGTGCGCAGCACGGTCGTCTTGCCGCAGCCGGACGGGCCGATGAACGCGGTCACGCTGCGCGGCAGAACCGACAGCGACACGTCGGCGACCGCGTGGAACGACCCGTAGTAGATGTTGACCTCTTTGAGGTCCAACCGTTTGGCCACGTAAAACAGCTCCTGCCTAGGTTCTCTTCGGGCCGAAGATCCGTGCGACCACCCTGGCCCCGATATTGATCATCGCAATCAACACGATCAATGTCAGCGCGGCACCCCACAGTCGGTCGGTCGGGACGGAACTGGTGCCCGCCCCGGCTGTCGTCTGGTCATAGATCATGCCGGGCAACGTCCCCATGTAGTCGCTGGAGACGTCGAAATTCGTGGCGTGGAAATAGCCGACCAGAACCAGCAACGGCGACGTCTCACCCAGTACCCGACCGAGCGCCAGCAGGATCCCGGTCAAGATGCCGGCGCGACCGGTGGGCAGCACCACCCGGGTGATGGTCCTCCACTTCGGTACCCCCAGAGCGTAGCTGGCTTCACGCAGGTCCTCCGGGACGCTGCGCAGCATCTCTTCGGTCGCCCGGGCGATCACCGGCAGCATCAGCAACACCAGCGCCAACGCCGCCGCGAATATCGAGCGGCGCAGGCCCAGCACCGCGACCCACACCGCATAGACGAACAACGCCGCCACGATCGAAGGAAGGCCGGCCAGGATGTCGACGGTGAACGTGACCAGGCGGGCCAGCCGGCTGCTGCCGCCGTATTCGACCAGGTAGATCCCGACCAGGACACCGAATGGGACAGAGATCACCGCACACACCAGACCCAGCAGCAGGGTGCCCACGATGGCGTGGTAGGCACCCCCGCCGGTCTCGACGGCCGTCCTGCCCTCCTCCGAGTTGATCCACCAACTGCTCACCGTGAGCGCCTTGAATCCGCGCAGCAGCACCGAGGACAACACCCACAGCAGCGATGTCAACGCGATCACCATCGACAGGCAGACCAACACGGTGGCCGCCGTGTCGGCGATGCGACGGCGCCGGCTGAGTCCGGAAATCCTCCGCCATTTCAGCGGACGGTCCAGCATCGAGGTCATTGCGCTCTCCCGGCGTGCGGCCGGGTCACGGCTCGGCGGGCCCGCGCGTTGACCACGAAGGTGAGTGCGAACAGCACCAGGCCCGCGGCCATGTACGCACCGACCTGGTACTTGTTGTCGAATTGGGGTGCGTTGGCGGCGATCTTGGTGGCGAACGTGGAGCCGCCGTCGAACAGTGACCACCCGAATGCCTCCCGGGTGCCGCGCAGGATGATCAGCAGCGCGACCGTCTCACCCAGAGCCCGGCCCAAGCCCAGGATTCCGCCACTGACGAAGCCGGATCTGCCGAACGGAAGGACGGTCGTCTTGACCACTTCCCAGCGGGTGGCGCCGAGCGCCATAGCGGCCTCGATGTGGTCCTGCGGTGTCTGCACGAACACTTCGCGGGTGACGGCGGTGACGATCGGCAGGATCATCACCGCCAAGACCATCCCGCCGGTGAAGATGGTGCCGTCGCTCACCGATGCGCTGCCGGTTGCGAACAGAAACCAGTGCCCCAGATGGGTATTCAGCCAGATCGCCAGGGGACGCAGCTCGGGCGCCAGCACGTGCAGTCCCCAGACGCCGTAGATGACGGACGGCACCGCGGCCAACAGATCGACGGTGTGCGACATCGGTGCGGCCAGTTTGCGCGGGGCGTACTGGGTGAGATAGATCGCCACGCCCAGCGCCACCGGCATGGCCACAACCAGGGCGAACACCGACACGAACAGGGTCACCTGCAACTGTTCGGCGATGCCGAACCGCATCGCGGCGGCGTCGGAGGTGACCCAGCGGCCGCCGTAGGTGAAGAAGTTCTCCCGGTTGCGCACCAGCGCCGGCACCGCCCGCCACAGCAGGAAGATGCCGATCGCCGCGATCAGCGCGACCATCAACCCACCGGCACCCTCCGAAATCCGTCGGAAGATCCGATCCCCCACGTGCCGGCCGGATTGGCCGAGCAGGCGGCCCGAGACGGCCGGCGGCACGGCGACGACCTCGCCCGAGCCTGCGTCGGCTGGGTCTGGCGTCACTGTGATCCCGTCAATTCCCCGTCACCGCGGCCCGGCGGAGCCTCGGTCGCCATGTCACCGCAACCCGTCGATCGCGGTGACCAGGCGCGCCTCGACCTTATCCGGCGGCCGCGTAGGCCGTGTCGACGCTGTATACGGTGAAGTCCGTCTTCTCATAGGTGCGCACCGCGGCTTTGTTGTCGGATTCGACGTAGAGCAGCGCCGTGGGATCAGGCCGGTCGGCCAGTCGCCGCGCCAGCGAGGCCAGGCCGATCGACGTCAGCGCCTGACCCAGGCCCCGGCCCTGCGCCGCAGGATCCACACCCAGCACGTAGACCTCCCCCAACCCGGCCGGGTCCGGATGCACCTTGGTCCAGTGGAAACCCAGCAAGGTGTCGTGCTGATCCTCGAAGGCCAGGAACAGGCCGTCCGGGTCGAACCACGGCTCGGCGCGCCGCTCGTCCAGCTCACGTTCGGTCCAGCCACCCTGTTCCGGATGGTAGGAGAACGCGGCGTTGTTCACCCGCAGCAGTTCGGCATCGTCGTCCGGGCCGGCGTAAGTGCGGATCCGCAGCCCGTCCGGGATCGTCGGCTCGGGGACATCGCGCAGCGGGCGCCGCATCTGCAACAGTTCCCGAACGGCGACCAGACCCAGAGCCGACGCGGTGGCTGTGGCCGACTCGAGCGTGCCGTGCGCCCAGAACTGGTTGCCCCGGCCGGTCTTGTGCAGCGCCGCGCGCGCCAGCGCCGCACCGATCCCCTGACGCCGATGCCGGGGGTGCACCACCAATTCGGCCATCGCGGCGGCGTCCTCGCGGGACGGGCTCAGGTTGAGGTAACCGACAATGGCGTCGCCGGCATCGGAAGCCAACAGGTGCTCGGTGCGATCGTGCGCCAGTTCGCGCAGCACCTGTTCACCGACGGGCGCCACCGCATCGAATTCCGTTGCGGCACTGATGATATCGCGGACAGCCTGCTGCTGGCCGGCGGTCAGGGCCGGGCGCCAGTCCAGCGTCGTCACTGGGTGCGCAGCGGGTCGGGAAGGGGATCGGGGGCACCGTCGCGGTTTACCTCGGCGTCGGCGTCGGCGTCGTCGGGCTCGGTGGCCGCTACCCGGCCGCGCGCGGGTCGCACCGCCTTGTAGCCGACGTTGCGGACCGTGCCGATCAGCGCTTCGTGCTCGGACCCGAGTTTTGCCCGCAGCCGCCGGACGTGGACGTCGACGGTGCGGGTGCCGCCGAAGAAGTCGTATCCCCACACCTCGTGCAGCAACTGCGCGCGGGTGAATACCCGGCCGGCGTGCTGCGCCAGGTACTTGAGCAGTTCGAACTCTTTGTAGGTCAGGTCGAGCGGGCGACCCCGCAAGCGGGCCGTGTAGGTGCCCTCGTCGATCACCAGCTCACCCAGGCTCACCTTGCCGATGCTCTCCTGATCGGCCAGACCTCCGCGGCGCCCCACTACCAGCCGCAGCCGGGCATCGATCTCGGCCGGTCCGGTGCTGGGCAACAGGATCTCGTCCAGACCCCAGTCGGCGCTGACCGCCACCAGACCGCCTTCGCTCACCACCGCCAGCACCGGCACCGCTCGGCCCGCGGTGCTCAGCAGGCGGCACAGCCCGCGCGCCGCCGAGAGATCGTTGCGCGCGTCGACGAGCACGGCGTCGGCGTTACCCGCCTCCAACAGTGAGGACGCCTCCGCCGGCGCCGTCCGCACGGAATGAGGGAGCAGCGACAGCGACGGCAGGACAGGATCGGAATACAGCTCCGAGGTCAGCAGTAGTAGTTCCAACAAGCCCCTCCAGCGTTGTGGGCAAGGCCTCCAGATTCATCGCGACACATGACGTTAGCGGCCAGAACATCTAACGATAACGTGCAACGTGGCTTTTGGCCTTCCGACGTGGTCTTTCGCACCTACCCCATACCGCCGGAACCCGCCGGTGCCGCTTGCCGGGCACGGCCTGCCACGGCGGCCGCTGCGCTGTGCGTCGCTCCCTTCCCCCCGGCAACCGGACGGTGTTGCCGCGCCGGGCGCGCGACGCCCCTACCGGGACCGATGCCGGATGCGACCGCGCTTTGGAACCGGGATGCGACACCACCGAATCATCGAACCCTCGGTGATTGTCACCCCGACTGTCGACGGCTCGGCCGGTGTCGCAGCCGTGCGAGGCGTTGTGACCAAAGCAACACGGCCGACGAGCGGTGTCACAATGACTCGGTGCGCAGGATCCTGGTCGGTGCGGCCGCCGTGACGATCGCCGTCGTGCTCGGCGCGTTGAGCGTCGACTACGGCGCGAGCATCTTCGCCGAATACCGCCTCTCGGCTGCCGTCCGCAGAGCCGCCGACCTGGAATCGGACCCGTTCGTGGCCATCCTGGCCTTCCCGTTCATCCCGCAGGCGATGCGCCAGCACTACAACGAACTGGAGATAAAGGCCAGCGGCGTCGATCAACCGGGGGTCGGCCGGGCCACCCTCGAGGCGACCATGCATTCGATCGGGCTCACTGACTCATCCTGGCTGATCAGACAGGACGCCAAGCTGCCGGTGCGCGAACTGGAAAGCCGCATCATCATCGACTCGGTGCATCTGGGCCGATATCTGGGCATCACCGACCTGATGGTGGAGACGCCGCCCCAGGAGTCCAACGACGCCACCGGCGGAACCACCGAGTCTGGAATATCCGGCAGCCACGGGCTGGTGTTCAGCGGCACTCCGAAATCGGCGGCTTTCGATCACCGGGTCAGCGTCTCGGTAGACCTGTCCATCGCCTCGGATGATTCGGCGACGCTGGTCATCACCCCCACCGGCGTGCTCCTCGGCCCAAACACGGCCGACCAGGTTGTCCCGGACGACAAGCGGACGGCCGTGCTGCGCGCGTTCAGCGGCAGGTTGCCCGGCCAGAAGTTGCCGTTCGGAGTGGGACCGACCACCGTCGGGGCCCGCGGCTCCGACGTCATCATCGAAGGCATCACCTACGACGTCGCCGTCCGGCTGGTGGAATTCAAACAGTCGTGAATCGGCCGGTTGGCGGCCGTAATGCCGTTGTTGGCTTCATCACTGTGTCATTGGGTAAGCTGTCCGACGTGTCAGCCCGCACCGAGCTTCTGCTCTCCAAGTGCCGCACAGTCGATCTGTGCCGCACCGCGGGTTGTTGCTGTTGCTGTAGCTGCTGAGTAGCCGCGCCTTTCTGCGCAGCACTCGGAGCAGCCCGGAGCTCTCACCGCGGCATGTCTCCTTACGCGCAACAGGCATACCTAGGAGTAAATCCGTGTCGAGCACCGATACCACCCGAGTGCGTGGACGTCCGCGCCAAGCGGTCAGGTAGTGCCCGAAATCCATCAATAGAAATCGAAAGGATCCACCATGGCACGCTCCGACGTCCTGGTCTCTGCCGACTGGGCGGAGAGCAACCTGGATGCCGAAGACATCGTCTTCGTCGAGGTCGACGAGGACACCAGCGCTTACGACGGCGGTCACATCCCCGGCGCGATCAAGCTGGACTGGCGCACCGACCTGCAGGACCCGGTCAAACGCGACTTCGTCGACGCCGAGCAGTTCTCCAAGCTGCTGTCTGACCGCGGCATCTCCAACGACGACACCGTGATCCTCTACGGCGGCAACAACAACTGGTTCGCTGCCTACGCGTACTGGTACTTCAAGCTGTACGGTCACCAGAACGTCAAGCTGCTCGACGGTGGCCGCAAGAAGTGGGAACTCGACGGCCGTCCCCTGTCCAGCGACGCCGTCAGCCGACCGGCTACCTCCTACTCCGCGTCCGCACCGGACAACACCATCCGCGCGTTCCGGGACGAGGTCATCTCGGCCATCGGCGTCAAGAATCTCGTCGACGTGCGATCCCCCGACGAGTTCTCCGGCAAGATCCTGGCCCCGGCTCACCTGCCGCAGGAACAGAGCCAGCGCCCCGGCCACGTCCCGAGCGCCATCAACGTGCCGTGGAGCAAGGCAGCCAACGAGGACGGCACCTTCAAGTCCGACGACGAGTTGGCCAAGTTGTACGCCGACGCCGGCCTGGACGGCTCCAAGGAGACGATTGCCTACTGTCGAATCGGGGAACGATCGTCGCACACCTGGTTCGTGCTGCAGGAATTGCTCGGACACCAGAACGTCAAGAACTACGACGGCAGTTGGACGGAATACGGCTCCCTGGTGGGTGCCCCGATCGAGTTGGGAAGCTGACATGTGCTCTGCACCGAAACAAGGACTGACGTTGCCCGCCAGCGTCGACCTGGAGAAGGAAACGGTGATCACCGGTCGCGTCGTCGACCGGGACGGACAAGCCGTCGGCGGCGCGTTCGTGCGGTTGTTGGACTCCTCCGACGAGTTCACCGCGGAGGTCGTCGCGTCGGCCACCGGTGACTTCCGCTTCTTCGCCGCGCCGGGATCGTGGACACTGCGGGCATTGTCCAAATTGGGCAACGGAGACGCCGCGGTGGCGCCGTCGGGCGCGGGCGTCCACGAGGTGGACATCAAGATCGCCTGACGGGTCGGTCACATCAGCGCCCGGATGTACCAGCCCGAGCAACAGGTGAGAATAGACTCGTCCCCGTGGTGCTGTTCTTCGAGATCATGCTGGTCGTGGCGACCGGGGTCATCTCCTGGTTTGCGCTGTATGCGCTGTACCGGTTGATCACCGACGAGTCGTGACCCCGACCGAGGGCGATGACGCGGCAGGCGGTTCCGAGGCCGCCGGTTCGGCGGATCGTGCCGTCGCCGCCGCGGCCGAACGCGCCAAACTGACCGCCGCGCGCAATATTCCGGCGTTCGACGACCTGCCGCTACCCGCGGACACCGCCAACCTGCGCGAGGGCGCCAGCCTGAACGACGCATTGCTGGCGTTGCTGCCGCTGGTCGGGGTCTGGCGCGGCGAAGGCGAGGGTCGCGGGAGCCACGGCGACTACCGCTTCGGCCAGCAGATCGTGGTCTCCCACGACGGGGGCGACTACCTGAACTGGGAAGCCCGGTCGTGGCGGCTCACCGCCTCGGGCGACTACGGAGAGCCCGGTCTGCGCGAGACGGGATTTTGGCGCTTCGTCAGCGACCCAGACGATCCGACCGAATCCACCGCGATCGAACTCTTGTTGGCACACTCGTCGGGATACGTCGAGCTCTTCTATGGGCGACCACTCACCCAGTCGTCGTGGGAGTTGGCCACCGACGCCCTGGCGCGCAGCCGGTCGGGTGTGCTGGTCGGCGGCGCCAAGCGGTTGTACGGCATCGTCGAGGGCGGCGACCTGGGTTACGTGGAGGAACGGGTCGACGCCGACGGCGCCTTGGTGCCGCATCTGTCGGCGCGCCTGGCTCGCTACGTCGGCTGATCGCCTCCCGCCGCAATGGCTGGCCGGGGAAATGGAGCGGCCCCCGAGCCATATTCCGGTTGGACAGACCGGAAGCTCGAGGGCCGGGTGACTGCGGGAAATTCGCCAGCGCGCGTTGATCGCTGACTCTTCCGAGCCAATGCAGCTAGCGCGCAGCCACCTCACATGTCCATGAAGCTATCAATTTCGCGGACCACCTCCTTTCCTGTGTACTGACGAAGCTACCACCGACCCCGAAACGGTTGCCAGCCATTAAATTTCGGCCGCTACCGGCCGTCCCGGTCGCTGACTATCGCGGCGTCGATCAACTCGGCGAACGTGGCCGCGAAGGGCGCGGGGGGCAGCAGCCGACCGTCCAGAGTGTGCACCCGGGCCGCCAGCGTCATGCTCGATATCAACCAAACGCCCTGAGCCGCAAGCAGATCCGCAACCCGAAGGGCACGGTAGTCGCAGTCGTAGCCGTTGCCGCGCGCGACCTCGAACAGCGCTTGTTGGGTGGTTCCCCGCAGGATGGGGAACCACGGCGGCGGGGTCAACAGACAGGGCTTGCCGTTCTCGCCGTCGGTCGCGATGACCACCGTCGAGCGCGGACCCTCCAGGACGTAACCGTCGGTGCTGACGAACACGACATCACCCGCGCCGCGGCGGGACGCGTGGCGCAACACCGCCATGTTCACCGCGTAAGACAGCGTCTTGGCGCCGGCCAGCAGCCAGGGCATCGCATCGATTCCCTTGGCCGGCAACCCTCTTTCGAGGGTGATCGCCGATACGCCGTCACGGCGCACCGCGGCCACTCGTTCCGGCACCTGGTTGACTGCGACGTAGCCGGTCGGGGCCGAACCGCTCTCCCGGCCGCGGCTGTAGACCAGCCGCATCGCGGCTTCCGCACCGGTGGTCGCGACCCACTGTCGGGTCGCGACGTCGATCGCGCGACGCCAGCCGGGCAAATCAGGTTCGGGTAGGTCCATCAGCTTGGCGGACTGGGTCAGCCGTTGCAGGTGCGACTCGATCAGACATGCCCTGCCGTCGCGCACCAGCAGCGTCTCGAACACCCCGTCACCGCGGACCGCGGCCAGGTCGTCGGCGTGCAGCAGCGGCGTTCCCGGATCGACGATCGCGCCGTCGAGCGTGACAACCACAGCGGCCATGAGGGGTCAGCCTAGCTACCCCGTCGTTCCCAGCGTGCGTCGCGCTGGCGTGACTGTCGACGTCGAGCGTCACGCCAGCGTGACGTTCGGGTGGCCCGGAGCCGTCGCCGTAAGGTTGACGTGTGAACCCAGTCCCTGCCCCGGATCCCGGACCCGACGCCGGTGCGATCTGGCATTACGGCGATCCGCTGGGTGAACAGCGGGCCGGCGAAACCGACGCCATCCTGGTGGACCGCTCGCATCGTGCAGTGCTGGCCCTGACCGGCGACGACCGGCAATCCTGGCTGCACAACATCTCCACCCAGCACGTCAGCGCACTGCCCGAAGGCGCGTGCACCCAGAATCTGAGTCTGGACGGGCAAGGCCGGGTCGAGGACCACTGGTTGCAGACCGAGCTGGGCGGCACCACCTACCTCGACACCGAGCCGTGGCGGGGCGAGCCGTTGCTGAACTACCTGTCCAGGATGGTCTTCTGGTCCGACGTCACACCCGCGGCCGCGGACCTGGCGGTGCTCTCACTGCTCGGTCCACGGCTGGCAGACACAACGGTGCTCGACGCGCTGGGACTGGACGCGCTACCGGCCGAAGGGCAGTCGATGCCGCTGGCCGGTGGCGGTTTGGTGCGACGTATGCGCGGCGTTGCGGACGGGCCGGTCGAACTGGACCTGCTGGTGCCGCGCGGCGAATCGGGCGACTGGCAGCGGCGCCTCGGTGTGCGCCCGGCCGGGGTGTGGGCCTATGAAGCTCATCGGGTGGCCGCGCTGCGTCCGCGGCTGGGCGTGGACACCGACGAGCGCACCATCCCGCACGAAGTGCGCTGGATCGGCGGCCCCGGCGAGGGCGCGGTGCATCTGGACAAGGGCTGCTACCGGGGACAGGAAACGGTCGCGCGGGTGCACAATCTGGGCAAACCGCCCCGGATGCTGGTCCTGCTGCACCTCGACGGTTCGGTGGACCGGCCGTCTACCGGTGACCCGGTCCTTGCCGGTGGGCGCACGGTCGGGCGGCTGGGAACGGTCGTCGAGCACGTCGACCTGGGCCCGATAGCGCTGGCGCTACTCAAACGCGGCATACCGGGCGACACCGAGCTGGCGGCGGGCGCCGAGGGCGAGGTCGCCGCGGTGATCGACGCCGAATCACTGCCGCCAGTCGACGAGGTGGGCGCCGGACGGCTCGCCGTGGAGCGGCTGCGCGGCGGTGGCCGTTGATCGACTGTGACGTCGACGACATCCCCGGGCCGGTCGGTGTCCCCAGGCAGGGCGAGCCGACGTTCGGGCACCGGGCACGGTAAGCTGTCGGCAGGACAATGACACTAAGAGATCGGAGCCGCCTACTTGTTAGGCCGCTCCGTTATTTCGCGAGGGGGTTCCCCCATGGGCCGCGGCCGGGCTAAGGCAAAGCAGACCAAGGTTGCTCGAGAACTGAAGTACAGCTCCCCGCAGACGGACTTCACGCGGCTGCAGCGCGAGCTGTCAGGGACGAGCACCGATGAGTCGGACCACGCGGACGACGATTCATACGACGACCAGGACGACTGGCGCCGCTAGACCTCACCACCCGACCGTGCCCTGCACATCGCAACGGCACGGTCGGCTTGACGTCTGGGCCTAGAAACGCGGGTGCTGTCCGACGAGCTTGGCCCGAGGGCCCTCTTTTCCTCCCTTGCCCACGGTGCCCAGCACCCAACAGTCCAGGTGCCGCGCGGTCAGTATCGCCTGGGCGCGATCGGTGTCCTCGGGGGCGACGACGGCGATCATGCCCACCCCCATGTTGAACGTCTTCTCCATCTCGGCCCGCGCTACCCGGCCCCGCTGGGCGATCATGCCGAACACCGGCGCCGGGGTCCATGTGCCGCGGTCCACCTCGGCGACCAGCCCGTGCGGGATGACCCGCGCCAGGTTGCCGGCCAGCCCTCCGCCGGTGACATGGCAGAACGTGCGGACCTGGGTCTCGGCGGCCAGTGCCAGACAGTCTTTGGCGTAGATGACGGTCGGCTCCAGCAGCTCCTCGCCCAGCGTGCGACCGAACTCCTCCACATAACCGGCGAGGTTCATCCGGTCGATGTCGAGGAGAACGGAACGGGCCAGCGAATAACCGTTGGAATGCAGTCCCGAGGATGCCATTGCGATGATGACGTCACCTGGTTTGACGCGCTCGGGGCCCAGCACGTCGTCGGCCTCGACCACGCCGACACCGGTCGCCGAGATGTCGTAGTGGTCCGGTTCCATCAGGCCGGGATGCTCGGCCGTCTCGCCCCCCAACAGGGCGCAGCCCGCCCGCACGCAGCCCTCGACGATGCCGCTGACGATCGCCGCGACCCGTTCCGGGACAGTGCGGCCCACCGCGATGTAGTCCTGCAGGAACAGCGGCTCGGCGCCACACACGACGAGGTCGTCGACCACCATCGCGACCAGGTCCAGCCCGACGGTGTCGTGCTTGTCCATCGCTTGAGCGACCGCGATCTTGGTGCCGACGCCGTCGGTGGACGCCGCCAGCACCGGTTCGCGGTAGTCGCCACGCAAGGCGAACAGCCCGGCGAATCCGCCCAGCCCACCACGTACCTCGGGTCTGGTGGCCCTGACTGCCAGCGGCTTGAACAAGTCGACGGCGCGGTCACCGGCCTCGATGTCCACCCCGGCCGATGCGTAAGTGACGCCTTCGGGATCCGTCATCGCGATAAAGGCTACCGGTAGCCGGCCACGGCGGTACGCGTCACCGCCGATTGCGCGCCGAGAGTCGTAATCGTCAGCGCGAGACGGGAACTTCCGGGACTTGCTGGCCGGACAACTCGCCCATGCCGGCCCCGCGCGCGGCGGTGGCGAGCATGTGCTCGATCACGTTCTTACCCAGCGCGCTCTCACTCGGCAGCTCGATCGGGTAGGTGCCGTCGAAGCACGCCGTGCACAACCGCGAGGCGGGTTGCTCGGTGGCCGCGATCAGCCCGCGCAGCGAGATGTATCCCAGCGTGTCGGCGTTGATCGCGTGCCGCACCGCCTCGAGCATCTCGCCTTCGTCCTCGACGGCGTTGGCGATCAACTCGGCCGGCGACGGGAAGTCGATGCCGTAGAAGCACGGCCATTTCACCGGCGGTGAGGCGATCCGCACGTGCACCTCCACCGCGCCGGCCTCACGCAGCATGCGCACCAGCGCGCGTTGGGTGTTACCTCGCACGATCGAGTCGTCGACGACGATGAGCCGCTTGCCGCGGATCACTTCTTTGAGCGGATTGAGCTTGAGCCGGATGCCGAGCTGGCGGATCGTCTGAGACGGCTGGATGAAGGTTCGCCCGACATATGCGTTCTTCATCAGGCCCTGGCCGTAGGGGATGCCCGATTCCTGGGCGTACCCCACCGCGGCGGGTGTGCCGGATTCCGGCACACCTATCACCAGGTCGGCGTCCACCGGGCATTCGCGGGCCAGCCGACGGCCGATCTCGAGCCGGGCACCGTGAATCGACCGCCCGGCGATGACGCTGTCCGGCCGGGCCAGATAGACGTACTCGAAGATGCAGCCCTTGGGCGACGGGTTGGCGAACCGGGTGGACCGCACTCCGTCGGCGTCGATGGCCAGCAGTTCACCGGGCTCGATGTCGCGGACGAAGGAGGCGCCGACGATGTCGAGCGCGGCGGTTTCGGAGGCGACGACCCAGCCGCGGTCGAGCCGGCCCAGCGACAACGGACGCACCCCGTGCGGGTCGCGACAGGCGTACAGGGTGTTCTCGTCCATGAACGTCAGACAGAACGCACCACGCACCGTCGGCAGCAGTTCCAGCGCCGCCTGTTCCAGGCTGGAGTCGGCCGCGCCGTGCGCCAGCAGCGCGCCCAGGATGTCGGAGTCGGTGGTCGCCGGTGCCGGGCACCGCCTGGCCATCAGCCCCGCGTCGCGGGCCCGGGCCGCCAGCTCGGCGGCGTTGACCAGATTTCCGTTGTGCCCCAAGGCAACTCCGGTCCCGGCCGCGGTGTTACGGAACACCGGCTGGGCGTTCTCCCAGGTCGTGTCCCCGGTCGTGGAGTAGCGGCAGTGCCCGATCGCGACGTGGCCGTCCATGGCCGCCAACGTCTGCTCGTCGAATACCTGACTGACCAGACCTAAGTCCTTGAACACCAGAACCTGGGATCCGTCGGCGACCGCGATGCCCGCGGCTTCCTGGCCGCGATGCTGCAACGCATACAGGCCGTAGTACGTGAGCTTGGCGACGTCTTCACCCGGGGCCCAGACCCCGAATACACCGCACTCTTCACGGGGCGAGTTGAAGTCTTCTTCGGGCTGCACGGTCACGGTTTGGCGGCTCCCTGGGGCGCGGGTAGTGACGGTAACGGAGTCTACGGCTTTGCCGCCGGTAGCGACGAATTCGGCGGGCGTGTTATTCCCGTTCATTTTCGGCGTGTCGCGCCAAACACGCAGGTCAAGTCACATATGCACCACCGGTAACAGGTGGCCAATCTCACTCGACCGGCTGCCCGACAGACGCAGCAGACCGCTGTCGGAGGCCTCGTCGAAACCCATCAGCCCCGTGGCCACCAACAGCCACGTGCGCGGGTCGGTCTCCACGACGTTCGGCGGTGTTCCGCGGGTGTGCCGGGGCCCCGCGACGCACTGCACCGCGACGAACGGCGGCACCCGGACTTCGACGCTGGCGCCGGGCGCCAGGGCAGCCAGTGTGCGGGCGGTAAGTCGCACAGCCGTCCCGAGCTCAGCCCGGTCCGGCCCGGGACGGGTCTCGTCGCGTAACCATTCCGCAATGGCCAGCACGGCCTGCCGAGTCTTCGCCGGATCAGCGCTATTCCGGGCAGCCATACCCTAGGGTCTCAGAACTATGGACCCGCGGACGCGGCCACCTTTCAAGACCATCGGCGTGCTCGCGCTGATTGTGCTGGTGATCGTGCTGGGGTCGCTGTATTGGCAGTTCCGCGGCAACTTCACCCCGAAGACCAAGTTGACGATGATCGCCCCGCGGGCGGGTCTGGTGATGGACCCCGGCGCCAAGGTCACCTACAACGGCGTGCAGATCGGCCGGGTGTCCCAAATCTCCGAGATCACCCACCACGGCGTCCCGGCAGCGCAGCTGGTGCTGGATATCTATCCGCGCTACATCCCGCAGATCCCGGCCAACGTCGCTGCCGAGATCAAGGCGACGACCGTGTTCGGCAACAAGTACATAGCGCTGAGCTCACCGACATCCGCGCCGTCACCGCAACACGTCACACCCTCGACGGTCATCAACGCGACCCAGGTGACCACCGAGTTCAACAGCTTGTTCGAAACTCTCACCGCCATCTCGGAGAAGGTCGACCCGGTCAAGCTCAATCTGACGTTGAACGCCGCCGCGCAGGCGCTGACCGGGTTGGGCGACGAGTTCGGCGCTTCGCTGTCGAATGGCAACGCCATCCTGGATGACCTGAACCCGCGACTGCCGCAGGCCCGCTTGGATATTCAGCGCCTCGCGGCCCTGGGAGACACCTACGCCGACGCCGTCCCAGACGTGGTGGAGGCCCTCGACGCCGCCGCGACCACGGCCCGCACCGTCGACAGGCAACAAGGTGACCTCGACGAGGCGTTACTGGCGGCTGCGGGCTTGGGCAACATCGGCTCGCCGGTATTCGAGCGGGCGGGGCCCTTCCTGACCCGCGGAGCCATCGACCTGGAACCGACCGCACGGCTGCTCGACGAGTACAGCCCCGAGGTCTTTTGCACATTGCGCAACTACGACCACGTCGCACCCAAAATCCGTGCGGCACTGGGGTTCAACGGCTACGCGCTCGGTGCGAACTCGGCGGGCGGCATCACCGGGGCGCCGCCGCCGTACTTCTACCCGGAGAACCTGCCCCGGGTGAATGCACGCGGCGGCCCCGGCGGCAAACCAGGCTGCTGGCAGCCGGTCACCCGTCAGCTGTGGCCCGCCCCGCTGCTGGTGATGGACGTCGGGGCCAGTCTGGCGCCCTACAACCACTTCGAACTTCCCTCGCCGCTGATGCTCGACTACGTGTGGGGTCGCCAGGTCGGTGACTACACCATCAATCCCTGATCTGTGCCCGCTGCACTACACCATCAGTAGTCCGCCATGGGGACCGCCGCCGCGGCAGTGCTGGTCGAGAATGTCCAGGGCTTCGCGCAGGAAAGCGTCTCCGTGCCGGATATGGGTCGCCGCCTGCAGCATTCCTGCGGCGTCTTCGGTGCGCGCGGCGGAGATGCAATAGGGCAGACCGATCTCGTAGTCGGTGACTGCCTGCTGCAGCGTTCTGTTCAGCGCCCGCTCCGGGCTCGGCAGCTGTTGGTGTAGTTCGCTGACCGCGCCGGCGGCGGATTGGCATGCCGCAGCCGTGGCCGCGACATCGCGGCGGGTGGCAGCAGCGGCAATGGTGTTTCGCTCGGCTACCAGGTGACTGATCAGCGGCTCGGATTTGGTGCGCCATGCCGCCAGCGACTCGGGCGTCGGTGCAACCGCTTCGCTGTCCGGTGAATCCGGTTGTTCGGTGCGGTAGTGAGCCCAGGCCGATAGAACGGCGATCACGATCAGCAGAACAGTCCAACCCGCCGCCATGACCCGGCGTTCGTGGCCATAACGGTCGATCTTCTGCAGCGAGATACCCGTGTCAGCGCGGTGGAGGCTTGCTGTGGCCATGGCTGCGTCCCTGCCTCTGTGCAATCGAAAATGGCCGGGTGGGGCGGTGCATCTGGCTCAGCTATCCGCAAGATCGAGGACCTCGACGCTCAAGTACCCGCGACTTTCCGCGGTAATCCCGGAAACCGGGTATTTCTTCGCCGGCGGCGTTAGCCGAAGAAGCGCGGCAGCACCGCTTCGGAGGTCTCGCGCAATTCGGCCAAGGGGATGGTGAACAGCCCTTGCACCTCGATGCCGTCCGAGGCCTGGTCGACGACGCCGATGCGGACGGCGGGCAATCCCCGCGCCTCGCACATGGACCGGAACCGGCTCTCCTCGGTGCGGGGTACGGCGACCAGCACCCGTCCGGAGGACTCGGAGAACAATGTCACGAACGGGTCTGATCCCTCGGGAAGCACTATGCGACAACCGGTTTCACCGGCCAGCGCCGCCTCGACGACGGCTTGGGCCAGCCCGCCCTCGGAGAGGTCGTGTGCGGCGGTCACCAGTCCGTCCCGGGATGCCGCGCTGAGCACCTCGGCCAGGAGCTTCTCCCGCGCCAGATCCACGGTGGGCGGTCGGCCACCCAGATGGTCGCCGGCGATCTGCGCCCAGACCGATCCGTCGAGTTCGTCGCGGGTATCGCCGAGCAGAATGAGGGTTTCTCCGGGTTCGGCGCCCAACCCTGTCGGGATGCGCCGGCCGACGTCGTCGATCACGCCGAGGACGCCGACTACCGGCGTCGGCAGGATCGCCGACGATCCCGTCTGGTTGTAGAAGCTGACGTTGCCGCCGGTGACCGGGATGCCCAGAGCCGCACAACCATCGGCCAACCCGCGCACCGCCTGGGAGAACTGCCACATCACGCCGGGATCTTCGGGCGAACCGAAGTTGAGGCAATTGGTCACCGCGACCGGGGTGGCGCCGGTGACCGCCACGTTGCGGTAGGCCTCGGCCAGCGCGAGCTGTGCACCGGTGTAGGGATCGAGCTGGGTGTAGCGTCCCGACGCGTCGGTGGACAGCGCGATACCGCGGCCGGTCGCCTCGTCGATGCGCAGCACACCGCCGTCGGCGTGCTCGGCGAGCACCGTGTTGCCGCGCACGTAGCGGTCGTACTGTTCGGTGATGAATGCCCGACTGCACAGATGCGGACTGCCAAGCAGCGCAAGCAAAGTCGCGCGTAGCTCGGCACCGGTGGACGGGCGGGGCAGCCCGGCGGACGTGTCGGCGTTGAGGGCATCCTGTGCTTCCGGGCGGGCGACCGGACGCTGATAGACCGGCCCTTCGTGGGCGACCGTGCGCGGCGGCACGTCCACGACCGTCTCCCCGTGCCAGGTGATGCGTAGCCGGTCTCCGTCGGTGACCTCGCCGATGACGGTGGCCAGCACTTCCCATCTGCGGCACACCGCCATGAACGCCTCGACGTTCTCCGGTGCCACCACCGCACACATCCGCTCCTGGGACTCGCTGCACAGCACCTCGGCCGGGGTCATGTCCTTGGCCCGCAGCGGTACGGTGTCCAGATCGATGGCCATGCCACCGTCCCCAGCAGAAGCCAATTCCGAGGTGGCGCATGACAATCCGGCACCGCCCAGGTCTTGGATGCCGATCACCAGACCACCGGCGTAGAGCTCCAGGCAGCACTCGATGAGCACTTTCTCCATGAACGGATCGCCGACCTGTACCGACGGCAGCTTCTTACGTGAGTTTTCGGCGTCAAAGGTGTCCGACGCCAGCACCGACACCCCGCCGATGCCGTCCAGACCGGTCCGCGCCCCGAACAGGATGATCTTGTTCCCGGCGCCCGAGGCGAACGCCAGATGCAGGTCCTCTTGCCGTAGGACACCGACGCACAACGCATTGACCAACGGGTTGCCGGCGTAGCTGGCGTCGAAGACGGTTTCACCGCCTATGTTGGGCAGTCCCAAGGAGTTTCCGTAGCCGCCGATACCTCGGACCACCCCGTCCACCACGCGACGGGTGTCGGGCGCATCGGCGGCACCGAACCGGAGCTGGTCCATCACCGCCACCGGGCGCGCGCCCATCGCCATGATGTCGCGCACGATGCCACCGACGCCGGTGGCCGCGCCCTGGTAGGGCTCCACATAGGAGGGGTGGTTGTGCGACTCCACTTTGAAGGTGACCGCCCAGCCGTCGCCGATGTCGACGACTCCGGCGTTCTCGCCGATGCCGGCCAGCATGCCGGTGCGCATCTCGTCGGTGGTGGTCTCACCGAAGTAGCGCAGGTGCACCTTGGAGGACTTGTACGAGCAGTGCTCGCTCCACATCACCGAATACATCGCCAGCTCGGTGTCGGTGGGCCGCCGGCCCAGGATCTCCCGGATCCGCTGGTACTCGTCGTCCTTGAGACCCAACTCGTGGAAGGGTTGCGGCTGGTCGGGGCTGGTTGCGGCGTGCTCGACGGTGTCGATCGATGAGGGCTGCGCGCTCGTCACGCAGTCAGTCTAGGTTCACCCCGGCAAGCCGGCTGACTCTCGTACCGTCGAACTGCTCGGCCCACCAACCGGCCAACGCCGCGGGATCGGTGGAGTCGAAGGTGACGATTTCCAGTGTGGGCGTCGTAGCCCACGGCCCTAGGCCGGGGCCGAGTCGGGCGAAAGGAACGCGCTGAGCGCAGCCGCATAGGCGGGCACATCGTGCGCGCCCATCAACTCGCGCGCGGAATGCATGGCAAGTTGCGGGGCACCGACGTCGACGGTCGGGATGCCGGTGCGTGCGGAGGCCATCGGCCCGATGGTCGACCCGCAGGGCAGATCCGCGCGATGTTCGTACCGCTGCAACGCAACTCCGGCCTGGCGGCACGCCATCGCGAAAGCCGCTGCGGTGCGTCCGTCGGTGGCGTAGCGCAGATTCGGGTGCACTTTGACTACGGGCCCCCCGTTGACCTCGATGAGATGGCCCGGCTCGTGCCGCTCGGGATAGTTCGGGTGGGTCGCGTGGGCCATGTCGGCCGACGCCAGCAGCGAAGCGGGCAGCAGCCGCAGGTAGTCCTCCCGGGATCCGCCGCCCGCGAGCACGATTCGTTCCAGCACGGTCGTCAGGAGATTGGACTGTGCACCGTGATCCGAGGTCGACCCAACCTCCTCGTGATCGAAAAGCACCAGCACGGGCAGGAACTCGCCGGGCGAAGCATTCAGCAGCGCTTCCAGTCCCGCGTAGCAACTGGCCTGATTGTCCAGCCGCGGCGCGCTGAGCAGGCTGGCGTCCGCGCCGATCACCGCCGAGGGGGTCAGGTCGTGCGTCATCAAATCGGCGCCCAGCACGTCGGCGGCGGAAACCTCGGCACGCTCGGCGACGTAGGCGAGGAAGGACTCGACCGCGGTGCCGACCCCCCATACGCCGTTGACGTGCCGCTGCGGATCCAGCGTCAACGCCTTGCGATCGTCGGCCAGGTGGATGGCAAGCTGGGGCACCCGCAGGATGGGTTCGTCGATCCGGACCAGTTGGTGAGTCACCGTCGTGCCGTCGCGCAACGACAACCTGCCGCTGACACCCAGGTCGCGGTCCAGCCAGGAGTTCAGCCACGCGCCGCCATATGGCTGCAGCGCCACCACCTTCCACCCGGCCACCGACCGGTCGGGATGTTGTTTGACCCGCAGGTTGGGGCTGTCGGTGTGCGCGCCGACGATCCGGAACGGAGTCACACCGTCCAAGCCGTGCCAGGCGACCAGCGACCCCGCGCGGACGGTGAAGTAGCGGCCGGGCTGCGCCGGCCAGCGGTCGGTCTCGTCGAGTTCGCGGTATCCGGCGTCGAGCAACCGCGCGGCCACCGTGGCACAGACGTGGAAGGGCGACGGCGAGGCGTCGATGAACTGAGCGAGACCCGCGGCGCTCGCCGACATGGCGGACATGGTCACCATCATCGCTGTCCCGGACAGCACCGTTGGAGTTAGGGTCTGCAGCGTGCCTCCGGTTCAGCCCCAACCCGTTCTAGCACCGCTGACGCCCGCCGCCATCTTTCTCGTGGCGACCATCGACGAGGGCGGCGAAGCAACGGTGCACGACGCGTTGGGCGACGTCTCCGGCCTGGTGCGCGCGATCGGATTCCGCGAGCCCGCCAAGCGTTTGTCAGCGATCGCCTCGATCGGTTCCGACGCCTGGGACCGGCTGTTCTCCGGTCCGCGCCCGGCCGAGCTGCATCCGTTCGTCGCCTTGGCGGGACCGCGGCACACCGCACCCGCCACACCGGGAGACCTGCTGTTCCACATTCGGGCCGAGAGCCTGGACATGTGCTTCGAACTCGCGGGTCGCATCCTCGAGGCGATGGCCGGTGCGGTCACCGTCGTCGACGAAGTGCACGGTTTCCGGTTCTTCGACAACCGCGATCTGCTCGGCTTCGTCGACGGCACCGAGAACCCCGACGGCCCGATCGCGGTGAGCGCCACGGCAATCGGCGACGAAGACCCCGACTTCGCCGGCTCCTGCTATGTGCACGTGCAGAAGTACGTGCACGACATGACGTCGTGGAACTCGTTGACGGTCACCGAACAGGAGCGGGTGATCGGGCGAACCAAGCTCGAAGACATCGAGCTCGACGACAACACGAAGCCGGCCGATTCGCATGTCGCGCTCAACGTCATCACCGACGAGGACGGCGACGAGCTGAAGATCGTGCGCCACAACATGCCGTTCGGCGCGGTCGGCAAAGGCGAGTACGGCACCTATTTCATCGGCTACTCACGCACCCCCACGGTCACCGAAACGATGCTGCGCAACATGTTTCTGGGCGATCCCCCGGGTAACACCGACCGCATCCTGGAGTTCTCCACCGCCGTCACCGGCGGCCTGTTCTTCTCCCCCACCGTCGACTTTCTCGACGATCCGCCGCCACTGCCGCAACATAGACCGGCCGTTGCGGTACCCGGCCCGCCACCCCACGACGGTTCACTGCAAATCGGCAGCCTGAAAGGAACCTCCCGATGAACAACCTCTATCGCGATCTGGCGCCAGTCACCGAAGTCGCCTGGGCCGAAATCGAATTGGAGGCCACCCGGACATTCAAACGACACATCGCGGGTCGCAGGGTGGTCGACGTCAGCGAGCCCGGTGGTCCGGTGACGGCGGCGGTCAGCACCGGGCGACTCCTCGACCTGGAGTCCCCCGCCGACGGCGTGATCGCCCACCTCCGGGACAGCCGGCCCCTGGTACGGCTACGAGTGCCATTCGTACTGTCGCGCAATGAAATCGACGACGTCGAGCGCGGCTCCAATGACGCCGACTGGGAACCGGTCAAGGCAGCCGCCAAAAAGCTTGCGTTCGTTGAGGATCGAGGAATCTTCGAGGGCTATGGGCCGGCATCGATCGAAGGCATCCGCGGCGCCAGCTCCAACCCGCCGCTCACGCTGCCGGAGGACGCGCGTGACTTTCCCGACGTGATCACCCAGGCGCTGTCGTCGTTGCGATTGGCCGGGGTCGACGGACCGTATTCGGTCCTGCTTTCCGCCGACGCCTACACCAAGGTCAGTGAGACCACCGAGCACGGCTATCCCATCCGTGAGCACCTGCACCGGTTAGTGGACGGGGACATCATCTGGGCACCGGCCATCGACGGCGCTTTCGTGTTGACCACGCGTGGCGGCGATTTCGACCTGCAGTTGGGTACCGATGTGTCGATCGGTTACCTCAGCCACGACGCCGACACCGTGCAGCTGTATCTGCAGGAGACCCTGACCTTCCTGTGCTACACCGCCGAGGCTTCGGTGGCGCTCGCGCCGCCGGCGTAGCCCGAGAGCACCAGCACAGGCAGGAACTCGCCGGGCGAAGCATTCAGCAACGCTTCCAGTCCCGCGTAGCAACTGGCCTGGTTGTCCAGCCGCGGCGCGCTGAGCAGGCTGGCGTCCGCGCCGATCACCGCCGAGGGGGTCAGGTCGTGCGTCATCGTTGACGTGCCGCTGCGGGTCCAGCGTCAACGCCTTGCGATCGTCGGCCAGGTGGATGGCAAGCTGGGGCACCCGCAGGATGCTGTTGGGTGTCGGGTCAGCGCCGCGCCGTAGGTACCACAATGGCTCGGTAGTGGGCGACGGTCCTGCCCAAGTCTGCCCCTGGAGCCAAATATCTGCTGAGTGGGATGCCTGACCCAGAATATCCCGCGGCTCGATCTTCATCGATCCGGGCCGATGCATCGATGGCGCCGTTCGTGCATAATGGGATGGACAACCCATTACGGGGTGAAGGAGGACTTACATGCCGAAGGTTCATCACCATTACCTCGCCGTGGATGGCCGCCAACTGTTCTACCGCGAGTCGGGCAGTCCCGAGAGGCCCACAATCGTTCTCCTGCACGGCTTTCCGACCAGCTCATACATGTTTCGCAATCTCATCCCTGCTCTCGCAGGTCGCTATCACGTGCTCGCACCCGACCATCTGGGTTTCGGGTTGTCCGACGCGCCGCCGGTCGAGGAATTTCATTACAGCTTCGATTCGCTCACCGATTTGACTGCCGGATTGCTGCAACAGTTGGGAATCGATCGGTATGCCCTCTACGTCCAGGACTACGGTGCTCCGATCGGTTGGCGGTTGGCACTGCGCAACCCGGACGCGATCACTGCGGTCGTCACCCAGAACGGCAATGGGTACGACGCCGGCTTCGTGCCGCAATTCTGGCAGCAGGTGTGGGCATATCAGGACGACCCGTCCGCCGGCAACGAGGCCGCTATCCGAGGGTTCCTCAGCTTGGCGGCCACCCGGTGGCAATACCTCACGGGCGTCGCCGATCCGACGCTGGTGGATCCCGACTGCTGGCATCACGACTATGCACTGCTCGCGCGCCCCGGGAACGACTCGATACAACTGAAGCTGTTCCGCGACTACGCAACCAACGCGCCGATGTATCCCCGGCTGCACGAATACTTCCGCGCCACCGGGGTTCCGCTGTTGGCGGTGTGGGGCCGCGGCGATGAGATTTTCGGTCCGGCCGGTGCCGAAGCGTTCGCCACCGATCTGCCCGACGCCGAAATTCATCTACTCGAAGGCGGGCATTTTCTGCTGGAGTCGGCGCTGGATGACGTCGCCGCACTGATGCTCGGTTTCCTGGACCGGAATCTGGTACCAAGCTGACCAGCCGCCCGATATCAGTGGGCTGAATATCCCATAATCGCAGTGGCGGTCACGTTAGCCTGACGCGATGGATCCGGATGCCGACTCCCATCCGCGGTTGACGGCGAAGGGGCGTGCCACCCGCGATCGGATCGTGCTCGCTACCGCCGAGTTGATCGTGACCGACGGCCTCGCGGCATTCAACATGGACAACGTGCGCCGCGCCGCCTCGGTGAGCGGTTCTCAACTGGCGCATTACTTCACCGATAAGGGCGCCTTGATTCGTGCGGTGATCGGTCGCCAGATCGGCGTGGTGCTTGATTTCCATCGGCAGCCCAAGCTCGGCGGGTTGACCACCTTCGCCGACTTCGAGCGGTGGATCGATCTCAATATGCGCTACCTCAGACGCATCGAGTACACCGGCACACCGACCTACCACGCCCTGGCCGCCCAGCTGGCCAAGTCCGACAGCGCCACCCGGGAAGCACTTGCAGCGGGTTACCGGCAATGGATCGTGCTGCTCGAGCGCGCACTGCAGCAGATGAAAGACGACCGAGTTCTCGTCGCCGACGCCGACGTGCATGCGTTGGCCTCGGTCATTGTCTCCGCCCACCAGGGTGGCGGCACCCTGGCCTTCACCTATCGTGCCGAGTGGCCGCACGCCGACGCGATCCGCTTCGCGATCAACTATCTGCGCACCTTTGCGGTCGATCCCGCTGAACGGGTGGCGCGAGCGCCGCGGCGTGCGCGCGGACGTGCGTCCATCCCGACCCGAAGTGACGCGCCCGATGTTCGGTTGACCAGCAAGGGTTTGGCGACCCGGGCCCGCATTGTCGACGCCGCCGCCCGGCTGATCTTCGAGCGCGGGGTGGCGAATACCAGCATCGACGACGTGCGATCCAGTGCCGGGGTGAGTGGATCGCAGATCACGCACTACTTTCGCGACAAGCGTGAACTGACCCGGCACGTCATCGCCGCGCGTCACACTGGCGTGCAGGCCTTCCACACCCGCCCGGCGTTCGGCCGCCTGGACAACGTGGACGCCCTACAAGCCTGGGCCGACGCGTGTGTCGCCGATGTCGACTCCGTGTATCGGCTCGGAGGGTGCGTCTACGGTTCGCTGGCCGGTGAACTCATCGACGCCGACGATGACATCCATGCCGATCTGTCCGCCGGCTACGACGCCTGGATCGCGCTGTTTCGCGACGGCCTGCTCCAAATGCAGAGTCGCGGCGACTTGCGGCCCGAAGCGGATGCACGACATCTGGCAACATCTCTCGTCGCGGCACACCAAGGCGGTGCCATGCTGACCTTCGTGGCCGGTGATCCGGCTCCGATAACCGCCGCCGTGTATGCCGCCGTCGACTATGTGCGTTCGTTTTCCAGCCAACGCAAGGCCCCTCGTGCCCGATCGGGAAACCCCAGACGCGCCTCGAAATCCTGACCCGGTCTGGACATTATGGGTTGCCCAGCCCATAATAATGGGACATCTGGCCCATTACTGATGGAAAGTCTGAAAAGCTATGCCTGTCAAAGAAGTCAGCGTGTTGCCGAGCGCACCAGCCGTGGTGCGTGAATCGGCCGCCGTCGAAAACATGCGTGCCATCGTCTTGGAGCGGTTCGGCGGGCTGGACAGCCTGGTGTACACCGACATACCGAAACCGCTCCCCCGGAACGGCGAGGTGGTGATCGAGGTCAAGGCCTTCGGCATCAACCACGCCGAGTTGCACATGCGGCGAGGCGAGTGGGCCGAAGCTGCCGAGGTCAGTGGTATCGAATGTGTCGGCATCGTCGATTCCTGCCCGGGTGGCGAATTCCCGGTGGGTGCGAAGGTCGCGGCCTTGATGGGCGGCCTCGGACGGACTGTCAACGGCAGCTATGCACAGTTCACCCGGGTGCGCACGGGGAATGTCGCGCTCATCGAATCCGATCTACCGTGGTCGCAACTGGCTGCGTTGCCGGAAACGTACGCCACCGCCTGGACGTGTCTGTTCCGCAACTTGACCTTGCAACCCGGCCAGAGGCTGCTGATCCGCGGCGCCACATCGTCTTTCGGCCAGGCTGCGGTGAAAATGGCGGTCGCAGCCGGCGCCCACGTCGTCGCCACCGTGCGCAGTCCGAAACGCATCCCGATGCTGGAGGCACTGGGTGTAGAGCGCGTGGAACTGGAACGAACCAACCTGGCCGCTCACCTCGCCGAAGCCAAGAACCTGGATGCCGTCTTGGATCTGGTGGGAAACAGCACCATCCTCGACTCCCTCGACATGTTGCGCCGTGGCGGTTCGGCCTGCCTGGCGGGATGGCTGGGCGGACTCGCGCCGATCAGCGACTTCAACCCGCTGCTGCGGATGGCAAGTGGAGTGAACCTGAACTTCTTCGGCAGCTTCGTCTTCGGCACCCCCGGCTTCCCACTGTCCGACGTGCCGCTACAGGACATCGCCGAACAGGTCGCCGACGGCTTGCTGGATGCCCGCCCGGCACGGATATTCGGCTTCGATCAGATCCGCGAAGCACATCGGGTGATGGAGTCCGGCGATGCCGGCGGAAAGATGGTCGTCACCATCGATGCGGAGCGCAACTGAAGCCCGGAGCATGGTAACCCCGAACGCCGACGCCGAACGAGTTCGGCAATTCTCCCATGGTGTCTTCGCGGTGATCATCACCATCCTGGTGCTGAAATTGGAACCGCCGAAAGCTGATTCGTTCGGTTCGCTGCTGCCGCTATGGCCAACGGGTTTGAGCTACGTAGTCAGCTATTTGTTCATGGCGGTGGTGTGGGTCAATCATCATCATCTGTTCCATTACGCCCAGGCAGCCACAACAAGGCTGGTCTGGTCGAACTTCGCGCACCTGTTCTCGGTGTCGTTGATCCCGTTCACCACCGAATGGATTGCCGAATCCCGCCTGGCCGGGGCACCCGTGGCGGTATATGCGGCGGTGTTCGTACTGGTTGATGTCACCTATCTCGCGCTGTGCCGGGAAGCCATCGAGCGTTGTGCCGCCGAGGATGTGTCGCGACGGATGCGCACAATGTTGCACATGAGATCTTTCGTCACGATCGGCGGATTCGCGGCGGCGGCAGTCATCGCACCCAAGTGGTCAATGGCAGCGATGATCCTGATCTGCCTGTGCCTGGTCGGGTACTTGCGTCCCGACATCGGCGCACCTTCGAAGCGGGCTGCGCGGTAGCTGTGTCGCCTTCGATTCTGGTCTTCGACGTAAACGAGACATTGATTGATATCGACTCGACGGCAGCAGTTTTCGGTGAACTCTTCGGCGATCGCCGAGTGCTGCGCGAGTGGTTCGGTCAACTGGTGATGTATTCGATGACAGTGACTCTGGCTGAGCGGTATGTCGATTTCGGCGCCCTCGGTGAGGGCGTGCTGCGCATGCTCGGCCAAATTCACCAAGTGGATCTGACCCAGCATGACGTCAACCGGGTCAGCGCGGCGATGCGAATGTTGCCGGCGCATGCCGACGCCGCCGACGCGTTAGCCCTGCTGCGCAACAACGGCTTTCGACTGGTCACCCTGACCAATTCCCCGCACGTTCCTGGCCTGCCGACGCCACTGGAGAACGCCGGGCTGGCCGGTCTGTTCGAGCGGCAGCTCAGCGTCGACCCGTGCCGCGCCTTCAAGCCCGCGGCGGACGTCTACCGGCATGTCTGCCGGAAACTCGACGTGGCGCCCGATGAGTGCATGATGGTGGCGGCTCACGGCTGGGATCTTCTCGGAGCACAAAACGTAGGCTTCAGCACGGCGCTGGTCGTTCGCCCAGGCAACCAGCCGTTGCTCGTTCCGGGGCTCCCACAACCGGACCTCGTGGTGACGGACCTGCACGAGCTGGCTGAGCGCCTCACGGCCGCGAGGTAGCCGAGCTCGCTCACCGCCCGGGTAGCTTCATTGACAGAACCGAGCCGAAAGGACCGTGCAGCCATGCCGGAGGAGCAGGAGTTCGACGTCGTAGTGCTCGGCGCCGGTCCCGTCGGGCAGAACGTCGCCGACCGGACACGGGCCGCGGGCTTGAGCGTCGCAGTGGTCGAACGCGAACTCGTGGGTGGCGAGTGCTCCTACTGGGCCTGTGTGCCGAGCAAGGCGCTGCTGCGTCCGGTCCTCGCCGTCTCCGACGCCCGCCGCCTCGACGGTGCGCGCCAGGCGATCATCGGCCCCATCCATCCGGGAGGTGTCTTCGCCCGCCGCGACCGCTACGTGAGCGACTGGGACGACACCGGACAGGTCGAGTGGGTGGAAGGCATCGGCGCCACACTGATCCGCGGACACGGACGGCTGGATGGTCCGCGACGAGTTGTGGTCACCACACCCGGCGGCAAGGAGGTGGCGTTGTCGGTCCGGCATGCGGTAGTCGTCTGTACCGGGAGCCGGCCGGCGTTGCCCGACCTGCCGGGTCTGTACGACGCCCGGCCGTGGACCAACCGCGAAGCAACCGACAGCAGCGAGGTCCCGAACCGGCTCGCCGTGGTCGGCGCCGGGGGCGTCGGCGTCGAAATGGCAACGGCCTGGCAGGGATTGGGCGCTCAGGTCACATTGCTGGTCCGAGGATCACAGCTGTTGCCCCAGATGGAGCCGTTTGTCGGTGAGCTCGTCGGCCGCGGACTCGCCGACGCGGGCGTGGATGTACGCATGGGCGTATCGGTGCAGGAGCTGCGCCGGGCCTATCCCTATTGCCCGGTGTCGCTGGCGTTGAGCGACGGCACCGACCTGGAAGTCGACGAGATACTTTTTGCCACCGGCCGAAAACCGCTCACCGATCACATCGGCTTGGAGACGGTCGGGCTGACGCCGGGCAGTTGGCTGGATGTCGACGACACCTGCCGGGTCAAGGGAATCGAAGACGGGTGGCTGTACGCGGCCGGCGACGTCAACCACCGCGCGCTGCTGACCCATCAGGGCAAGTACCAGGCCCGCATCGCCGGTGCCGCCATCGGTGCGCGCGCCACGGGACGACCGCTGGACACCGAACCGTGGGGCGCGCACGCGACCACCGCGGACCATCACGCCGTGCCGCAGGCGTTCTTCACCGATCCTGAAGCCGCGGCGGTGGGACTGACCGCCGAGCAGGCCGCCCAGGCCGGCCGCCGCACGAAGGTCATCGATGTCGAGATCGGCGATGTCGTCACGGGCGCCAAGCTTTTCGCCGACGGATATGTCGGTCGGGCCCGCATGGTGGTCGACGTGGACAGCCGGCATGTGCTGGGCGTGACCCTGGTGGGTCCGGGTGTCACCGAACTGCTGCACGCGGCCACCATCGCCGTCGCCGGCGAAGTGTCCATCGACCGGTTGTGGCATGCGGTCCCCTGCTTCCCGACCATCAGCGAGCTGTGGCTGAGACTCCTTGAGGCTTACCGGGATTCGTTCTATGTCGTCGTCTAGCCGAGCCGGTTTCTTCGACACTCGCGTGGGTCTCATCCTGGCTCTGACGATCAACGGCCTGGCGGTGAGCGCGTACCCCGATATAGTTGCCGTCTCCCAGAAAGCGGAACGCTACGGCTTTGATTCGGTGTGGTTGTGCGACCACTTCCTGACCATCAGTCCCGACGACTACGTCAAGGACGCCGGCATTGCCGACGGACCCGCCGGTGTCGACTCCGGCGCGCAGCCCACGTCGCTGCCTTTGCTGGAGTGCTGGACGGCGCTGAGCGCGCTGGCTCGCGACACCACTCGACTGCGGCTGGGCACCAGCGTGCTGTGCAACTCCTACCGCCACCCTTCGGTGCTGGCGAAGATGGCCGCCACGTTGGACGTCATCTCCGACGGGCGCCTGGATCTGGGCCTGGGCGCGGGCTGGTTCGAGCGCGAGTTCAATGCCTACGGCATCCCGTTTCCGCCGGTCCGCGACCGGGTCTCGGCACTCGAGGAGTCGCTGCAGGTGCTCAGGGCGGTGTGGACAGAGGCGAATCCCAGCTACGCCGGTCAGTTCTACACACTCGACGGTGCCGTGTGTGATCCGCCGCCGGTCCAGCAACCCCATCCCCCGCTGTGGGTGGGTGGTGAAGGCGACCGCGTCCAAACCATCGCCGCCCGTTCGGCGCAGGGGCTCAACGTGCGGTGGTGGTCACCCGAGCAGGTGAGCCGGCGCCGGGACTTCCTGAACCGGGCGTGCGAGTCGGCCGGGCGTGACCCCGGCACGCTTCGGGTGTCGGTGACGGCGTTGCTGGCACCCACCGAATCCGTCGAGCAGGAAGCGCGGATCCGCGCGGAATTCGCTTCGATTCCCGAATCGGGACTCATCGTCGGGTCCCCCGAACGGTGCGTCGAGCGCATTGGGCAGTACCAACGCTGCGGAATCGATCAGTTCCTCTTCACGATCCCGCACGTCGTCCGGTCCGATTATCTCGATGTCGTTGGGCGTGAGATCATTCCCTCGATCAAGGCGGCCTGAGCTGGGCGCTGTCGCTCAGCGAATTCTCAACTGATTCTTGGCAATCGCTGTCCGTCGCAGAAGGATTCGCATAGCCGCCGGCCTCAGCATGGCTACCATGACTGCGCTTTCGGCCGAGCCCTTCAGCACCAGCCTGATCGAACGCTATCTGTATAGCCGCGGTCGGCGCTTCTTCCGGGGCCGGCACGACGGCGAGTTCTTCTTCGTCCTCTCCGACAGCCGGCGCCTGCACGTCCACCTCGAGATCCCGGCCCTGCACGCCGACGTGTGCACGATCCGGGTCACACCGGCGTGCTTCTTCCCGGCCATCGAGCGCGCCCACCTGTCTCAGTTCGCCGACAGCTGGAACGAGCACAACCGCGACATCACGGCGATCGTGCACGCATCGTCGGATCCGCAGCGCATCGGCGTCACCGCCGAGCAATCCCGCTGGTTCGGCGAGCAGGTCAGCTTCGACGACTTCGCGGCCTTCGCCGACCGCGCCCTCAGCGCCGCGATCGACCTCTTCCGCAGGCTGGACCCGGCCGTCGAACTGCCGACCGCGCCGTTGCTTCTCGACGCCGGCTGACGGTCAGCCGATCAGCACCTTGTCCACGCGCGGCTCGCCCAGTTTGCGGCCTATCGCACCCCACGGGTCGGCGTAGCAGCCCGGCGCGTCCCGGTACGCCGCACGTCGCCGCAGCAGCATCCGCGCCAGCGGTGCCACCAGTCGCATCGGATGGCGACGCCAACCGGTCGCCGCACGCATCTCGGCCAGCATGTCCGGCCAGCTGTGCTGCTGAAATGCCAATGCCTGCTGAGCCTGGGTGGTGTCCATCCAGTCGGTGACGAACCAGTCCTCGTCGCTGTCGGGATTGCCGGGCCGGCCGACCGGCAGCACATCGTTCAGACCGCGGGTGGCGGCGAGCGCGGCGCCGACCTCGCCCTGCCGCAACTTGTGCGAGTCGTCGCCGGCAACCAGCAGGATCTCGCCCACCACGGCATCCCGTGCGGCAGTGGTCGCGGCGGCGAATGCGGCCGCGACATCGCGGACATCGACGCTGTGCATCCGCCCGTCGGCCGGCAGCGCACTTTCGAAGAACAGCGCGTCGAGGGTGAACGGCATCGCACCGGGGTCGACGCTCATGACGCCGCCGAGTCGCAGGATCACCCAGTCCAGGCCGGAGTGGCGGACGTGCTGCTCGGCCTCGGCTTTGTGCGCGCCGTAGAGATCCGAGGGATCCACCGGGCTCTCAGCGGTGAGCAGTTCGTGGTGACGGTGCGGGTTGCGGGCGCCGTGCACGGCGTTGCTGGACGCCTGGATGAAGCGGGGTGGACGCCGGCACGACTCGGCGGCGCGCAGCAGCGAGACGGTGGCGTCGACGTTGACCAGGCGCGCCAGGTCAGGCTTGCCGTAGATGACCGGCGGGATGACCGCGGCCAGATGGATGATCACCGTCGGTTCGACCTCTGGGACCAAAGTCGCCACGGCGTCCGGGTCGGTCAGGTTGGCCCAGCGCGCCTTGACGCCCGCCGGCAGTGCCCTGGCGGCTTTGCGCTGGGCGGAGGTGCCGATGTCGGTGGCGACCACTTGATGGCCGTCCGCGGCCAGCCGTCGTACGGTCTGCGAACCGACGAGTCCGAATCCTCCGGTGACCAGAACTTTCTCGGGCATTCTCTCCCCTGACCTCGCCATATGTGCGGTATGCCACATCCGGTGATAATGACATTCTCTTAATTTGAGAGTAGCATGTTCTCTACGGACGTAGAGAGGTCTAAAGGGGTAATTCCCATCACAGGCCGGATATCAAACGCAATCGGAGAACATTCATGGGCGCCGCCAGCAACACCCCTGACCACCGCGAGATCGCCAAGTGGGATCCCGCGTTCACCAAGCAGGTCATCGATGCCGTCGCGCCCGCGATGAAAGTCTGGCATCGCGCGGAGGTGCGGAACCTCGACAACATCCCGCCGGCCGGCGGTGCGTTGGTGGTGTCCAACCACTCCGGTGGCATGTTCACCCCGGACGTGTTCATCTTCTCCCCGGCCTACTACGACGCTTTCGGCTACGACCGGCCGGTCTACACCCTGGGCCACTACGGCCTGTTCATGGGACCCATCGACGGCTGGCTGCGCCGACTCGGGGTGATCGAGGCAAGCCGGGAGAACGCCGCCGAAGCGCTGCACTCCGGCGCGCTGGTGTTGGTTTTTCCCGGCGGCGACTACGACTCGTACCGGCCCACGTTCAGCGCGAACACCATCGACTTCAACGGACGCACCGGCTACGTCCGGACGGCCATCGAGGCCGGGGTGCCGATCGTTCCGACGGTGTCGATCGGCGCTCAGGAGACCCAACTGTTCCTGACCCGCGGCAACTGGCTGGCCCGCCGCCTGGGCCTGAACAGGTTCAGGTCAGACATCCTGCCGGTCAGCTTCGGTTTTCCGTTCGGCCTGAGCGTGTTCTTCCCGCCGAACGTGCCGCTGCCCGCCAAGGTGGTCACCGAGGTGCTCGAGCCCATCGACATCCTCGCCGAGTTCGGTGAGGATCCCGATGTCGCCGAGGTCGACGCCCATGTCCGTGCGGTGATGCAGGAAGCGTTGGATCGCTTGGCCGGCCAGCGCCGGCTGCCCATCCTGGGCTGATCGGAGGCCGTGACGTGCGAAGGCTCAACGGCATGGACGCGATGCTGCTCTACAGCGAGACGCCCAATCTGCACACGCACACCTTGAAGGTGACCGTCATCGACGCGTCGGGCTTCGACGGGACGTTCGGATTCGACGTCTTCCGGCGGCATCTGCAGCGCAAACTGCACCAGCTGGAGCCCCTGCGCTACCGGCTGGTCGAGGTGCCGTGGCGGCTCAATCACCCGATGTGGCAAGAGAACTGCGCCGTCGATCTGGACTACCACCTACGGCGGGTGCAGATCCCGGCACCGGGTGGACGCCGCGAACTGGATCGGGTGATCGGCGAGATCGCGTCCACGCCGCTGGACCGTAGCCGACCCCTGTGGGAGTTCCACTTCGCCGAAGGACTGGCCGACGGCCGGTACGCCGTGATCGGCAAGGTGCACCACTCGCTGGCCGACGGCGTCGCTTCGGCGAACCTGCTGGCGCGCGCCATGGATCTGACCGAGATGACCCTCGTCGCGGGCGAAGAAGGCAGCGGCACAACGACGTTCGCACCGCTGGTGCGCCAGGCGATGCGTGACCATGTGCGGCAGATCGCCGAACTGCCGGGTCTGGTCAAGGACGCCGCGTTGGGGATGGCCCGGGTGCGCCGCCGCGCCCGCGAGCGCGGCAGCCATCCCGATCTGGCCGCCGGGTTCGACGCTCCGCCCACCTTCCTCAACCACGTCGTGTCGCCGCAGCGCCGATTCGCCAGCGCCGCACTGCCGTTGGCCGATGTCAAGGCGACCGCAGCCGACTTGGGTGTCACCATCAACGACCTGATCCTGGCCACCGCCGCCGGAGGCCTACGGACGCTGCTGCTCGACTACGACGGGATCGCCGATCGTCCGATCATCGCGTCGGTCCCGACGGCCACCGACAAGTCAGACCGCGTCAGCGGCAACGAGATCAGCGGTCTGTCGGTGTCACTGCCGGTTCACGTCGCCGACCCGATGGAACGGGTGCGGTTGGTGGCGTTGGCCACCCGGGTGGCCAAGGAAGATCACGAACTCCTCGGCCCCAGGCTGTACGGGCGACTGATGAACTACCTGCCGGCCGCCGTCGCCCCGGCGATGTTCCGGTGGCTGGGCCGGCGCGACGCGCCCAACAAGATCATGAACGTCGCGGTGTCCAGCGTCATCGGACCGCGTCGGCGTGGCCACTTCGGCGGCGCGCCGGTCACCGAGATCTACTCCACAGGCGTGCTGTCACCGGGCGCACCCGTCAACATCACCGTCTGGAGTTACGCCGACCAGCTCGGCGTCGCGGTACTCACCGACGACCGGACATTCGCCGACCCGCACGACGCGACCGACGCGATCAGCGCCTCCTTCGACGAATTGCGCACGGCCGCAGGGTCTTACGTGAGCCTGTCGGCCTGAGTCTCAGGCGGTCAGCACCGCGTCGAGCGCCGAGTAGAACAGGCCCAGGCCGTCGTCGGAAGGGCCGGTCAGCGCTTCGGTGGCGTGTTCGGGGTGCGGCATCAGTCCGACGACGCGGCCGTTGGCCGAGCTGATACCGGCGATGTCGTTGAGAGAGCCGTTGAGGTTGTCCCGGTAGCGGAACACCACCCGGCCCTCGCCTTCCAGCTCGTCGATGGTTTCTTTCGGCGCCACGTAGCGGCCCTCACCGGACTTCAGCGGGATCAGCACGTCCGCGTCGGACTCGAAACGAGACGTCCACGCCGTCGACGTCGAGGACACGCGCAGCCACACGTCGCGGCAGATGAAGTGCAGGCCGGCGTTGCGGGTCAGGGCGCCGGGCAGCAGCCCGGCCTCACACAGCACCTGGAAACCGTTGCAGATTCCCAGTACCGGCATGCCGCGACCGGCCGCGGCGACCACTTCGCCCATCACCGGCGCGAACCGGGCGATCGCCCCCGCGCGCAGGTAGTCGCCGTAGGAGAAACCGCCGGGCACCACCACGGCGTCGACCGCTTTGAGGTCGGCGTCGGCGTGCCAGAGGTTGACGGCCTCGGCTCCGGCCAGTCGCGCCGCGCGGGCGGCATCTACGTCGTCGAGGGTGCCTGGAAAGGTGATGACGCCGATACGGGCCGTCACCGCGGGTCCCGGCTGATCGTCCAGTCCTCGATCACGGTGTTCGCCAGTAGCGATTCCGCGATCTCGGCAAGCACGGAGTCGTCGACGGAGTCGTCGACCTCCAACTCAAACCGCTTGCCCTGCCGCACATCTGAGATCCCCGGATGTCCGAGGCGCCCCAGCGCGCCGACGATCGCCTGACCCTGCGGGTCCAGAATCTCCGCTTTGGGCATCACGTGCACGACCACCCGGGCCACGCGCTCCTCCTGTCGAAAGTGGGTCCACCCGGCAGACAACAGTCCAGGCGGCAGGCCGGAGCCAACTCTACCGGCGATCGGCGGGGTGTGGTCAGGCGACCAGAATCAGTCCGTCGCCGCCGAGGTCGGTGATCCGTCGGTGCGCTTCGCCGGCGGGGTCCAGGGCGGCTTCGGACAGCGCGGTCCAGGCGTTGAGCGTCAGCGGGTCTGCGGATCGGGACGATCTGGCGCGCGCGGTCCGGGCCGCCTGGAAGAACTTGGCGATGCGGGGATGCTCGAGGTTTACGTTCAACGCGTCGCACCGGGCACCGGCGATTTCGGCCAGCGCAATGCTGTTGACCCCGAGCAATACCGGCGGCCTGGGCGTCGGCAACGGAAAACCGGCCCAGGTCGCTTCCCTGGCGGGGTTCCACTGGGCGTCGCACAGGTCCAGCACCTCGATCAGACGCTGATGACGCAGCGGCATCGAGTCGGCCAACGGGATGCCGAGGAGTTGGTGCTCCCGCGACCACGGACTGCTCGGCGCGGCGCCGGCCCCGAGGCCGAACACGAAGCGCCCGCCGCTGATCTCCTGCGCCGAAGCGGCCGCCGCGACCGTGACTCCGGCCGGCCGGTTGGCCGCGTTCACCACCAGGGTGCCGATCCGGATCGACGAGGTGGCCGCGGCCAGCGCACCGGCCAGTGTGAAGCACTCCAGCATCCGGGTTCCCGAGAGCATCGCACCGGACAGGTGGTCGAACACCCACGCCGTGCCGAACCCCTCAGCTTCGGCGCGCAGTACCTTGTCCCGCAGCTCCGGCCACGGATGGATGGCCGCGCTGTACAGCACGTCGACGGTGACCATTCGCCGAACCTACCGGAAAGCCGCAGCAGCAGAGAACATTTCAGTGTTCACGGGCAGGAGCCGAGGTAGGCCTCGCACAACGGGGCGGTGATGGCGTCCAGGACCGCGGCGTCGGAGAGCACCGGCCACGGCACCTCCGGGGACCCCGTCGTCCACAATGTGAGCTCGCTGATCGTGCTGCTGGCCGCGTGCGCCACCAGATAGGTGTGCATGACGACCGGTCCGCTGATCACCGCCGCCATACGCGTCGGCTCGTCGTCGGTGACCGACGGCGACTGGGCGGGGGCGCCGAGCTGACAGCCGCGCAGCGCGGCGACCGCGGTGCCGTACACCGACGCCGCGACGGCGCCGCCCCGAGCTGTGTCGCCGCGCCAGTGCAGGATCAGCGCCTGCAGTTGCCACTGGCCGTCGGAATGAGTCACCAGCGCGCGGGACGAGACCGCGGAGTCGCGGCTGTCCCGCGGGAAGGCTGGGGTGTTGCAGACCTGCTCGAACCTGAATTGGGGTGTCGGGGCACCGCCGGTCATGGGCACGGCCACGCCCGCCAAGGCCGGCCACCGGTACACGGCGTCGAGCGGCACCGACGGGTGCTGAATCCAGGCCGTCGCCGGGATTTGATCGCAGATCGGCGGACACGTTTGCGGATCGGCGTGCGCGGGCGTCGCTACGATCACCGTCGCCACGGCGAGGACCAGGGTGCCGGCGACCATCATCGTCGCCAGAAACATCCTCAGCTGCACCGCCCCCATCAAGGCACAATCGTAAACATGCAACTGACCCATTTCGGGCATTCCTGCCTACTCGCCGAGTTCGGTCCAACCAAGCTGCTTTTCGATCCCGGCAGCTTCGCGCACGGATTCGAGGGCATCACCGGCTTGTCCGCCATCGTCATCACGCATCAGCACCCCGACCACGTCGACGTGTCCCGGCTGCCGGCGTTGCTGGACGGCAACCCGGACGCCGCGCTGTACGCCGACCCGCAGACCACTGCGCAGCTGGGCGAGCCGTGCCGCGCGGTGCACGTCGGCGACGAGCTTTCGGTTGGGCAGCTGACCATCCGGGCGGTCGGCGGGCGTCACGCCGTCATCCACCCGGAAATCCCTGTGGTAGACAACATTTCGTATCTGGTCGGCGACGGCGAGCACCCCGCCCGGCTGATGCATCCCGGTGACGCGTTGTTCGTGCCGGACGAGCCGGTGGACGTGCTGGCCACTCCCGCGGCGGCGCCCTGGATGAAGATCTCCGAGGCCGTCGACTACCTGCGCGCGGTGAACCCCGCGCGGGCGGTGCCGATCCACCAGGGCATCGTGGCGCCCGACGCGCGCGGCATCTACTACGGCCGGCTGACCGAGATGACCAGCACCGACTTTCAGGTACTCCCCGAGGAGGACGCGGTCACCTTCTAGCGCCGAGGGCGGTCACCTTTTAGTGCCGAGCAACTCAGGTGATGTCGGAGGCGGCGCCGCGCCCGGCGGCCCGACCCGAAAAGATGCAGCCGCCCAGGAACGTCCCCTCCAGGGCCCGGTAACCGTGCACACCTCCGCCGCCGAAACCCGCGACCTCTCCGGCCGCATACAGACCGGTGACCGGGGTACCGTCCGACTTCAACACCCGTGAATCCAGGTCGGTTTCGATGCCGCCCAACGTCTTTCGAGTCAGGATGTGCAGTTTGACCGCGATCAGCGGCCCGGCCTTCGGGTCGACCAGGCGGTGCGGCGCCACCACCCGTCCCAGTCGGTCGCCCAGATAGGTACGGGCCGCGCGGATCGCGGTGATCTGTCCGTCCTTGGTGAACTTGTTGGCCACCTCGCGGTCCCGGGATGTGACGGCAGCCTCGACGGTGTCGTAGTCCAGCGGCTGCACGTCGGGCAACTCGTTCATGGCATCGACCAAGTCGCGCAACGAGTCCGCGCTGACGAAGTCCACTCCCCGGTCGACGAACGCCTGCACCGGCCCGGGTGGACCGGATCGGGCACGGGAGCGCACCAACTGCCGAACGCTCTGCCCGGTCAGGTCGGGATTCTGTTCCTGCCCGGACAGCGCGAATTCCTTCTCGATGATCTTGGCGTTCAACACGAACCACGTGTAGTCGTAGCCCGTCTGAGCGATGTACTCCAGGGTCCCCAACGTGTCGAACCCGGGATACAGCGGGACCGGCAACCGGTTGCCCGCGCCGTCCAGCCACAACGACGACGGGCCGGGGATGATCCGGATGCCGTGCCGCGGCCAGATCGGGTCGTAGTTGGTGATGCCCTCGGTGTAGTGCCACATCCGGTCGGGGTTGATCACCCGCGCGCCGGCTTTCTGGGCGATGCCGATCATCCTGCCGTCGACGTGGGCCGGCACCCCGCTGAGTAGCTGCTTGGGCGCGCGGCCCATGCGCCGCGGCCAGTTCTTGCGCACCAGGTCGTGGTTGGCGCCGATGCCGCCGCTGGTGACGATCACCGCCGAGGCCCGAAACTCGAACTTGCCCACAGCCTTCCGCGACGACGGCACGCCGCGCGGCTCGTCGGAGGGCTCCAGCACGGTGCCCCGCACGCCGGTCACCGCCTCCCGCTCCACGATCAGCCGGTCGACCTGGTGGCGGTGGACGAACCGTACATTGGGCCGGTTGCGCAGTTGCCGGGCGAAGATCTCGACCAGCGCGGGCCCGGTGCCCCAGGTGATGTGAAAGCGCGGCACCGAATTGCCGTGTCCCTGAGCGTCGTAACCGCCCCGCTCGGCCCAGCCGACCAGTGGGAAGAGCTTCAGCCCGCGGGCCCGCAGCCAGCTGCGTTTCTCTCCCGCCGCGAAATCGACGTAGGCATGCGCCCACTGCTCGGGCCAGTAGTCCTCGGGCCGATCGAAGGCGGCCGTGCCCAACCAGTCCTGCAGGGCCAGTTCGTGACTGTCGCGGATCCCGAGCCGGCGCTGCTCGGGACTGTCGACGAAGAACAGGCCGCCGAACGACCAGAACGCCTGCCCGCCGACGTTGGCGCTGTTCTCCTGGTCCACGATGAGCACCCGCAACCCGCGGTCGACCAGCTCGCAGGCGGCAACCAGCCCGGCCAGTCCGGCTCCCACGATGATCGCGTCGGCTTCGAACCCGTCCGGGACGGGACTCGCATCGCTCATGTCGGTACAGGTTAGTGCCACCCGCACGGCGGCCCTCAACGAGCGCTAAGCGGCGTCCAGAACCGCCTTGTCGGCCTGCCAGGTATAGACCATCGGCGTGCACTGCTGCATCAGGGCCAGGTCGACGGCGTCCAGCATGGCCTGCCGCGGCCCGGGCTTACGCAGGTGCCGCGCCGCGACCGCGATCCGGACCACCCCGCCGCGCCGGGCGGTCCGCTCGGCCGAGATCACGACCATCCGGCACCACCACGGCTCGGCCAGGTAACCTTCGCCGATCCCGAGCACCCGCGCCCGCACGGTACTGTGCCGCACCAGATCGGTCACCCCGTAGGCATCAGCGAGGAGCCGGAAACCGTTGGCCGGCAAGGCTTTGACGACTCCCGGCGAGACCAGCCAACCCGGCGCGGCGAACAGTCGGGTGCGTAGCCCCAGATGCTCGAGCACCCGGTCGGCGCCCTTGAGCCGCAGGTTGGCCTCGTGGGCGTGCAGGGTGGCGAACTCCCCGCGCCTCCTCTTGGTCGCCGATTCGTCGTAACCGTGCAGGACCAGGGCGTCTCCGTTCGTGCGGCGCGCGGTCAGCCAGTCGACGGTGTGGGGGTCGCGGTCCAAGCGGTATTGCTCACCAAGGCGGGGTGCCACCAGAAACGAGACAGGGACGGAGCGGGCATCCATCTCCGCGCAGAAGTCCTGCACGTCGTCCAGGGTGTGTTCGCCGATCCCCGAGACCGAGACGATCAATTTTCCAGACACGCTTGTAGTTTGCCGAGGTCAGATGTCGAGACGGTGAAGGACACGCTGCCGGCAGGCGTCTATCGCGCCCGAAACGGACGACGCGTCGGGGCAGGCCCGATCGATTAGATATGCTCAGCAACGCCATGGACGAGGCAGTTGCCACACCCGTCGAGACCGTCGACTACCCCGACAAGCTGGACGCAGCGACCCTGCGGATAGCCGGCGTCTGCATTCTCGCCTCGATGATGATGGGCCTGGACAGCACCGTCGTCAGCGTCGCGCAACGCACCTTCATCGCCGAGTTCGAGTCGACGCAGGCCGTGGTCGGCTGGACCATGACCGGCTACACGCTGGCGCTGGCCACCGTCATCCCGATAGCCGGCTGGGCCGCCGACCGCTTCGGCACCAAACGCCTGTGGATGGGTTCGGTGCTGGCGTTCATGGTGGGCTCCCTGTTGTGCGCAATCGCGCCGAACATTCTGCTGCTCAATGTGTTTCGTGCGGTACAGGGCATGTGCGGCGGAATGCTGATGCCGCTGGGGTTCATGATCCTGACCCGCGTGGCGGGCCCGAAGCGGTTGGGCCGGCTTATGTCGGTGCTGGGCATTCCTATGTTGCTGGGCCCGATCGGCGGTCCGATCGTCGGAGGCTGGCTGATCGGCGCCTTCAGCTGGCCCTGGATTTTCCTGATCAATCTGCCGATCGGGTTGTGCGCGTTCGTCCTTGCCGCGTACGTGTTTCCGCGGGACGATCCGGCGCCCTCGGAGACGTTTGACGCGGTCGGAGCTCTGCTGCTCTCCCCCGGTCTGGCCACCTTCCTGTTCGGGGTCTCCTCCATTCCCGGACGCGGCAGCGTGGCCGACCGGCACGTGTTGATACCGGTGACCATCGGCCTGATCCTGATCGTCGCGTTCCTGTTCCACGCCTGGTTCCGCGCCGATCACCCGCTCGTGGACCTGCGGCTGTTCAAGAATCCGGTGGTCACCAACGCAAACATCACCGGCTTTCTGTTCGCGGTCGCCTTCTTCGGCTCCATGCTGCTGCTCCCCAGCTATCTGCAGCAGGTCATGCACCTGACGCCGATGCAATCCGGCCTGCACCTGATCCCGCAGGGCATCGGTGCGATGCTGACCATGCCGTGGGCCGGGATCTTCATGGACCGCAAAGGTCCCGGCAAGAGCGTCCTGTTCGGCATCTCACTGATCGCGGTGGGGCTCAGCATCTTCACCCTCGCTGTCGCCCGGCAGTCCGCCTAACTGCCGCTGATGGTGGCAGCCCTGGTCGTCATGGGCATGGGAACGGGTTGCACCATGATGCCGCTGTCGGGGGCTTCGGTGCAGGCGCTGGCTCCGCACGAGATCGCCCGCGGGTCGACGTTGATCAGCGTCAACCTTCAGGTGGGCGGTTCGATCGGGACGGCGCTGATGTCGATGGTCCTCACCAGCCAGTTCAACCGCAGCCAAAACATCACCGCGGCAAACGAACTCGTGCGGCTCCGTCAGGAGGCCGTACGGCGCCAGGTTCCCGTCGATCCCAACGCCATACCCCCGCGGACCCTCGATGCCGATTTCGCCAGCCATCTGCTGCAGGATCTTTCGCGTTGTTACACAGTGGTATTGACGATCGCGGCAGTCCTGTTGATCACGACCCTGATCCCCGCGTCATTCCTGCCCAAACGCCCAGCCGGCTAACCACCGGCGGTCGACAGCAGCCAGGCGTACTGGAACGCGGTTTCCTTCCATCGCTCGTAGCGACCGCTGATCCCGCCGTGGCCGGCCTTCATCTGCGTCTTCAACAGCACCGGCTTTCCGTCAGTGTTGCTGTGCCGCAGCGCCGCGACCCACTTGGCCGGCTCCACGTAGTACACCCGGGTGTCGTTCAGCGACGTCATCGCCAGGATGGCCGGATAGGGCCGTTCGGCCACGTTCTCATACGGCGAGTAGGACTTCATGTACGCGTACACGTCACCGTCGTCCAGGGGATTTCCCCACTCGTCCCACTCGGTCACGGTCAGCGGCAGCGAGGGATCCAGGATCGTGGTCAACGGGTCGACGAAAGGCACCTGCGCCAGTATCCCGGCGAACAGGTCCGGCGCCATGTTGACCACCGCTCCCATCAGCAGTCCACCCGCGCTGCCGCCGAGGGCCACCAGCTGCTGCGGGCGGGTCAGTCCGGAGTCCACCAGATGCGTTGCGACCGCGATGAAGTCGGTAAAGGTGTTCTTCTTCTGCAACAGCTTGCCGTGCTCGTACCACAGCCGGCCCATCTCGCCGCCGCCGCGCACATGGGCGACCACGAACACCATTCCGCGATCCAGCAGCGACAGTCTGGCGATGGAGAACCGCGGATCCTCACACAACTCATACGCGCCGTAGCCGTAAACCATTGCCGGTGCCGGGAATTCGATACCAGCCTTGTGCACGATGGAGATCGGGACGCGGGCGCCGTCGTCGGCGACCGCCCAGTCCCGCCGTTCCACATAGTCCTCGCGACGGTATCCGCCGAGCACCGGCTGTTCCCGCAGCAGGGCGCGTTCCCCGGTGACCAGGTCCATGTCGTAGATGCGCACCGGCGTCACGAAGGACCCGGCCCCGACCCGCAGCTTCGGTGAGTCCCAGTTCGGATTGGCGCCCAACCCCGAAGACATCAGCTCGGAATCGAAGGCGATCTCCTCGGGCTCCCCGTAATCGCCGCCGGCTTGCAACGGCCACAACTGAATTCGCGGCAGTGCTTCGCGCCGGTAACTGACCACCAGTTGATTGGCGAAGGCGTCCACGCCGTCCAACCGGACGTCGTCGCGGTGCGCGATCAGGGTGCGTTGCCGGCTCGGATCGTCCACCGGGGCGTCGACCAGGGTGAAGTTGACCGCACCGTCGTTGTGCAGGATCAGGAACCGCTGTTCGCCGCCGACCACCGCGTGCTCGACCGAGTACTCGACACCCTCGCGGCGGGGCAACACGACGGTGAACTCCGCGTGGGAATCGGCCGCGTCGGCGTAGCGCACCTCGGAGGTGACCGACGAACCCGCCCCGATCAGCACATAGGCGTTGCTGCGGGTGCGCCCGACCCCCAGCCAGAACCGTTCGTCGGGTTCGTGATAGACCCGCTCGGACGGCTCCCCCGCGCCGAGTCGGTAGCGCCACACCGTATCCGGGCGCCACGCCTCGTCGACCGTGCTGTAGTAGACGGTGCGATTGTCGGTCGCCCAGGTCGCGCCGGCGCCGATGCCCGGGATTTCGTCGGGATAGACCTCACCGGTGCGTAAGTTCTTGAACCGCAACGTGTACCGTTCGTCGCCGACGACATCGACGGAGTAGGCCAGCAGTTCGGCGTCCAGGCTGACGCTGGCCGCACCCAGCGCGAAGAAGTCATGACCGTCGGCTTCCACGTTCTCGTCGAGCAGCACCTGCTCGCCGGGAATATCGGTGTGTTCGTCGAACTGCGGCGGGGTCCAGTCGTCGGGATCGGTGACCGGACAACGGCAGTGGACGCCGTACTGCTTGCCTTCGAAGGTCCGCGCGTAGTACCACCAGTCGCCGCGACGGGTCGGCACGGACAGGTCGGTTTCCTTGGTGCGCGCCTTGATCTCCTCGAAGATCTTCTGCCGCAACGGATCCAGATCGGCGGTCTGTGCGTCGACGTAGGCGTTCTCGGCCTCGAGGTAGGCGAGGACTTCGGGGCTTTCCTTGTCGCGCAGCCATTCGTAGGGGTCGACGAAGACGTCACCGTGATGTTCGCGACGGGTGTCCAAACGTTTGGCGACCGGCGGCGAGAGCCGTTGCGTCATGCGCCGGGACCGATCCAGTCGCCGAACCGCAGACCCGAAATCCGTTCGTATGCCTCAATGTAACGACCGCGAGTGGCGTCGACGATGTCGTCGGGCAGGGGTGGCGGCGGCTCGGTACCGTGCCGGTCCCAGCCCGATTCGGCGCTGGTGAGCCAGTTGCGGACGAACTGCTTGTCGAACGCGGTTTGCACCACACCCGGGCGGTAGTCGGCGGCCGGCCAGTAGCGCGACGAATCCGGCGTGAAGATCTCGTCGGCCAACACCAGGTTGCCCTGGGGATCGGTGCCGAACTCGAATTTGGTGTCCGCGATGATGATTCCCCGGCTCAGCGCGTGGTCGGCGGCCTGCCCGTAGATCTGCAGGGTGCGGTCGCGCAACTCCTCGGCGCGCACATCGCCGACCAGCTCGATCACCCGGTCAAAGTCGATGTTCTCGTCGTGGTCACCCAGCGCGGCCTTGGTCGCCGGCGTGAACAACGGCGTGCTGAACTTGCTGGCCTCCACCAACCCGGGCGGCAGCGGAATGCCGCAGACCTTCCCGGTGGCCTGGTAGTCCAACAACCCTGAGCCGGTCAGGTAGCCGCGGGCCACGCATTCCACCGGGAGCATCTCCAGCCGGCGCACCACCAGCGCGCGGCCCAGCACCTCGTCGGGGATGCGCGGATCGTCCGGCGGTCCGGCCAGGTGGTTGGGCACCCCGTCGAGTTCCGTCACCAGACCGAAGAAGAACACGCTCATCGCGGTCAGGATGCGGCCCTTGTCCGGGATGGTGCTGTCCAGGATGTAGTCGTACGCCGAGATCCGGTCGGTGGCGACCAGCAGCAGATGGTCGTCGTCGACGCGGTAGATCTCACGCACCTTGCCGCTGGCCAGATGCTGGTAATCGGACAATGCGGGTCGCATCGGGTCAGCCTATCGGGCGCCGCCGCGGGAAAAGACAATCCCATTCTGCTGCCGGCTGTGCTGGTATCGGTGTCATGACCCGCTATCTGCCTTACTCGACCCGGCCCGTCCGTCTGTTCGGTCAACTGATGAGCGACATCATCGTTTCGGTGTGGACGGTGATCTGGGTGCTCGTCGGTTTCGCCGTCCACGAGGCCATCGCGACGATCGCCGAGGCGGGACGGCAAGTGGAGGCCGGTTCGAAAGGGGTCGCCGGAAACCTGGCCTCGGCCGGGCACAGCGCACACAACGTTCCGTTGTTGGGTGACGCGCTGAGCCAGCCGCTCAACGCGGCCAGCGAGGCGGCGCTGGACATCGCGGGCGCCGGGCACAACCTGGACACCACCGCGAGCTGGCTGGCCTGGGTGTTGGCGTTGGCGGTCGCGTTGCCGCCCATCCTGGCGGTCACGATGCCGTGGCTGTACCTGCGCGTCCGCTTCTTCCGGCGCAAGTGGATCGTGACAGCGCTGGCCGGCACCGCCGCGGGTCAGCAGCTGCTGGCGCTGCGCGCGCTGGCCAATCGTTCCCCGGCGAAACTGGCCGCGGTCAGTGCGGACCCGGTCGGCGGGTGGCGCTACGAAGATCCCGTCGTGATGCGGGGACTGGCGGCCCTGGAGCTGCGGGCGGCCGGGATCAGGTTCCGCACGGAATGATCGCCAGCTCCTCGGTGAGCGCCGCGATCGCATACCGGATCTGCTCTTCGGTGTGGCAGCTGGTGATGAAGAACCGCAGCCGCGCCTGGTCCTCCGGCACGGCCGGATACAGGATCGGGTTGACGTTGATGCCGCGCTTGAGCAACGCATTCGACAACTGCAGCGCCGTCAGCGAACTGCCGACGATGCACGGGACGATCGGGGTGCCCTCGCTGTCGCCGGTGTCCAGACCCGCCGCGCGGGCCAGGCGCAGGAAGAGCGCCGACAGCTCGTGCAGCCGCCGCAGATGGCTGGGCTCGCTGCGCATCACCCTGATCGCGGCCAGCGCCGCCGCCGCGATGGCAGGCGGCAGGCCGCCGCTGAAGATGAAGCCCGGCGTCGTGTACTTCAGGAATTCGATCAGCTCCCGGCTGCCGGCGACGTAGCCACCGCAGCCGGCCAGCGCCTTCGACATGGTGCCGCTCCACAATTCGACGTCGTCCCGGTCGACGCCGAAGTGCTCGCCGATGCCGCCGCCCGTCGCGCCGATCACACCGATGCTGTGTGCCTCGTCGATCATCAGCAGCGCCCGATGCTTGTTCTTGACGTCGATGAAGGCGGGCAGGTCGGCGATGTCGCCGTCTTGGCTGTAGATGCCTTCGATGACGATCAGCACCCGGCGATATTGGTGGCGGATGTTGCCCAGCAGTTCGTCGAGCGCGGCGGGATCGTTGTGCGGGAAGGGTCGACGGGTGGCCCCGGATAGCTTGCAGCCCTGCACGATACTGTCGTGCGCGAGGCTGTCGTGGATGACGAGGTCGCTCTCGCCGAGCAGGTGCCCGATCACGGTGACGTTGGTGGCGTGGCCGTTGACCAGTGCCAAAGCATCCTGCGTGCCAAGGAGATTCGCCAACTCCTGCTCGAGGTCGCGGTGGATCGGCTTCTCACCGGACAGCAGCCGCGACGCCGAGCAGGAGCTGCCCCAGCGGCGCACCGCGTCCGCCATGGCCTCGGCCACCCGCGGGTGACCGGACATGCCCAGGTAGTTGAAGCTCGAAAAGTTGACCACCTCAACGCCATTGATGAACGACGTACCAGTGGTGACGCCGTCGTTGACCACGAAGTAGGGATTGTCGATGCCGGCCGCTTCGACCTGCGCGATCCGGTCGGCCAGCGCTTTGACCTCCTCGAAATCGCCGATGCGGAACTGTGGGGTGACGGCAGGCTGCGGCGCATCCACCGCCCCCAAAGTCGATCCCTGTCCCCCGGCCATGACGATCACGTCGCCGACTGTCGTCTGAGGCCCGAACGCCGCCAGATCGACTGTCGCGCTGGGGAGTTGGCGCTGCAGGCCGCTGATCAGGTTGGTCACCATGATGGAGTCGAAGCCCAGGTCCCCGACGATGGCCCGGCCCGGGCGCAGTTGCTGGACGGGGAACCCACTGAGGCGGGCGATCTCGGCGCGCACGAGATCCGCCACGTCGGCCGCTGCCTCCGATTCGGGCTGTCCGGCCGGCAGTTCGGCTCCCTGGCAGGCGGCCAGCACCGCGGCTTGCTCGCGGAACAGGGCGATGAGGTTGTCCATCGTGGACTCCTTGCCGGTGCTGGGCGTGGCGATGCCGGGTGGGCCGGCTTGCTCGGTGATGGTGAAGCGCTTGCGGGTGAATTCGTAGCCGCTGAGTCGGTGCGTGAACCTGGCCTGCGGGGGATACAGCGCGCTCCATTCGGGATTCAGCCCGTCGCGGTAGAGCGCGACGACGGCTTCGGTGATGCCGTTGGCGACGCTCAGCGTGGGCGGCGCATCAGGATGCGACCGGGTGATCATGGGGCCCAGCGTCGGCTTGGATCCGAACTCGACGAGGTGTGTGGGTTGGGCTCCCAGTGCGTCGGTCACCGCATCGGCGAACCGGACGGTGGCGCGGATGTGCGCCGTCCAGTAGTCGGCGTCCATGGGTTCGTCGTCCCCGAGCTCTCTGCCGTGCCGGGTGGAGAAGATCGGGACTGCCGGTGACTGGTAGGAGCATTGCGCGGCGACCGCCGCGAACTGCGCGAGCATCGGTTCCATCAGCCCCGAGTGAAAAGCGTGCGACACGTTGAGCCGGCGCACCTCGACACCCGACCCGGTCAGGATCGTCGCCGCCCGCTCGATGTCGCCGCGTGCCCCGGACAGCACGAACTCTCCGGTTCCGTTCACTGCGGCGAGATCGACTGGCAGGTCGGGCATTTCGCTGATCGGTGCGCGCACCGCCAACATGGCGCCACCGTCGGACAGTTGCTGCATCAGTTGTCCGCGTGCCACCACCAGCCGGCACGCGTCGTCCAGGCTGATGACCTCGGCGACGGCGGCGGCAGCGAATTCACCGATGCTGTGGCCGAGCAGCCAGGCGGGCTGGGCCCCGGCCTGGAGGAGCGCCTGCGCCTGCGCGTACTGCACGGCGAATATCGCAGGCTGGGCGAATTCGGTGCGGTGGATGCGGTCGTCGTCCATCACCTCCCCGAGACGCAGGCCGAGATAAGGCAGCATCGTCGTCTCGACTCGCTCGAACGCGTCGCGGAAGGCCGCGCCGGCTGCGGCGAAAGCCGTGTGCATACCCGGATATTGGGTTCCTTGACCGCTGAACAGCCAGCCCGCCGACATGCCGCCCGCGGTGCCGGTGTCGAAGTCCGCACCGCGCAGCGACGCGACCGCTGAAGCGCGGTCGTCGGCGACCATCCCCATGCGCATCTTGCCCATGGCCTTGATCCTGTTGCTCGACCAGCACAGCTGCGCGAGCGGCACAGTGCTGTTCTCGAGGTCATCAGCAAGCCGAACAGCGTTGCGCTGCAGCCCTTCCAACGAATCGGCCGACAGCGTCAGCACACCACCTCCGGCGGCGGCCGGCGCGGCGTCTTCCGGGACGGCAGTGGCGAGCACCACGTGACTGTTGGTGCCGCCGATGCCGAAGCTGGAGACCCCGGCGTAGACGACCTCGTCCGGCAGCTCCATCGGCTCGGCAAGCAACCGCAGGCCACCGTCGTGCAGCTTCAGCTGTGCGTTCTCGTCGTCGGCGAATCGGGTGGGCGGGACCACCCGGTGGTGCAGGCTGAGCACCACCTTGATCAGGCCGGCGATACCCGCGGCGCCTTCGGTGTGGCCGAGGTTGCCCTTGATCGAGCCGATCGCGCAAGGCTTTTCCCGTCCGCGGCGGTGGGTGTGGGCGAGTGCTCGCGCCTCGATCATGTCGCCCAACAGGGTGCCGGTGCCGTGCGCTTCCAGGAAGCTGATCTGCGCCGGGACGATGCCGGCGGCGCGGTACGCCGCGGCGGCGAGCTGTTGCTGCGCCCAGCGGTTCGGCGCGGTGATGCCGTTGCTGCGGCCGTCGCTGTTGACCGCGCTGCCCTTGATCACCGCGTAGACGGGCAACCGCTCGGCTAGCGCGTCGGCCAGTCGCCGCAGCACGATCACCGCGACGCCTTCGCCCCGGCCGATCCCGTCGGCGGATGCGCTGAACGGCTTGCACCTTCCGTCCGGCGCGGCCAGACCGGCCTGGGTGTAGAACGCGTTCAGCGCCGGGGTGAGCGTCAGGTTGACCCCGGCGGCCAGCGCCTGGTCGCACTCGTGGTTGCGCAGCGCCTGGGCCGCCAGGTGCACCGCGACCAGTGACGAGGAGCAAGCGGTGTCGACAGCGAGGCTGGGGCCTTTGAAGTCGAACTGATAGGACAGCCGGTTGGCCGTCATGAAATAGCCGTTGCCCGTGCCGGTTTGGGCGGTGATCCGGCCGTAGTCGCGCATCTGCAGGTGTGCCCATTCGTTGGCCATCACGCCGACATACACCCCGGTGTGGGAACCGGCCTGCCCACGCGGATCCAGGGTGGCGTTTTCGATTGCGCGCCAAGCGGTTTGCAACAGCAACCGTTGCTGCGGGTCCATGGCTTCGGCTTCGCGGGGCGGGATACCGAAGAAATCGTTGTCGAAAGCGTCGGCGTCGGCGATCAGACCTGCGCTGCGGTGGTTGATGGTCCCGTCTTGCTGCAGCGCGGCGGCGTCCCACCGCGCGGACGCGGGGATCTCGTCGATGCCGTCCTCGCCGCCCATCAGCAGCCGCCACAGCGCGGCCGGGTCGCTCGCCTTGGGAAACCGGCAGTCCAATCCGACGACGGCGATGTCGGTCATTACGCGACGGCTTCTGACTGCTCCACTAGGGCCGAGCTGATGTACTCGGCGATGTGGGACAGGGTCGGGTAATCGAAGATCAGCGTCGGATCGACGTCGATGTCGTAGAACATCTCCATCTCGCCGACCAGACCGACCGCGCGAACCGAGTCGACACCCATGTCGGCCAACGGGACCATGGGGTCAAGCGTAGAGGGTGCGACCTCCAGAGACGAGGCGAGAGTGGCGGTCAGCCAGCGCAATATCGGGCGGTGGTTCGCGATCATGGCCTGCTCCTCGAGTCGTTGCGGAACTGCTGTTGCAAAGACTTTGAGGCGCAGCGCTTGAAGCGTTCTAAAGAGTTTCTTGGAGCCCTCAGCCGGGGGCCGGGCTGGCGTGCAGAACGTCGGTGAGTTCGGACTTCAGGAAAGCTGTGCGCATCGAGGCGCGCTGCACCTTTCCGCTTGTCGTGAGGTGGATTCCGGCGCGTCCGACGAACACCACACCCGGGGACGGAACCTCGAAGGCGCGTGCGACGGCGCGCTTGAGCGCGGTGGCGAGTTCGTCGTAGGTCGTCTCGGCCAGTAAGCCGTCCTTGACGGTCTGGATCACTACGAGTCGCTCGGCGTCGTCGACATCGACCGAGACGACGACTCCGCGCGAACCGGCCAGCGCGGGGTGCACGGTCTGCACGAACTCTTCGATGTCCTGTGGGTACAGGTTGCGGCCGTTGACGATCAGCAGATCCTTCCGCCGCCCGGTGACGTACAACTCACCGTCGTGCAGCAAGCCGAGGTCGCCGGTGCGCAGGTACGGGCCTTCGCCCCCGGCGGTGCGAGCGCGGAATCGCTCGGCCGTCTCCGCGGGACGGTTGTGGTAACCGCTGGCGACGCTGCGGCCCCGCAACCAGATTTCGCCGACGCGATCTTCGGGCAGGCACTCCAGCGTGTCCGGTTCGACGATGCGTACCTCGATGCCGGGTCCGGGTGCACCGGAACTGACCAGGCTGACCGAACGTCCCGCCCCGGGCGTGTACCGGTTCTGCTCGAGGTCCTCGGCATCGGCGTCGAGGTAACGCTGGGCACCGCGGCTGACGGTGGCGAGCAGCGTCACCTCGGCCATTCCATACGCGGGACGGGCGGCCGAGGCCGCGAAGCCGGCCGGAGCAAGCAAGTCCTGTAGTCGTTCGATGGTGCGGCGGCGGACGGGCTCGGCACCGTTGAGCGCCACCTGCCACGACGAGAGGTCCAGGCCGGCGAGTTGCTCCGGTGTCAGCCGCCGCGCGATCAGATCGTAGGCGAAGTTGGGTGCGGCGGCATGCGTGCCGCGATAGTCGCTGATCGCGTTCAGCATCCGGATCGGTTGTTTCAGAAACGCCAGCGGCGACATGCCCACGACATCGCTGAGGCTGAAATAGGCGACCAGCACACTCACCAGGCCCATGTCGTGGAAGTGTGGGATCCAGCCGACGACAACCGATTCGGCGGTCACCTCGAGAGCCTGCGCCAGGGCGGACACGTTGTTCAGGACGTTGTCATGAGTGACGGCAACACCTTTGGGGTCACCGGTCGAGCCCGACGTGTACTGCAGGAAAGCGACGGTCTCGGGTGAGACGTCCGGCATGGTCCACTCGCCGGAGTCCGCCAGCGCGCCGTCGTCGACGGCCACGCAGTGGATCTTGCGGTCTAGTCCGAGACCGTCGATGCCCGCGGCGAGCATGTCGCGCAGGCCGGCGCTGGTCAGCGTGAGGCTGGTGTCGGCGTCGCGCAATATCCCGGCAACGCGCTGCAGGCTTCGCTCGTCGTGGGGCAGGGGCGCGGGGACAGCGACGACACCGGCGTACACGCAACCCAGGAAACCGATCCAGAACTCGATGCCCTGCTCGAACAACAGCAGCACCGGGCGATCGGCCTGCGGGCAGGAATCGAGCCACACCGCCACTTCGCGGGCGCACCGGTCCAGCTCCCCGAACGTGGTGACCTCCGGGATCAGGTCTCGTCGGGACTCGCGCAGGAACGTGAATCTTCTTGTTTCGCAGTAATCCTCGAATTGAGATCGAAAGCAGGCGACCAGATCGGGGTGCGCGGTGTCTGGCTGTGCTTCATTCATCGCCGCTCCTGTGACCAGGCATCTTCTACGGCGTCATCGTAAACCGGTGCCGGCCGAATAGGCGGAATCCGGCTGAGCTAGACGTCGCGCAATTCGACGATCAGGTGCCGGATGCCGGTGTGCCGGTTGCTGCGGGTCCATTCGACCGGCTCGGCCAGCCGGACGGCGCCGAACCGGGACAGCAGCTCCTCGTAGAGCACCCGCAGCTCCAGGCGCGCCAGGTTCGCCCCCAGGCAGTAGTGCACTCCCTGTCCGAACCCCAAGTGGGGATTGGGTTTTCGGGTGATGTCGAATTCGTCGGCGCGGTCGAAGACATCGTCGTCCCGGTTGGCCGATCCTTCCCAGATCTGCACCTTCTGGCCCGCCTCGATCGACTGTCCGGCGAGGCAGACGTCGCGGGTGGCGGTGCGCCGCTTGGAAGGCGACGGAGAAGTCCACCGGACCATTTCCTCGATCGCCGTCGGCAACAGGCCGAAATCGGCCCGCAGCGACCGCAATTGGGCGGGATGCTCGGCCAGCGCCAACAACCCGCCCGCGACCGCATTGCGGGTGGTCTCCGCGCCGGCGCTGAAAAGCAGGCTGAAGAACAGGTACAACTCCAGATCGGACATGATCGCGTCGTCGGCTCCGGGCATGGTGGCGTTGGCGACCACAGACAACATGTCGTCGGTCGGCTCGGCGCGTTTGGCGGCGATCAGCTCCTGGCCGTAGGTGATCATCCGCGTCCCGGCTTCTTCCAGGGAGAGCTGCGCCAGCGACGCCTTGCGGGAAGCGCCGAAGTCGAACTGCGGCTCGATGGCCTCGAACAGCCAATGGCGTTCGGACTCCGGCACTCCGAGCAGTATGCAGATCATCTGCATCGGCAGTTCGGCGGCGATCTCGACCACGAAGTCGAACGGTTCACCGGGCACCACCGCGTCCAGCAGCCGGCGGGCCCGGGTGCGCAGGTCGTCCTCGACGCGGGTGATCATCCGCGGCGTCAGCCCGGAGCTGACCAGCCGGCGGATCTGCGAGTGCCGCGGGTCGTCCATCATGTTCAGCACCTGACCGGCGATGGCCAGGTCTTGCAGCAACGTGCCGCCGAACGGCCGGTCACCGCCCGTCACCGACGAGTAGGTCACCGGATCGCGCAGCACGGCAAGGGTTTCGGGGTAGGTGGCCACCGACCAGAAGCCTTCGCCGTCCGGGGTGTTATCGGTCGGTTCGTGCCAGTACACCGGTGCCTCGCGACGATGCACGGCGAACAAGTCGTGCGGAAAACCCTGGGCGAAGTTGCCCAGATCAGTGAAATCGATCTGGGTGAGCGTCACAGTCACAAGATCGCCGCGGGCGTGTACTTGGCCGCCTCCGGATAGCGCTCGACGAGTTTCTCGACCAGCGCTACGACCTCGTCCACTTGGTCCCCGGCGGCACCGACGAATGCCTTCCTGTCGGCCAGCGCGGCGTCCAGCGCGGCCCGGTCCAGCGGCAGCCGGGGGTCGGCGGCCAGTCGGTCCAGCAGGTCGGGCTCAGCGCCCCGTTCGCGCATGGCCAGCGCGGTGGCGACCGCATGCTCGCGGATCACGTGATGCGCGACTTCGCGTCCCACGCCCGCGCGCACCGCCGCGATCAACACCTTGGTGGTCGCCAGGAACGGTAGGTAGCGGTCCAGCTCGCGCTGGATCACCGCGGGATAGGCACCGAACTCGTCGAGCACCGTCAGGAACGTCTCGATCTGGCCGTCGATCGCAAAGAAGCTGTCCGGCAACGCAACCCGGCGCACCACCGAACAGAACACATCACCCTCGTTCCACTGCGCACCGGACAGCTCGGCGGCCATCGACGCGTAGCCGCGCAACACCACCTGTAGGCCGTTGACCCGTTCGCAGCTACGGGTGTTCATCTTGTGCGGCATCGCCGACGAGCCGACCTGTCCCTCGGCGAACCCCTCGGTGACCAACTCGTGGCCGGCCATCAGCCGGATGGTGTGCGCCAGCGACGACGGTCCGGCGCCCAACTGCACCAGCGCGGAGACCACGTCGTGGTCCAGCGAACGCGGATACACCTGCCCGACACTGTCGAAAACCGTTGAGAAGCCGAGGAATTCGGTGATCGAGCGTTCCAACTCGGACAGCTTGGCGCCATCCCCGTCGAGCAGGTCGAGCATGTCCTGGGAGGTGCCCATCGGGCCCTTGATGCCGCGCAACGGGTAACGGTCGATCAACTCGCGCAACCGGGTCAACGCGATCAGCGTCTCCTGCGCGGCCGAGGCGAACCGCTTGCCCAACGTGGTGGCCTGCGCGGCGACGTTGTGGCTGCGCCCGGCCATCACCAGGTCGCGATAGGTCACGGCGCGCTCGGCCAACCGCGCCACCACCGCGACCCCGTGCGCGAAGACCACTTCCAACGAGCGCCTGATCTGCAGTTGCTCCACGTTCTCGGTCAGGTCGCGGCTGGTCATTCCCTTGTGCACGTGCTCGTGACCGGCCAGTGCATTGAACTCCTCGATGCGGGCCTTGACGTCGTGCCGCAACACCCGCTCCCGTGCCGCGATCGAAGCCAGGTCCACATCGTCGAGCACCCGCTCGTAATCGGCGATCGCCTCGGCCGGCACCGGCACCCCGAGTTCGGCCTGCGCCCGGACCACGGCCAACCACAGCCGCCGTTCCGCAGTCACCTTGGCCTCGGGCGACCAGATCGCCACCATCTCGGCGCTGGCGTACCGCGCGGCCAGCACATTCGGAATGCTCACAGACAGCTAGCTTACGGTCGCGCGCGACTCCGTACGTTCGCTCGGGTCGCCGCACGTCGCTCTCAGCGGGCGGCGACCCGGAAGCTACATCGTCACGCCGTCGGTGGCCGCGGGCGCGCTGATGATCCGTATCTGTGGTTGATCGACTGGTGCGAGCACATCGATCAGATCGATCACCGTCGCCAACGCCGCCGCCCTCGGGTCACGGCCCTCGACCAGCGCCGACACCACCGAACCGTCGACCGCGCAGATCAGCGTGCACACGAGTTCGATCTGAACCGACCGGCCTGATCTTTCGATGGCCTCGGCGACCGCCTCCGCCCGTTGCCGCAGGCTGCGGCGCATGCTCTCCCGCAGAGCGGGCAGCCGGGTACAGGCGATGTGCCGTTCATATCGGGATATCAGTTGCTCGGCGAGTCCTGGTCCGGACACGTCCCCCACAAGCAGATCGACCAGCACCTCGGCGGTGGTCTCAGGCCCCCGACGCCGCCGCGACAGGCCGTTGACCCTGGCCCGCAGCTGCGCCACCTCGATCATCCCGATGTGTTCGACCGCGCGGGCGATCAAATCGTCGAGTGACGAGAAGTAATACGTGGTAGACGCCAAGGGCAGACCGGCCCGGCGGGCAACTGCCCGGTGCCGTACCGCTTCGAACCCGCCCTCGCCGAGCAGCTCGGCGGCAGCGCTCACCAGCGCGTACCGCCTACGTTCTCCTTTTGGAGTAACTGCTGCTGTCACGCCCACCCATGCTGCCAGTCAAAGTGGTACAGCATTGCCATTTTCGCCAAACGGACATGGCATGATGGCCCGCATGCCTGACATCAGTCGCCGCACCGTACTGGGCCTCGGTGCCAGCGCGGCATGCGGTGCGGTCGGCGCATATGCGCTCGACGTGCTGTTTGCGGCACGCACGTCCGACGCCGCCCCTATGCCCCGAACTGGCACAAACGTTCCATTGGCTCCGACACGGCCGCTGGATCCGGCACCCGCCGGACAGGTGGCGCCGACGATGGTGACCGGCTCGTTCAATTCGGCCGCGCGCGGCGGGATATCCACCAACTGGGCCATCGCGCGTCCGCCCGGCCAGACCAAGCCGCTTCGTCCCGTCATCGCGCTGCACGGCAAGGGCAACGACGCGGCCACCGTGATGGCCGGCGGCGTCGAGCAGGGTCTGGCCCAGGCCGTCAACGCGGGATTGCCGCCATTCGCGGTGGTCGCGGTCGACGGCGGCGGTGGCTATTGGCACAAGCGGGCCTCGGGTGAGGACGCCGGGGCGATGGTGTTGAGCGAGCTGCTTCCGCTGCTGGACGGCCAGGGTCTGGACACCTCGCGGGTGGCGTTTCTGGGGTGGTCCATGGGCGGCTACGGCGCTTTGTTGCTGGGCGGGCGGCTCGGCGCGGGCCGTACCGCGGCGATCTGCGCGGTGAGCCCGGCGCTGTGGACGTCGGCGGGGGCGGCGGCGCCCGGCGCGTTCGACGGGCCGGAGGACTACGCGGCCAACTCGGTCTGGGGGATGCCGGCGCTGGGGTCGATCCCGATCCGGATCGACTGCGGCGACAGCGATCCCTTCTACGGCGCGACCAAGCAGTTCATCGCCCAGCTGCCCAATCCGCCGGCGGGCGGGTTCTCCCCGGGTGGCCACAACGGCGGTTTCTGGAGCTCTCAGCTCCCGGCCGAACTCACCTGGCTGGCTCCGCTGCTCACCGCATAGTGCCGAGCTGGGGGCACCTCCCGCTTGCGGGGAGACGCAAAAGCTCCCTATTCCGGCCGGAAACGGGAGCTTTTGCGTCTTTTCGCGGACGTGCGACGATCCGGGCGTGAGCACATCGTTCGGTTGGGACTTCCCCTACGCCTGGCCACGCATGCCGATATTGGGCGCCAACGTGGTCTGTACGTCGCAACCCCTGGCCGCCCAGGCCGGACTGCGCATGCTCGCCGACGGCGGCAACGCCGTCGACGCGGCCATCGCCACCGCCGTCACGCTCACCGTCGTCGAACCAGTGTCCAACGGCATCGGAGCGGACGCCTTCGCCATCGTCTGGGACGGTAAAGAACTGCACGGCCTCAACGCCTCGGGCCGCTCGCCGGCGGCTTGGACACCGGAATACTTTGCCGGACAACCGGTTCCAGCGATGGGCTGGAACACCGTGACGGTGCCCGGTGCGGTGTCGGCCTGGGCCGGGTTGCACGCCGAGTTCGGCAAGCTGCCATTCGAGCGTCTCTTCGCACCTGCAATCGCCTATGGCCGCAACGGTTTTCCAGTGTCACCGACCGTGGCGTCGCAGTGGGCGGCTCAGGTCCCGGTGTTCGCAACCCAACCCGGATTCGCCCCCGCTTTCATGCCGAATGGACGAGCGCCCAGGCCGGGTGAAGTGGTCACGTTGCGCGATCACGCTGCCACGCTGGAAAAAATCGCCGCGACCAAGGGCGGTGTCTTCTATCGGGGGGAGCTGGCCGACCGGCTCGAAGCGCATTCGGCCACGCACGGCGGCGCGATGCTGGCCACCGATCTGGCCGCCCACCGCGCCGATTGGGTCGGCTTGATCGACGGGGACTACCGCGGGTACACGGTGCACGAGATACCTCCCAACGGCCAGGGCATCGTCGCGCTGATCGCGCTGGGCATCCTCGAACACTTCGACCTGTCGTCGTGGGCCGTCGATTCCGCCGACAGCGTGCATCTGCAGATCGAAGCGCTCAAGCTCGCCTTCGCCGACGCGCAGGCTCATCTCGCCGACATCGACCACATGACGGTGAGCCCGGGCCAGCTGTTGGACCGCCAATACCTCGAAGCCCGGGCTGCCCTGATCGATCCGGCTCGTGCCCTGCCGGCGTCGGCCGGGTCACCTCGGGGCGGCACCGTATATCTGACCGCCGCGGACGCCTCCGGCTTGATGGTGTCGATGATCCAGTCCAACTACATGGGCTTCGGATCCGGAGTAGTGGTGCCGGGCACCGGCATCGCACTGCAGAATCGCGGCTCCGGTTTCGCTGTGGCGCTGGGTCACCCCAACCGGGTCGGTCCGCGTAAGCGGCCCTATCACACCATCATTCCCGCGTTCGTGACCAAAGCCGGCTCGCCAGTGATGAGCTTCGGGGTCATGGGCGGGCCGATGCAGCCGCAAGGTCATGTCCAGGTGATGGTCCGCATCGCCGACTACGGACAGAATCCGCAGGCGGCCTGCGACGGCCCACGGTTCCGGTGGATCCAGGGACTGCAGGTCGCCTGCGAGAAAGGGTTCGCGCCGTCCACCCTCGACGAGTTGCGCCGGCGCGGACACGAGCTGCTGGTCGTCGACGACTACAACGCATTCGGCAGCTGCCAGGCGATCTGGCGACTGGACGAGGGCTATCTCGCCGTGAGCGATCCACGGCGGGACGGGCAAGCCGTCGCCTTCTGACTGGTAACCGAACTTTAAGTATTAGGTATGTTTTGGTTAACAGAAGGTAGCCAGACAGTGAACAGCGCTATACCCTGATCCGTGGGCCTGGTGCTGGAGGGTGCGCCGGGCGGTTACGAACGGTGCGGTGATTGGGTTGATTCAGGTAAGTCCCGGCATCGGGTTGAAGGTCGAAGAAGTGTTCGCCGGATACACGATTGTCCGGTTTCTGGGATCCGGCGGGATGGGCGAAGTCTATCTCGCTCAGCATCCGCGGCTGCCCCGCCTGGAGGCGCTCAAGGTACTGGGCAGCGACGTCTCGGCTGACGAGGACTATCGCCGGCGCTTCGTCCGGGAGGCAGACCTGGCGGCCGCCCTGTGGCATCCGAACATCGTGCGGGTCAACGACCGAGGCGAGTTCAACGGCCAACTCTGGCTGGCGATGGACTTCGTCGACGGAACCGACGCGGCGACCCTGGTCCGCGAGCACTATCCGGTGGGCATGCCCGCCGAGAAGGTGGCGCCGATCCTCACTGCTATCGCCACCGCACTCGACTACGCACATCAGCAGCACGACCTGATGCACCGCGATGTCAGCCCGGCGAACATCCTGCTCGCCGAGCCGGCAGACGGTGACCAACGAATCCTGTTGAGCGATTTCGGGATTGCCCGGGCGCTCGGCGACACCAGCGGCCTGACCGCGACCAACATGACGATCGGCACGCTGCCCTACGCCGCACCCGAACAGCTGACGGACGAAGAGATCGACGGGCGCGCCGATCAATACGCTCTGGCGGCGACCGTCTACCACTTGCTGACCGGATCACAGCTCTTCCCGCACACCAACCCGGCCGTCGTGATCGGGCGCCATCTGTCGGCCCCGCCTCCGCCACTGGCCGATACACACCCGATGCTCAGGGTGTTCGACCCGGTGCTGGCCGTGGCCCTCGCCAAGGACCCTGCCGACCGATTCGCCACCTGCACCGAATTCGCCGAGGCCTTCGAAGAGGCGGTCCGTTCCGGGCGGCACCCGGCAGCCTCGGCGACGACCATGCCCCGACCTCTCGCGGTCCGGCCGCCCAAGAGCGCCGGCTCCGTCGACGCCGACCAACGGCCACGACGCAAACGGTGGGGAACTTTCGCGGCCGCGGCCGCGGTTGTCGCGCTCACCGCCGTCGGCGCCAGCGGATACCCCGGCAGCAGCAAGACCACGGCGGCGGAGGGACCTGCGATGTCGGCGCCGCCGCAACCGATGGTGCAGAACGCGCCACCGATCGCACCGCAAGCGGCACCGATTCCGACTGCGGCGCCCGCCCCGGCTCCCGCGCCTGCGGCCGCCCCGGCTCCCGCGCCTGCGGCCTCCCCGGCCGCGCGAGCGCCCGAGGTTGCCCCGCGGGCGCCCGCGCCGACCCTGGCGACGCCCGCGCCCGCTGCGAAGGCCCCGACGCCGGTCGCGCAACCGGCAGCGCCTGCCCCGCAGCAACCGGCGCCCAGTCCCGACCAGGCCTACCTGAATCTGATGTCGGGGATTCCTGGTGTCACCGTCACCGACCCGTCGGTCGCGGTCGCCACCGGCCGTAACGCCTGCACGGTCCTGCAGAACGGCGCCAGCCCCAACGACGTCGCGAACGCGACCGTGAACGGCAACGAGGGAATCACGCCTTCGCAGGCCGCGGCGGGGGTAAACGCGGCAATCAGCGTGTACTGCCCGCAATATCAGCAGTAGGACGCTCAGACGCTGATCGCGCCTTCGGCGGCCCGCTGGCCGATGTCCGTCCGAAAGTGGCTGCCGGGCAACTTGATCGAACCGAGGATCTGGTACGCCTGCGCGCGGGCCTGTGACAGGTCGGCACCGGTGCCGACCACCGAGAGCACCCGGCCGCCGGACGACACGATCGCACCGTCGTCGCGACGTGCCGTTCCCGCATGCAGCACACCCTCCGCATCCGAGCCGACGACGACGTCCCCGACCCGGGGGCGACCGGGATAGTTCTCCGCGGCCAGCACCACCGTGACGGCCGCACCGTCCCGCCAACGCAGCTCACCGAAGTCGGACAGCTTTCCGCTGCCGGCGGCGTGGAGCAACTGTCCTAGCGGCGAATCCAGTAGTGCCAGCACCGCCTGGGTCTCCGGATCGCCGAAGCGACAGTTGAATTCGACGACCGCGGGACCGTTGGAAGTGATCGCCAGACCGGCATAGAGCAGTCCACTGAACGGGCTGCCACGCCGAACCATCTCGGCCGCAACGGGTTCGACGATCTGGTGGACGATTTCGCGGTAGACGGTGTCGGGCAGCCAGCCCAGCGGTGCATAGGCGCCCATGCCGCCAGTGTTTGGGCCGGTGTCGCCATCGCCGACCCGCTTGAAGTCCTGCGCGGGAAGCAGTGGCACCACGGTCGCACCGTCGACCACGCAGAACAGCGACACCTCGGGTCCGTCCAGGAAGGACTCCAACAAGACCGGATGCCCGGCCTCGAGCAAGGCGGCTGCGTGCGCGCGGGCGGTGTCGCGGTCCGAAGTCACCACCACACCTTTGCCGGCCGCCAACGAATCGTCCTTGACCACCCAGGCCGGGTCGCCGGAAGGCGGCCCGAATCGGTCCAGCGCGCCGTCCAAATGCGATGGATTGTCGACTATTTCACTCGACGCGGTACGCACCCCGGCCGCGGCCATCACATCTTTGGCGAATGCTTTGGAGCCCTCGATCAGGGCGGCACCTTTGCTAGGCCCGAAGCAGGCGATGCCGGCGGCGCGTACCGCGTCGGCCACACCGAGCACCAGAGGGACCTCGGGACCGATGACCACGAGGTCGGCGGCTACCTTGCGGGCCAGCGCGATCACCTCATCGCCGGAGGTGATGTCGACGGCGTGCTGCTCGGCCAGCCGGGCGGTGCCCGCGTTACCGGGCGCCACGATCAGGCCCGTCACCTCGGGATCTCTACTCAGCGCCAGCAATAGGGCATGTTCACGGGCACCGGAACCGATCACCAGGACTCGCACGACACGTCACACTAGCCGCAAGGCCCGCCCCTTGCGCGAGCAGACACAAAAGCCCCCATTTCGTGCCGAAATGAGGGGCTTTTGCGTCTGCTCGGCAACCGGCCGATCAATTGCGCACTAATCGCGCGTGTCCCCCCGATGCATCTTCACCGCGCTGTCGACATTGCCCTTCTTGTCCTCTTCACCACCCTCGGCCGCCGCCTTCCTGCGCTTCCGCACGACGGCGTCGACCGCACCGTTGAGCGCCGAACCCAGCGGGAACCCGAGATAGTGGGTGAGGAACAGCGCCATCTCCTTGAGTTCGGTCTCGGACAGCTCCTCGTTGAGCAGCGCGGCGTTGATCTGGATCTCAGCCAGATCGCGGCTGCCTACCGCGGTCACCGCCGTCAGCGTCATGATGCGCTTGTCGCGCATCGACAATCCCGGCCGGGTCCAGATGGAGCCGAAGAGATGATCGACGGTGAGGTCGAAGTACGCGTCGCCCTCGATGTTGGGCATCTCCCAGCCGTAGACCTCGTTCATCTTGTCCAGGCCCTTGCGGCGCAGCTCGTCCATCACGACTCCTTCGATGTGTGCGGCACGCCAAGGCTCGCGGCCAGTCGTTCGTAGGCGATTCGGGCCAGCGGGAGATCCACCGACACCGCCTCTCCCAATGCCAGCGCCAAGCTCAGGTCTTTCTCGCCGAGGCCCCGGGTGTGCAGGAAGGGCTGGTAGAGGAAATTGTCCGGCTCCAGGTCGTTCATGTCTTCGCGCACCATGATGGCCCCCGGCCCGCCGGTGAGCGCGTCGGTGTGGCGCACCACCCTGCCCAGAGCCTGCAGATCCAGCCCGGCTGCCTCGGCGAGCTTCATGGCCTCGCACGCCGCCGCATAGGAGGTGAACGTCAACATGTTGCGGGCCAACTTCATTCGCGTCCCTGCACCCGGCTCGCCGGCGTGGATGACCACCGACGCCCAATGTTTGAACGCCGGCTTGATCCGCTCGTAGACCTCGCGTTCGGCGCCCACCATCGTGGCCAGCTCGCCCTTGGCCGCGGCAGCCGCACCGCCGCTTACCGGCGCGTCGACGATATGGATGCCTTGGGGTTTGAGTTCAGCGGCCAACTCGGTGGCGGTGCTGTCGCTGATGGTCGAGTGAATCGCGATCACCGTGCCGGGCTTGGCCTTGCCGGCCAACTCGCCGACCACCTCACGCACCTGGGCGTCATTGAGCACGGTGATGTGGATGATGTCGGCGGCGGCGACGTCGGCGACGCTGTCGGCCAGGCCGGCACCCTTCTCGGCCAGCGGCGTCATCGCCTCGGTCCGGATGTCGTAAACCGTCACTCCGCCAGGCCATTCGGTCATCTTCGTGGCCATCGGCGCGCCCATGTTTCCCAGGCCGATGTAGCCGAGCTTGAGTTCGGTCATGGCCGGAAAATCTGTCCGCCGTCGACGTTGAAGATCTGCCCGGTGATCCAGGAAGCCTGGTCGCTCAGCAGGAACAGACACATCCCCACCAAGTCCTCGGGTGTGCCTATGCGGGACAGGGGAAGACCCTTCACGATGTCGTCGACGATCTCCTTGGGCGTGGAAGTCCGGCTGGCCTCGGTGTCGATGGGGCCCGGCGCGATTGCGTTGATCCGGATGTTCTGCCCGCCCAGTTCGCGCGAAAGTTGTTGAGTCAGACCGTTGATGCCGACCTTGGCCAGACCGTAGTAGTTCGCGTACAGGTACGCCGCGGTCGACGACTGGTTGACGATGGCCCCGCCACCGCGCTTGGCCATCTTCTTGTAGACCGCGCGGGTGCACCACAGCGCGCCGTCGAGGTTGACGCTCATGAACTTCCGGTAGTACTCGGGGTCCACCGTGAGCAGGAAGTCGATCTTCATGCCGCCGAAGATCGCGGCGTTGTTCACCAGGTAATCGATGCCACCCAGCTCGGCCAGCGTGCGGTCGGCCATCGCCTTGGCCGACGCCGGGTCCGACACGTCCACCGGGACGCTGATGGCGGTGCCGCCGTCGGCGACGATCTGCTTGGCCACTCCCTCGGCCGCGTCGGCGTTGATGTCAGCCACCACCACCGCCGCACCCTCGCGAGCCAGCGCCTCGGCGTAGGCCTGACCGATGCCGCCACCGGACCCGGTGACGATAGCTACCTTGTTGTCGAACTGTCCCACCCAGATCTCCTCTAATTCGCTGCTGTCGCAATGAGTTTGGTTTCCAGGTACTCCTCGAAACCGGCCAGGCCCATCTCACGGCCGTTGCCGGACTGCTTGTACCCGCCGAACGGCGCGTCCGCGGAGTACCAGACACCGCCGTTGACGTTGATGGTTCCTGCCCTGATCCTCGACGCGACATGAGCGGCCCGCTCGGGGTCGGCACCGTACACGGTGCCGGACAGCCCGTAGGGCGAGTCGTTGGCGATGCGCACCGCGTCGTCGTCGCCGTCGTGGGCGATCACGGTGAGCACCGGCCCGAAGATCTCCTCCCGCGACACACGGGCATCATTGCCCAGACCCGCGATCACGGTCGGTGAGATGAAGAAGCCGACATCCCGGCCTTCGGGACGGCCGCCACCGCACGCGAACGTGCCGCCCTCGGCGACCGCCGAATCCAGATAGCTCTGCACCCGGTCCCGCTGCCGGGCCGAAATCAGCGGCCCGCAAATCGTTTTCGGGTTGGTGGGATCGCCGGCCCGGATGCCGCCCATCGTTGCCGCCGCGATGGCGACCGCCTCGTCGTAACGGGCCCGGGGCACCACCAGGCGGGTGGTGATCGCACAACCCTGCCCGGCATGCATGCACACCGAGAAACCGGCAACCCCGGCGGCCGCCCCCAGGTCGGCGTCGTCGAGCACTACGAAAGCCGACTTGCCACCCAGCTCCAGAAAGACCTTTTTGATCGTCATCGCACCGTCGCTCATCACGCTGCGGCCGGTGGCGGTGGAGCCGGTGAACGAAATCATGTCCACCCGTGGGTCTTTGGCCAACAACGCCCCCACACTGTGGTCGCTGGAGGTGACGATGTTCACCACACCGGGCGGAAAATCGGTGTGTTCGGCGATGAGCTCCCCCAAAACCGCTGCGCACCAAGGTGTATCGGGCGCAGGCTTGAGGACGACGGTGTTGCCCGCGGCCAGGGCGGGACCTAGTTTCGCGAGGTTGATCTGGTGCGGAAAGTTCCACGGCGTGATGGCGCCGACGACACCGACGGCCTCCCGGGCGACGGTGCGCTTGGTGGGGATGCCCATCGGCGCGGCCTGACCGAGGTCCTGGTTCCACTCGTAGGACTCGGCGGTGTCCGCGGCGAACGCCAGGTCGTTGACCGGCCCCTCGAGCTGGGCCATCGAGGTCAGCATGCGCGGCGCGCCGACTTCGGAGATCGTGATCTCGCGCAGTTCTTCGATGTGCTGCTGCATGGCTTCCCGCAGCTGGCGAACGCAACGCACCCGCAACTCGGTGTTGCGCGACCAGTCGGTGTCGTCGAAAGCCCGGCGCGCGGCTTCGATCGCGCGACCCATGTCCTGAGCGTCGGCGTCGGCCGCGAGACCCAACACCTCCTCGGTGGCCGGGTTGACGGTCGGGAAGGTGCCCGCGCCGCCCTCCGATAACTTGCCGTCGATGAACAGTGCGCTAACGCCGTCGGCCAACAGGGCCATCTGCCACTCCCGAGAATCATCTTCAATGGACAGCTGTCCGATATCTTCGCATCGCACCATAGCCCCACGGTCCGCGGCGGTGCAAGACCCGATCCCGCAGGTCAGCTCGCAGTACTCGAACACGTCGGCCTGACATGCGGGTTTGGCCACGGGGCTTGCTTAGGGTCGCGATCATCCTCTAGTTTGGACATGTGTCCAGCGATGCACTGGTTTCGGACGCAGCCCAGGCCCAGCACCCGGCCGGGAGAATGCCGCGGAACCGCCGTCAGGAAGAGACGTTCCGCAAGGTGCTGGCCGCCGGCATGGCCACGATGCGGGAGAACTCCTACGCCGACCTGACGGTGCGTATGGTGGCCGCCCGGGCCAAGGTGGCGCCGGCCACCGCCTACACCTACTTCTCGTCGAAAAACCACCTGATCGCCGAGGTTTACCTGGATCTGGTGCGCAAGGTCCCCTACTTCACCGACGTCAACGACCCGATGCGCGCGCGGGTGGATCAGGCGCTGCGCCATCTGGCGCTGGTGGTCGCCGACGAACCCGAGGTCGGAGCCGCGTGCACGGCCGCCTTGCTCAGCGGCGGCACCGATCCCGCGGTACGCGCAGCCCGCGACCGGATCGGCGCGGAGATCCACCGCCGTATCGCGTCGGCCATCGGGCCGGGCGCCGAAGCCGGAACCGTGGCCGCGCTGCAGATGGCGTTCTTCGGCGCGCTGGTGCAGGCCGGCAGCGGCGAATTCACCTACCACGAGATCGCCGACCGACTGGCCGGCGTCGTGAACCTCATTCTCGCCGGAGCCGAAAAAGGCGGTGCAACATGACAACCCAGGTCGGTGATTCCGAGTTGGTGCTGGATCCTTACGATTACGACTTCCACGAGGACCCGTACCCGTATTACCAGCGGTTGCGCGACCACGCGCCGCTCTACCACAACGAAGAACTCGGCTTCTGGGCCCTGTCGCGGCACAGCGACGTGCACCAGGGTTTCCGCAACAGCACCACGCTGTCCAATCGCGACGGCGTCGCGCTGGATCCCATCTCCCGCGGGCCGCACGCGTCCAAGACGATGTCCTTCCTGGCCATGGACGACCCCGCGCACCTGCGGCTGCGGACCTTGGTGTCAAAAGGCTTCACCCCGCGCCGGATTCGCGAACTCGAGCCCCGCGTCACCGAGCTGGCCGTGCAGCACCTCGACGTCATGCTGGAGAAGGCCGGGTCCGGCACCGTCGACTACGTCGCCGAGTTCGCGGGCAAGCTGCCGATGGACGTGATCTCGGAGCTGATGGGGGTGCCGGAGCCCGACCGGGACCGCATCCGGGCCATGGCAGACGGCGTCATGCACCGCGAGGACGGCGTCAACGACGTTCCGGCGTCTGCGATCGAGGCCTCGATCAACCTGATCGTCTACTACCAGGAGATGATCGCCGAGCGTCGCAAGAAGCTGACCGACGATCTCACCTCGGCGCTGCTGGAAGCCGAGATCGACGGTGACCGGCTCACCGACGAGGAAGTCCTCGGCTTCATGTTCCTGATGGTGATCGCCGGCAACGAGACCACCACCAAACTCCTTGCCAACGCGGCATTCTGGGGGCACAAATGCCCAGACCAGCTGACCCCGGTGTATGCCGATCTGTCCCGCATCCCGTTGTGGGTCGAGGAAACCCTGCGCTACGACACCTCCAGCCAGATCCTGGCGCGCGTGGTCTCCGGACCGCTGGAGCTCTACGGCACCACCGTCCCGGAGAACGATGTGCTGCTGTTGCTGCCCGGCTCGGCGCACCGCGACGAGCGGGTGTTCGACAACCCCGACGACTACCTGATCGGTCGCGAGATCGGCTCCAAGCTACTGAGTTTCGGCAGCGGTGCCCACTTCTGCCTGGGCGCGCACCTGGCCCGGATGGAAGCCCGGGTGGCACTCACCGAGCTGTTCAAGCGAATCCGCGGGTACGAAGTGGACGAAGCCAACGCCGTCCGCGTCCACTCCAGCAATGTCCGCGGGTTCGCCCACCTACCGATGACTCTTCAAACTCACTGAAGGACCTCAGATGCCCCGCTTCGCTCCGCTACCCGAACGCCGGCCGGCCATCGTGGCCGGGGCCTCCTCCGGCATCGGAGAAGCCACCGCCATCGAATTGGCCGCGCATGGCTTTCCCGTCGCTCTGGGGGCGCGTCGCGTCGAGAAGCTCGACGACATCGTCGGCAAGATCAACGCCGACGGCGGTGATGCGGTCGGATTCCACCTGGACGTCACCGACCCGAACTCGGTGAAATCCTTTGTCGCACAGTCTGTCGACGCCCTCGGCGACATCGAGGTGCTGGTAGCCGGTGCCGGCGACACCTATTTCGGCAAGCTCGCCGAGATCACCACCGACGAGTTCGAGTCTCAGCTGCAGATCCATCTGGTCGGCGCAAACCGATTGGCCGCCGCCGTGTTACCCGGCATGCTCGACCGGCAACGCGGCGATCTGATCTTCGTCGGCTCCGACGTCGCGCTGCGCCAGCGACCGCATATGGGTGCCTACGGCGCCGCCAAGGCGGCGCTGGTCGCGATGGTCACCAACTTCCAGATGGAACTCGAAGGCACCGGGGTGCGGGCCTCGATCGTGCACCCCGGCCCGACGAAGACGTCGATGGGCTGGAGCCTGCCCGCCGAGAAAATCGGTCCCGCGCTAGAGGATTGGGCCAAGTGGGGCCAGGCCCGGCATGACTACTTCCTGCGTGCCTCCGACCTGGCGCGCGCCATCACATTCGTCGCCGAGACACCCCGCGGCGGCTTCGTCGCGAACATGGAGCTCCAGCCCGAAGCTCCGTTGGCCGCCACCACAGAACGCCAGAAGCTCGCGCTCGGCGAAGAAGGGATGCCGAAATGACCTCAACCGCAGTGGTGCCCCGGGTTTCCGGCGGTGAAGAAGAGCACGGCCATCTCGAGGAGTTCCGGACCGATCCGATCGGCCTGATGAAGCGCATCCGCGAGGAGTGCGGCGACGTCGGCTGGTTCCAGCTGGTCGACAAACACGTCATCTTCCTGTCCGGGGCGGAGGCCAACGAGTTCTTCTTCCGTTCTGCCGACGAGGATTTGGACCAAGCCGAGGCCTACCCGTTCATGACGCCGATCTTCGGCAAGGGTGTGGTGTTCGACGCCAGCCCGGAGCGGCGCAAGGAGATGCTGCACAACTCCGCGCTGCGCGGTGAGCAGATGAAGGGCCACGCCGCCACCATCGAGCGCCAGGTCAACGGGATGATCGCTGACTGGGGTGACGAGGGTGAGATCGAATTGCTCGATTTCTTCGCCGAATTGACCATCTACACCTCCACGGCGTGCCTGATCGGCGAGAAGTTCCGCAACCAGCTCGACCACCGATTCGCGCAGTATTACCACGACCTCGAGCGTGGCACCGACCCGTTGTGTTACGTCGACCCCTACCTGGACATCGAGAGTTTCCGGCTGCGCGACGAGTCGCGCGTGAAACTCGTTGCGCTGGTTCAGGAGATCATGGACAACCGGCTGGCCAACCCGCCCAAGGACAAGAGCGACCGCGACATGCTCGACGTGCTGGTGTCCATCAAGGACGAGGAGGGTAACCCGCGGTTCTCCGCCGACGAAGTCACCGGCATGTTCATCTCGTTGATGTTCGCCGGGCACCACACCAGTTCCGGGACGTCGGCGTGGACACTGATCGAACTGATCCGGCACGCTGACGCCTACGCGGAGGTGCAAGCCGAGCTCGACGAGCTCTACGCCGACGGCCAAGAAGTCAGTTTCCATGCGCTGCGCTCGATCCCGAAGCTGGACAACGTCGTCAAGGAGACACTGCGGCTGCACCCGCCGCTGATCATCCTGATGCGGGTCGCCCAGGGCGAGTTCGAGGTACAGGGCTTCCCTATCCACAAGGGCGACTTCGTGGCTGCGTCACCTGCGATCAGCAATCGGATTCCCGAAGACTTCCCGGACCCCGATGCTTTCCGGCCGGAGCGCTACAACAAACCCGAGCAGGCCGACATGGCCAACCGGTGGACCTGGATTCCGTTCGGCGCCGGCCGGCACCGCTGCGTCGGCGCCGCGTTCGCCCAGATGCAGATCAAGGCGATCTTCTCGGTTCTGTTGCGCGAGTACGACTTCGAGATGGCTCAGCCCGCCGACAGCTACCGCAACGACCATTCCAAGATGGTGGTTCAGCTGGCCCGGCCGGCCAAGGTCCGCTACCGCAAGCGCACGCGGGGCTGACGCGCATGGGCTCGTTCAGGATCGAAGTCGATCTGGATCTGTGCCAGGGCCATGCCATGTGCGAACTGGAGGCGCCCGACTACTTCCGGGTGCCCAAACGCGGCAAGGTCGAGATCCTCGACGCCGAACCGTCCGACGACGCCCGCGACGAAGTCGAGCGTGCCGTCGAAATGTGCCCTACCCAAGCGATATTCATCAAAGAGAAAGGTTGACAATGGCGTCGCACCCCCGAGAGTTATTGGACGACTGGGTTGAGCGGTGGCTGGAAGCCAACCGGGTGGCCGAGCGTGAAGGCGACTGGAAGGGCTTGGCCGACTTCTACGCCGAGGACGCCACCTACGGCTGGAACATCGGGCCCAAAGAGGACGTGATGTGCGTTGGCATCGACGAGATCCGCGACATCGCACTCGGGCTGGAGATGGAAGGCCTGGAGAACTGGCAGTACCCGTACCAGAAGGTGCTGATCGACGACAAGCAGGGCGAAATCGTCGGCTTCTGGAAACAGGTCGCCCTCGACTCCGACGGCGGCCAGTCCGAGATCTACGGCATCGGCGGCAGCTGGTTCCGGCTCAACGCCGACGCCAAGATCGAATGGCAGCGCGACTTCTTCGACTTCGGCCATGTGCAGGCGCTGTACCTGGATTTGATGAAAGCCGGCAAGTTGTCCCCGGGCATGCAGAAGCGCATCGAGCGCAGCCTGGCCGGTGAGAAGCTGCCCGGGTACTACCCGCTGGGTCAGGCACCCGTCCCGATCTGGTGAGCTCCGTGCTGGGCACCCAACCAAGCATTTGATTTGTTATGGGGGCTATGCTGGCGGTCAGAAGTGCCCTGTGGCACTCGTCACCACCGTGCCAGGCAAGATAGGTGCCGGGCACTCTCAATTCAACGGCGAAATGGGGTCGAATCCATCGTGAAGACAAAAGGCGCACTGATCTGGGAGTTCAACCAGCCCTGGTCCATCGAGGAAATCGAGATCGGCGACCCCGTCAAGGACGAAGTCAAGATCCAGATGGAAGCGGCCGGGATGTGCCATTCCGACCATCACCTGGTGACCGGCGGCATCCCGATGGCCGGATTCCCGGTGCTGGGCGGGCACGAAGGGGCCGGGATCGTCACCGAAGTCGGCCCCGGAGTCGAGGACCTTGCGCCGGGTGACCACGTGGTGCTCTCGTTCATCCCGTCCTGCGGACAGTGTCCGACCTGCCAGGCCGGCATGCGCAACCTGTGCGACCTGGGCGCCGGGCTGCTCGGCGGCGCGGCGGTTTCCGACGGCACCTTCCGCATCCAGGCTCGCGGACAGAACGTCTTCCCGATGACGTTGCTGGGGACGTTCTCGCCGTACATGGTCGTGCACCGCAGCTCGGTGGTGAAGATCGACCCGTCGGTGCCGTTCGAGGTGGCCGCGCTGGTCGGTTGCGGCGTCACCACCGGCTACGGGTCGGCAGTCCGCACCGCCGACATCCGGCCGGGCCAGGACGCCGCGATCGTGGGTGTGGGCGGGGTCGGCATGGCAGCGCTGCAGGGCGCGGTGGCCGCGGGGGCCCGCTACATCTTCGCGATCGACCCGGTGGAGTGGAAGCGTGACCAGGCACTGAAGTTCGGCGCCACCCACGTCTACCCCGACATCAACGCCGCGCTGATGGGCATCGCCGAGGTCACCTACGGCCTGATGGCGCACAAGGTGATCGTGACGGTCGGCGAGCTGCACGGCGCCGACATCGACAACTACCTCAATATCACTGCCAAGGGTGGGACCTGCGTGGCCACCGCCATCGGCAGCCTGCTCGACACCAACGTGACGCTCAACCTGGCGATGCTGACCCTGATGCAGAAGAACCTGCAGGGCACCATCTTCGGCGGCGGCAACCCGCAGTACGACATCCCCCAGCTGCTGGCGATGTACAAGGCCGGCAAGCTGAACCTGGACGACATGGTCACCACCCAGTACCGCCTGGAGCAGATCAACGAGGGCTACCAGGACATGTTGGAGGGCAAGAACATTCGTGGCGTAATCCGCTACACCGACGCCGACCGGTAGGCCCGCGATGACTCAGACCGCGCCATCCCCGGCGCTGGCAGCGTCACAGTCGTCATGGCGCTGTGTGCAAGCACACGACCGCGAAGGCTGGCTGGCGCTGATGGCCGACGACGTCGTCATCGAGGACCCGATCGGCAAGTCCGTGACCAACCCCGACGGCAACGGGGTGCGGGGCAAGGAGGCTGTCGGTGTCTTCTACGACACCAACATCGCGGCCAACAACCTGACCATCACCTGCGAGGAGACGTTCCCGTCCAGCTCACCTGACGAGATCGCCCATATCTTGGTACTGGACAGCAAGTTCGAGGGCGGCGTCACCAGTTCGGTGCGCGGGGTGTTCACCTACCACGTCAACGACGAGGGACTGATCGCCAACATGCGCGGGTACTGGAACCTGGACATGATGAAGTTCGGCCAGGAGTAGCGCCCCGCCCCTTGCGCCCGTCCCTTGCGCGAGCAGACGCAAAAGCCCCCAAAACCGCAGGTTTTTGGGGGCTTTTGCGTCTGCTCGGCCGTGGGACTAGCCGATGCGGCCGATGCCGGTGATGTTGCCCTGCATGATCTTGTTGCCCATCAGCACCATCGACGAGGTTTGAATCGGATCGCTGAGCAAGGTGGCCGACTTGGGTTGCTGGTACACCAGGCTGCCGGTGTTGGGGTCGATGACGGCGTAGGCGAACAGGTCCGCCGGTGTCGTCTGGTCCAGCCCGATACGCGTAATCGTGTAGATCAGGCCGTCTCCGGTGGACAGATGCGGCAACGCGGCGCTGCGAACTTTGCTCTCCCACACCGTATGACAACCCGGACCCGGGTTGTTCATGTCGACTCTGGTCATGCCTCCGACGAACGGCGCCGTCGGGGGAACCGCCGGACCGGCGTTCGGCGGCACCGCCGGATAGGGGTAGCCGTAGGTGCTGGCGATGAACATCGAATTGCCGACACCGATGGGTGAATTCTCGCTACCCGGCCCGCCCTGTGTCAGCACCGTCTGCTGACAAACCAGGTTTCCGGTGCCGGATTGGTAGACCAGCGCATGCACCTGCGGTTCGGCATTGTCGACGATGGTCAGGTAATCGGCGCCGGTGGGACCGAAATAGGTTGGAGTGGAACCGGTTCCCCAACTCAGTTGTCCGGGTTTGCGTGCCGGCCCGCGGTCGTAGTTCTGGCTCCACAGGACCTGGGGGTTGCCGCCACCGTTGAGGTTGATCTCGTAGAGGGCGTGCGTGGTGGCCACCGCAACCCGGTTTTGTGGCGAGGCCGAAATACTGTTCGCCACTTGCTGTCCGGCGGGCAGCTGCAGGCTGGCAACGCCGCCGCCGACCTTCGCGACACCCACCACGCCGTTGCCGGTGGCGAACCAGACGTTGCCCAAATAGTCGGGGACGACACCGACCGAGCTGTCGCCGGACGGTATCGCGCCGGACAGGTCGGTGGACTCGGTGACGACCAGGTGCCAAGCGCCCCGTTCGTCCCTGCTGTGCGCGACGCGAAGGAGATGGTTGGTGCCGTCGATCAGCACCATCTGGTTGTTGTTGTCCAGGTACGCATAGACACCGCCGAGCAGTCCGCCTTTGGCGATGTCCATGCTGGCCAGCGGAATCACTTGCGGCAGAACGCCTCCGGGGTCGATCAGGTGCAGCACCGGAGCCTGCTGGGTGATCGTGGTGCACAGTGCCAGCACCAGGCCGTCGGTGCCCTGCGTGATGGTCGGGCAGGCCGCCAGCAGCGGGAACGCCAAGATCGGGACCAGGCGGGCACCGGGTCCTGGTAGCGGCCCGGCGTCCGCAGATCCCGCGTCGTTGTGCATGGACGCAAGACCGTTGGGTGCCATGTACGGATTAGGCGGCGCCAGCGGCCCGAATGCGTCGGCGGCGCGGGCGGGGGTGATGGCCGGAAGCAGGGAGACAGCCCATGCGGTCAGCACTGCCAGCGCAATTGCCAACAGTTCCTTCGGCCATCGCGCCAAGGTGCCCTCCCGCGGTTTGGGTCACCTGGCAGTGTGGCGACCGTTGAGTACGACACCGCAACGGAGCGTTAACGATTCGGCGTCACGTCAGCCGGCGTCGGGTACGTCCACGCCGGCCGCCCGGACATCCTTCCCCTGGTTTCGTAAGCCAGTCACACGAATCCTGCTCTATATCAACGGTTCGCGAAGCGACGGCCAAGCTTCCCGTCGTCGTTGTCGCGTACACGCTGCCGAAGTTGGCGGCGCGTGCCACCGGTTGACGCGCGCTCCGGGCCCCCTAGTTCCTCAAGATTCCGGATGCCCACGGATGGCGCGTCGACAGCGCACCTATGCTGAGGCAATGGCATCGATCTTCACCAAGATCATCAACCGTGAACTACCCGGCCGCTTCGTCTATGAAGACGACGACGTCGTCGCGTTCCTGACGATCGAACCCATGACCCAAGGGCACACGCTGGTGGTGCCGCGGGAAGAAATAGATCAGTGGCAGAGCGTGGACGGCGCCGCTTTCGCGCGGGTCATGGAGGTGTGCCAGCTGATCGGCAAGGCGGTGACCAAGGCGTTCTCGGCGGAGCGTGCAGGGGTGATCATCGCCGGTCTGGAAGTACCGCACCTGCACGTCCACGTGTTCCCGACTCGCAGCTTGGGTGACTTCGGTTTCGCCAATGTCGATCGCAACCCGTCGGAACAGTCGCTCGACGAAGCGCAAGCGAAGATCAAGGCGGCGCTGGCCCAACTGCAGGGCTCCTAGCCGACCACAGGCGCGTTTGACCGAAAGTCGCCGATGTTGTTGTCGGCGTTAGTTTCTCGTCGGGTCGTAGGGTGTGTACCACCACCAGTCGGCGCGTTCGCCGGTAGGCCCGGGACAGGGTGGGACATCAATGGCATTGCGCTGACCAGCCAACTCCGCGAACTCCTCAAACAGCACATCAATGCGCTTGACCTCGTTCAACGGCTCAGCCGTTGCGGACATGACGTCATCATCGCAGCGCCCACCGACAACTCACGGCGAGCGGCGATCTCACCCCACCGAGGCGCGCACGTCGTCGACTCGGGGCAGGGTGACCCGGAAGCAGCATCCCTCGCCGGGTGCGGTGGTGACCGTGACGGCGCCGTCGTGCGCCCGTACCAGCGAGTCGACGATCGACAGCCCCAGCCCGCTGCCGCCGGTCGCGCGGGCCCGCGACGAGTCGGTGCGATAGAACCGCTCGAAGACGCGCTGCGCATCCTCCTGGCTCATGCCGGGCCCGGTGTCGGCGACCTCGAGCACGGCGTCGTCGCCGACGGTGCCCACCCGCACGGTGATATGAGCGGTCTCGGGCGTGTGCTGGATCGCGTTGGCCACCAGATTGCTCAGCACCTGGCGCAACCGGGGTTCGTCACCGAGCACCTCCGGGGTGCCGGGACCGTCGAGCACCTCCATGGTGATGCTGCGCTCGGGATCGATGGCGCGCCCGTCGTGCACGGCGTCGATGGCCAGCGCCAACAGGTCCACCGGACCCTTTTCCAGCGGACGTTGCACATCCAGGCGGGCCAGCATCAGCAGGTCCTCGACCAGCAATCCCATCCGGCCGGCTTCGCTTTCGATCCGCGCGAGCAACATCGACACGTCGCTGGCGGCACCCTGCCGGTAGAGTTCTGCGAACCCGCGGATCGTGGTCAACGGGGTACGTAACTCGTGGCTGGCGTCGGTGATGAACCGTCGCATCCGCTCCTCGGAACCGCGCGCGGCTTCAGCCGACGTCTCGGAAGCCGCCACAGCCTGCTGAATCTGGGCGAGCATTCCGTTGAGCGCCAACGACAGTCGGCCAACTTCGGTGCGGGGGTCGCGCTCGGTGACGCGACGATCCAGTTGACCCGCCGCGATCGAGGCCGCGGTCTGCTCGACTTCGGTCAACGGTCGCAGGCTCCGGTGCACCACCGCGAAGCCGGCGATCCCGACCACCACCAGCACCGCGGCGCCGATGCCGGCCTGCAGTAGGACCAGCGCGCGGACCGTGTGGTCGACGTCGGACAGGTCGATGGCCACGGTGGTCAGGCCCCCCTGCGGGCCGCGCACCGAGACCGCGCGCCACTCGATGTCGGAGTCGTCGACCGACGGCAACGTCGTCGGATTGGGTCCGACGTCGTTGTCGGGCGGCAACGCCGGTTCGGCATTGCGGTCGTTGATGGCCGTCATGCGCTGCCCGTCGGGTCCGATCGCACGGACGTAGAACTTCGACGGCGGGCGGGCCGGGTCGGGGCTTTCCCCATTGGGCCGGGTGTGTTTCCACGGCGCCTGCGCCCACGTGCGGGTGGCATCGAGCAACGTCGAATCGATCCGGCTGATCAGGCTGTGCCGCAGGATCGACGTGACGGCCACACCAGATGCCAGCAGACCGCACGACACCAGCACCAAGGTCGCCGCAACCAGGCCTACCCGCAACGGCACCGCGCGTCGATACCGTCTTACGGTTTCGGTGCCGGCCACGCTCAGCGCGGCTCCCGCAACACGTAGCCGACGCCCCGCAGGGTGTGCAGCAGTCGCTTCTCGCCGGTGTCGACCTTGCGGCGCAGATAGGACACGTAGGACTCGACGACGTTGACGTCGCCGCCAAAGTCGTAGCGCCACACGTGATCCAGGATCTTCGGTTTGCTCAGCACCGTGCCGGCGTTGATCACGAAGTAACGCAGTAGCGTGAATTCGGTGGGAGACAACGAAACCGGCTCGCCGGCCTTCCACACTTCGTGGGTCTCCTCGTCGAGTTCGATGTCGGCGAACGAAAGCCGGGTTTTGCGTGGCTCATTGGCGCGGCCCTTGCCGGCGCGCCGCAGGATCACCCGCAGCCGGGCAACGACCTCTTCCAGGCTGAACGGCTTGGTCACGTAGTCGTCGCCGCCGAGTGTGAGCCCGGCGATCTTGTCCTGCAACGAGTCTCGCGCCGTCAAGAACAAGGCGGGTGCATCGACGCCGTCGTCGCGCAGTCGCCGCAACAGACCGAAGCCGTCCATGCCCGGCATCATCACGTCGAGGATCAGCGCGTCCGGCTTGGCTTCGCGGGCACGATCCAGCGCTTGGGTCCCGTTGCTCGCGGTGAAAACCTCGAATCCCTGGAATTTCAGACTCACCGAGAGCAATTCGACGATGTTGGCCTCGTCGTCGACGACGAGGATCCGAGCTTCCGGTTGGGTCATCTCGTTCGGGTTGCCCAGTGTCATGGCGTCAGTCTCCCCGCCCTAACTCGTGCGTTTGCTTCGCGGCTCAATGTCGACCGCTAGTAGTCTGCCAGGATCGAGGAAATTGACTCAGACCCGCACGGGATTTCTCGGGCGCGTCGCGAATAGACTCAGCAGAATGAATCTCGCCAAATCCGTCATGGCGCTGGCGACTGCGCCGGCCCGAACCGGCCTGGCCGCCGCCGAGGCGAGCCTGAACCTGGCCGGGGCCGCGGTTGGTCTCGCCAAGCAGGTACTCGGTGACACCACCGGGCCGCGGGGATCCAACGCCATGGCCAACATGCTGGGCATCGACGACGCCCTGGCGCGCGCCAACCGGCTGGCCCGATTGCTTGACGACGACATGCCGCTGGGACGCGCGGTGGCACCCAACGGGCCGATGGACCGAATGCTGCGCCCCGGCGGGGTGGTCGACCTGCTGACGTCGGAGGGAGGCCTGATCGACCGGCTGACCGCCGAGGGCGGTGGGTTGCAACGCGCCCTGCAACCGGGCGGCCTGGCCGACCAGTTGCTGGCCAATGACGGCCTGATCGAGCGGGTTCTGGCCGAGGACGGGTTGGCCGACAAGTTGCTCTCCGAAGGCGGGCTGGTCGACAAGCTGACGGCCAAGAACGGTCCGCTCGAGCAACTGGCCGACGTGGCCGACACCCTGGCCCGACTGGCGCCCGGGATGGAGGCACTGGAACCGGCGATCGCGACCCTGCAGGAAGCCGTCATCTCGCTGACCATGGTGGTCAACCCGCTGAGCACCATCGCCGACCGCATCCCGCTGCCGGGCCGGCGGCCCCGCTCGTCGTCGCGGTCGGTGCGCTCGCAACGCATCGTCAACCCCGACTAGGCTGGCACCGGCTTTGCCGGCCTCCTTAGCTCAGTGGTAGAGCACTCGCCTTGTAAGCGAGCGGTCGTCAGTTCAATCCTGACAGGGGGCTCCATGAGTCGGCGCGTCTGAGCTGCGTAAACACTGCTATGGGACGACCGAAAGACAGTTCGAGGGAGGCCTCGGTGTCACGACCGTGTCACAACCCGCTGCAAAGTGGCTGCGGCCGCTTTCAGCGCGTCGTCCTGAGCGTGCACGTAAGTGCGCATCGTGAACGCCGGGTCGGCGTGCCCGAGCCACGCGGAAATCACGGCGATCGGCACGCCCTGGGCGTGCATGATGCTCGCGCACGAATGGCGCGCGTCATGCAGCCGAATCCGCCGCACCTTGGCTGCTTCACATACCTCGCGCCAGAAATCGGACAGGGTGTCGGGGTGGTATGGGCGGCCGGCGTCGTCGACAACGACCTGTCCCCCATCACCGAGGTAGTGCGGTCCCAGCCGCAGCCGTTCAGATGCCTGAATCGCTTTTGCCCGCTTCAACGATTTCGCCAACGCAGGAGTTAAGGGCAGTGTCCGAGCGGACCGCTCCGTTTTCGGGCTCGTGTCGTGAATCTTGCCGCCGACCGACACCCGGTTGTGCGCGATCGTCAGCGTCCCCGCGTCGCGATTCTCGTCCAGGTGGACATCCGACCACAGCAGTCCACTGATCTCGCCCCGCCGAAGCCCGGCCAGGGCGAGATGCCACGCATGGCCGAGGCGATCGCTCTCGACGTGCTTCAGCAGGCGCCTGACTTCTTTCTCGGTAAAGGTGGTCAACTTGGGCTCCGGTCTCTTCAGCCTCTTCACCAACGCAGCAACATCCCGCGAAAGCGCACCTTGCTTGATTAATCCAGTCAGCACCCGCGAGACCAAGTTCAACATCGGATTAATGGAATTCGCTGTCCATGCCTTCTTGTGGTCGGGGAACGACCCGGACACGAGGTCGGTGACCAGTTGGTCAAGGTGCGCTTTCGTCAACTGCTGCGCCGGCATATCGCCGTGACGAGACCGGAGTGGCTGAAGAGCGTGGGTGTACGCGGCGCGGGTCGTTGGCTCTATATCGTGCATGCCGGCAAGCCACTCACTGCAGGCCTGCTCAAGGGTCAGTGCTGAGCGAGGAACGAACGTGCCATCCAGGACACCTCCGGTCGTCTCGGCCAGGGCATCCCGCGCTTCGCGCTCAGATGCGTAGCGCCGGCGAATCTGCTGACGTCTGCCGTCCGCCGACTTCCCGGAGTCGACTGTAAGTTGGTAACGCACAACGTGTTTCCCCGTGCGGCGGTCGGTCACTTCGATCTTCTTGATCTGGGGGGGAAGCTGTTGACGACTCATCTGCTCACGCTTTCTTCTTTCCTGGGACCGTGGCAGGGAGCAGTCCAGCTTTGCGCGCAAGTCCGATGTAGCGGCCGGCGGTTGCCTCCGATACTCCAAATCGGGAGGTGATTGCCTCCCACGCGTTGCCCGAAACGTTGTCGCGGTACAGCACCGCAACCTCATGCAGCAGTTCGTCGGTGATCTTGCGACGCGACTGCTTGCGATTGGCGCGGTAGATTCCGCGGGCATCCTCCTGGTTGAGCCCAGGCCTATTCGCGAGAATGGCCGTCGCGGCTACCTCGCTCCAGTGTGAGAACTTACTACGCACACTATCTAGATCCTTCGGAAGCACTTCGCGCCCTTGAGGATTCGCCTCGATGTTCACTCCGGTGCAAACGATGGCGCCCATGCGGACGGCGAAACTTATCGTCAGTGCTGGCTGACCAGAGTTAGAACCGCCTGGGTACCGAAGATGGAACTCTGAAGGCAGCAGTACGCCGTTCACGTCGGCGAGCTCCGCAGCGAATTCGTCCCACATCACCCATCCGACGAGGCCACCGTGGCTTGCGTCATGGACTGGTATCCGTGCGAGCGCGGCAACCAATCGGTGCCCCTCTCCATATCAGCAGAAAGCCGAGTAGTGATAGGGACACCATCTCATTGCAGTGTCACGCTGTCAATACACGTTCACACACCAGCGAACACGAAGAGACAGGAACGAACGGCAATGAGTCATCTGGTCAAACGCCTGGTGCCAATTGATGAAACGCGCGGAGCTCTCGGCGGCGTCGGACGAACAACGATCTACGGGCTTGTCGACAAGGGCCTCCTGACGAAGGTGAACATCGGCAGTAGGGCATTCATAACGGGCGAAAGCCTCGACGCATTCCTGGACAAGATTTGCAGACCTGAAGAAAGCGAAGACGATAGCGGCGAGAGCGCCGACGTCGGCGGTGCCGCGTAGATGACCGAGCAACAGAATGGGCCACCGGAACGAGAAAGCCGCCCGGTTGGCACCCGGACGGCTCCCCAAATAGCAGCAGATACTGAGAGCGTACCGCCTGGCCGGCGGCTGTGCTGGGTGCCGTGCACGTGGAAATTCCCGCAGGACACGGCTAGCCAGCTGCGTCGACGTCGCGAAGCCTCCCAGCGGCTCGTACGATTCACCGACTGCTGCGGCGCCCGGGACCCGATCTCGTGCCGATGCCACAACCCGACACCGCCCCTCAGCGAGAAGGCGATCGACGCTTGGCGGGCTGCGATCGAGCGGACACTGCCGATTGGGCCACCGCTGGTCCCGCTCGAGGTACTGCAACGGTTGTGGACGAACGGTGGCGATGACCGCGCGATCGCCGAACAGGTTTGGGCCGAAACTGGCGGTGCAGTTGCGTGACCGAACCCGACGACAAGCAGCGGCCGAAGCGGTCGCAATCCGCTCAGCTCGTAGACCTCGCCCTAGCCCAGTACAAACTAGGGCTGTCTGATCAAGAGGAACCGTTCGGGACCCTTGCGGTGCAACCACATATCGCACTGCCGTTGCGCGGCGGCCGAACGGGACTCCGGGCAGAACTTGCCCGCAAATACTTCGAACTGCACAATGCGGTGCCCTCTCAGCAGGCGTTAGCCGACGCGTGCATGGTTTTAGAAGGTAAGTCCGCGCAACAGGATCGGGTGCCGCTGCACCTACGTGTCGCGCAAGGCCGCAGCGGCGCGGTCTATCTCGACATGGGAGACAGCGCCGGCCGGATCATTGAAATCAGCGACGGAAGCTGGAAAATCGTCGCCGCCGCACCCGTAATGTTCCGGCGCACCAAGCTGACCGGCCGGATGCCCCTTCCCCATCCGGGCACCGGGGACCTGGACTGTCTGTGGCAGTTCGTCCCTATCGATCAGGCCGACCGGCCAATCGTTCTGGCCTACCTGGTGGCCGCTTGGGTCACACCCGATGCGCCGCATCCGATCCTGGCGCTGATGGCCGAGCAGGGCAGCGCGAAATCCTCCGTCACTCGCACCCTGGTTGACCTGATCGATCCGTCACCGGTGCCGCTGAGGAAACCACCGCGGGACCCTGACAGTTGGGTCACGGCCGCGTCGGCCAGTTGGGTTGTCGCACTGGACAATTTGAGCGGCAGCCCGCAGCAGTGGTTGTCCGACTCCTTGTGCCGAGCCTCAACGGGAGACGGTGACGTGCGCCGAGCTCTCTACACCGACGCTGACGTTGCGGTGCTGAAATTCCGGCGGTGCCTGATCATCAACGGCGTCGACTTGTCGATTGATCAGGGAGACCTCGGTGAAAGGATCGCCGCGGTCGACCTGGGCAGGATCCCGTCGCGGCGCCGGCGTACCGAGGCCGACCTCGCCACTGCCTGGGAGGGCACGCGGCGCAGAGCCTTCACAGGCTTGCTTGACCTGGCCGCCAAAGTGCACCGCCGCTTGCCGTCAGTCCATATGGACAACTTGCCCCGCATGGCTGACTTCGGGCGCGTCCTCCAGGCTGTCGACGAGATCCACCACACGGACGGACTCAGCCGATATCGGGAACGGATGCGCCGCGTTGCCGCCGACACCCTGGGGGACCCGTTCATCGCAGCATTGATCGACCGCAACCAGCCCGTCGAGGATCACTCATCAGCCGACCTACTCCGGCTGCTGGAATCCGGCAGGGATGCAGAGTGGCGGCGGCCGCGGGAGTGGCCCAAACGCGCACGCACCGTCACCGGATTGCTTACCCGCCATGCCCCAGCTCTGCGGTCACAAGGGTGGGTCGTTGAGAACGACGCCGGGCACAACAAACGCAACGTGACGCTCTGGAAACTTACGCCTCCAGAGAAGGACCCGGAAGCTACCTCGCCACCCTCGCCTAACTCGTCATCGCAGGTCAACGGCTTTCCAGTGGCGAGGCAGGCGAGGCAAGGCGAGTTAGGCGAGGTAGAGACAGATTTCAACCCAACATCTACCTCGCCAAATCCAAGCCCTCTGACCAGCGAAAACGAGGAAGCGAGGCAGGCGAGGTACCAGCCCCGGCAATCTCTGGATGTCACCTCCTGCGCGTGCGGCGCGGACCTCAACTCCGCCAACACCACTGGCATCTGCGCTGAATGCCGAATTGTCTTAGCCCCCAATGAAAGGAACGACATATGACGACTCACGACGTTCTGCGACGGCGCATCGAGGAAATTGAGCGGGCGAAAGAGACTCAGCCGCAGCGCCTGGCGAAGGCCCGGTCGGACGCTGAAGAGGCGCGCGGCTGGTCGATGCTCGAAGAGCCGTGGGAGAACCACGTCACAGCGTTGCCGCTGTGCGACAGCACGGGGCGCACCGGCGACGCAGTAGCCCTGCCGAACCTGACTGCGCGGGAAATGTACGGCGCGAGGCTGGCTTTCGACATCCTCGACTGCGGAGACGACCCTAAGCAGCTTGACGAAGTCCGGTCCCGCTACTTCAGCATGGTCAGTGGGGACACCGGGCAGATGTTCCTCCTCGCCATGTCTGCGCTATCGACGATCGCCAGCCTCGTCGTGCCGATGCTGCTGCAGGAGATCGAGATCAGCGGATCCAACTACGACATCCGCGTCCAGCTGGCCGAGGCACGAGCCAAGGCATGGAGCGACCGCGTCGCGAAACTGCACGGCGTCAACGAGGAAGCCGGCGCCGCGGGAATCAAGCCGGTCGACGGCGTCGACATCGGGGCAAACGCCCTCGATCCCCACCCGGAGGACGAACGGTGGTGAGACGCATCTTGTTGTGCGAAAACGTCGGTGACGCGCCATGAGGCCAACGGTTGACGGGTTATGGGTGGTCCTAAGACGACGATCGGGGCGGCGGGTAATGGTACCGAGTCCGCAGTACAGGCTCTGGCAGTTTGGCCGTTGGCCGAGCAACCACGACCTTGATCTCATCGTTGATCCAGAACCGCCGATATCTCGGCCGTTCCCTGCCGACTATGTCTTCAGCGAAACAGTTTTTGATCCAAAGGAATTGGGGTTACCGCTGGCCTGCACCTTGTCTCGGCTGGCCCAAGAGTCCCCAGTACCGCTGGATGTTTTCCTCGGATATCAGGAGCATGACTTCAACCTTGCGCTTTGGATAGCTCCTGGGGAGCCCTGGCTAATCTCCTGGCGGTTTTGCGGCACAGACTTTTTCATCGGTGCACGCGAATTGGCACACTCGACAGCGTGGGGTGGCTGATGGAGATCAGTGATAGCCAGGCCCGTTTGATTCGGGATTGTGTGGCGGAGATGGTGTGGCGTCGGCAACGGACTGGTGCGCCGATCCCGGCGCGGGTGTTTGACCTGCTGCGCGCGATTTCCGCGTCCGGAAGTGACTGTGCGGTGGTTGGCGCACAATCAGGCCAGGACCGCGACGACCTCATCGGTGTCAACGAAGCCGCCGCGATTCTGGGCTGTACCACCCGCCAAGTCCGAAACCTCGGGCTCGACTTGGAAGGCGACAAGCCTTCAGGTTGTTGGGTTTTCAGCCGCAGAACTGTCACTGAATACGCCGACGCTAGGAGCGCCAGATGAGCACCGACGAAGTATTCCGGGGCGTCGTCGAGCAGTACCTGACCGAGCTACCCGCCTCCGAGCGCGACGAGTTGATCGCCAAAGTCAGCAGCCAGCCCACGGGCGACAGCGGGCGGGCCGCCGCGGAGAAGCGTTTCGGTAAGCGGGGCAACGCATGACCACGACGATGTCCGAGCGTCTCAGCAAGATTGAGCGCGACCTTCTTCCGGCCGAGTACTTCACCGCTCAAAAGCTGGTCGCCGCGGCGCAGCAGCTGATCGCGTCCCCGCCGAAGAGTCCCGCTGCTGAGAAGGCTGAGCAGCTGGACCCGTTCACGATCGGCGAGGTCCGTGAAGAATGGATTGACGCGTTGATCGATCGCAAGGACGCAGAAGAGCGGCACAAGCGGCGCCGGGCGGTCCTGATGGAGTTCATTTCTTCCGCGCAGAGTCAAGCCCGGGTGGCGGCGGCGTCTATCAAGAATCAGGTGCTGGCCGCGCTTCAACCCGAGCTCGAGGCGTTACTCGACGATGTGGTGGAAGTTGCCGACGAGTTGGGTCCTGTTCGTAGCGCGGAGAAGGCGATCGCCGCGGACCTCGGACCGGCGTGGAAACGGCTCATCACTCTGGTCGATGACTACGAACAACTTCGCAGGTTCCAAATGTCCTACACGGCAACGGAATCGGTGACCCGGTCGAGGCCGGCGTACGGCGGCGAGGACCACGCCTCGGACCTGTACCTCCGCAATCTCGATGACTTGTGGCCGCAGTGGCGGACCGGCGGCAGCGAGATTCAGGTGACCCGGGTGGGCGGCAGTAAGCCCCGCTATGAGCCGTGGCCGGCTGAGCAGCCGCAGTTGTTGCTGTGGTTGGCGACGAGCCGCGCGCACCCGTGGGTGCCGACTGAGCAGCAGCTGCGCCAGTTGTGGGAGCAGCGCGCGATGCGCGCTAACCCGATGCCGACGCCGATGCAGAAGCCGCCGCCGGCCAAGGTGACGTACGGGCGCCGCATCATCCCGCAGATCGGCGACAAGCCACCAACTGTCAAGCCACTTCGATAAGGAGCCGCGACGATGAGACCCAAGAATGCGATCGGACAGGACGCTGCATACCTGCCCAACGTCGGCAAGTCAGTCTTCGATGCTGATGACTTGCCGCCAGTGACCGCCGCGGTCCGCGCGGCGTGGGGACCGCACACGGCTTACCCGACCGCCACGAGCGAGGCGATGGCCGCGCTGCTGGTGGCGGTCAACGCACTCGAACAGCGCGTCATCGCGCTGGAAAGCGGCTAAACGCCGATGGCTTGCGGCGGCGCACGGGCGTCAACCCCGACATGGAACGGGCAAGCGCAGTCACGACGGTCTCAGGAGAACCCGAGCTGTTGCTGCGCCACGCGCCGCCGCGAACCACCAACGGCGAGAGGTCTCTCTGATGGATGATGATGACGTCACGCGGATGCCTCTGCAGTTCACCCGCCACATGGCGCAGAAGTTTCAGGATCAGCTGATCGGGGCTTTGGGTCGGCCGGTTCCGGCGACGGATCCGCTGGCCGCCTACCGCTATAACGAGGCCCGCGCGCGGACTTTGCAGAACGCGTTCCGGCAGCGCCCGCTGCTGCGGATGCAGGACAAGGATCTCAATCAGCTCGCAGTCATCGGTAATGAGCGGTCGGTCCGATTCGAGGAAATCGCTACCGACACAGGCGAAGCGGGCGTAGTCATCCGGGGTGGAGACTACCTGGCTGATTTCGTGCGGAACGCGGTGCGGATCGAGGAAGACCTGCACCTGTCGATCGATGTGAACCCGCGCAGGCTGTCCTGGAAGACCCGGTGGGGCGGGAAGATCAACACGATCAACATCAAGCGCGACTCGTCCGGTATCCACACCGTCGAGCTGATCGCGGCGGCGCAGCGCGAGCATCTCAAGCACGTGCTGGTGGTTGGGACGCCGTTCTTCCCGCCGGAAGTGCAGCCGCTATCCATGTGGATGCTGCCCGCGAACTGCCGGACCGCCTGCGCGACAACGCTGTTCATCAACCTGATGCGGCAGTTCCAGCCGGGACTGTCGGTGCTGACGAACGTCATGAACCCGTTCGGCTGGCTCAACCCGTTCGGGCCCGGCGCGGTCCTGAACTTCAACCCCTTCCAGTGGCCCATCCAGGTGCAGTTCGTCAACATGGCCTTGGACCAGTCCCGGACCACGGTGCTAGCCGGTCAGTTCAACGACTTCCACACCGCCGCCGCCGAAATCATGCAGGACGCCGGCGTCACCGCCCGCGCCTACACGGTTTTCACCGACGACGTCGACCACCCGCAGCCCGAGCTGGCCGGGATGATGCCCAACGTCCCGCTGAACTCGATCCCGATCGTCGGCTCTCTGGTCGGCATGGTCGATGCGTTCCTTGAGCGGACCGGACTACCCGACATCCCCGACACGGCCACTGTCGGCGATCTTGCGCGGCCGCAACGCAATCACGTGATGGTGGCGTTCGAGGACCACTCCGGGCACGCTGGGTTGACCGGCCTGGCGCCCGACGGTGTGACCGGGTTGTTCGCGGCCACGCTGGACGACCTGATCACCACCACGGTGCTCCCGACGACAGACGGGCAGGTGGATGGTGTCGTCGACCCCGACATCCCCGTCGACCCGATCTTCCAGAAAGCCCTCGGCGCGGCGCCGCCGAAGCCGTGGGCGATCTACCCCGACGGCCAATACTCCGGGATCATCGAATCGAACTACACCCAGCACAAAGGCCCGGTCAAAACCATCTGGACCGGTGGACGCAGCCCGAAACTCGTCAACGACATCCAGACCTTCCTGATCAAATGGGGTTTATCGCAGCTGCAGAACGTCCTCGTCGCCGGCAGCCCGTTCGCTCAAACCGGCGGCCCCCCGATCGGCTCCGGATTGGAAGAGCTGTATCAGGGTCAGCTCGACAACAAGCTGCTGGCGTGGCAGAAGTACACCGACCCGATCCTGGCGTTGTACACCGGCGAACTCGGCTATTTGGAGAGCATGGAGCGCGGCAACACCGCCTATACGGTCTCCGCGATCCTCACTCTGCGGCAGGGTCGCCACAAGAAACGAGCATTCCGGGCGTTCAAAACCTCAGTGATGCAGTCGAAGCCGTTCACCATCTATCACGACATCCTGCTCGATGACCGGGTCGGGTTCGAGCAGGACGGCATCATCTACGTCGACCGCGCGCACGCCATCAAGTACGAGTACGACCGGACCAAGCCGATCACCTTCACCCTGTCCATCGGCGACGACTCCAAGGTGCAGGACCCGTTCACCCAAGGCATCAATGCGCTCAAGGGGCTGGGTTCGGTGCTCGGCGCGGTCATCGGCGGCGACACATTATTTTGAAGTTCACACGAAGGGAGAGGCCAATGCCCCGGGCCCGACGCCACTGCCCAGGCAACGGCAGCACCTGCACCAACCTCATCAGCCCAGGCCAGCGGTACTGCCCAAGCCACCAGCCCGCACCCTGGCAAGGGCCACGCACAGCGTCATCCACGATCACCAGCACACGCGCATGGAAACGCTTCGAACGCACCATCCTGCAGCGCGACCAGTACCAGTGCCAGATCAAGACCGAAGGCATCTGCATCGGCCACGCCTCAGTCGTCGACAAGACCATCCCCGCAGCACGCCGGCCAGACCTAGCCATGGACCCAGACAACTGCAGAGCAGCATGCACACCATGCAACAACCACAAAGCACGAACCACAGACCGACACCACCCCGGACTGATCAGACCATGACAACCCCACCAACCACCTACGCTCAACCCTCATGGACCGCAGACCCGTACGCCGCGACGCCGTCCAGCTCGTCCGCTGCGCACGCCAAGGCAACACCACCATGCGCCTGCACATCCTCAACGACTACGGCATCGAAGAGCACACCCACCCACTCATCGACCTCTTCACCCACCTCGCCTACTTCGTCCACGAACTCACCGAACACTGCGCCGAAGACGACGAGGAAAGCTGGTCACAGACCCGATACCAGAACCTTGTACACGGGCCGCACGAAGACGCCCACATGTTCGTCGCTGCCTGCTTCGACGGAGACTGGGATGCCTTCTGGCAGAACGTATACGAGAGCTACACCGACGAACTACCCGATGACATCGGCAAATACGGTCGCAAAGGGATCGAAGAGCTCATCTTCGAACTCTCATGCCTCGGCAACAGCATCCTGCGCACACTGCCCGACCTCTACGACCAATGGCCAGAAGGCTTCTACACCACACACTTCAAGCTCGACCTCGGCGAGCACGACCAGCTCCCCGACGACGACTGACGAAAGTCCCCTGAAGGGGGAGGGGCACGACCCCCCTCCCCGCCCAACCGGACGCCGCTACTGCACTGCTGAAAAGGCTGGACGCATGCATAAACGCAGGGTTTTCGCGTTACGGTTCTCGGCCTCGATTCGGCCGATCCGGGCGTCCTGGACGTCGACGGGAAGGCGCTGAGGGGTGATGGCTAAGAAGTGTCCTAGCTGCGGTAATGCGATGATCGGATCAGGTCGGGCGCGGTACTGTTCGCCGGCGTGTCGGCAGCGTGCACACCGCAATCGGCGGGGCGCGAACCGTAACGCTCCACGCGCGAAAAGCGTTACGGTTCGCGAGCCGCCCAGCCCGCGGCGCCGACACCCAGCGGGTGACAACTCGTCGTTTGCCGGTGGACACTGCCAGGCGGCGCTGGCCGTGCTGGCCGCGCTGGACGCCGAACTGGCGGAGGCCGGGAAGGCGTGCGGAGAGACGTTGGAGTGGACGGCCACGGAGGTCGCGGTGCGGGAGTTGATTGCGTGCGAGATCGACCGCAAGACCGACCTTGAGCAGATGTACCGGGACGCTGACGACGCGAAGGTGCGGGTGAAGTTGAGCGCGGAGCTGCGGCTGTTGGAGTCGTCGGCTGCGCGGCTGCTCAAGCAGGTGAAGACGAAGCTGCCCGAGCCGACGCCGTCGCGTAATCGGAAGGCTCAGCGGGCCGCGAACGCGAGATGGGACCGCGACGGTGCCTAAAGTCGTGCGTTCGGCCGACAGCCGCAACAGAGTTGCAAGTGGAAACGCTGTTGTCGTACCGGGTGTCTATGCTGCGCTGCGCGAGCAGTCCCAGGCGGATTGGGACAGCCCCGATGGTTGGGATCCGCGGTGGAAGCACGCCGCGCACCCCGCTAATCCCGTTGGTCAGTGGTGCGGGTCACCGGGCGTGGTGTGCGAGCACGAACCGTGTCCGCCGCAGCACCGCGACCGCTTCGCCCGCATGCGGCTCGATCAGTTCGAAGCCGGCCGCCCGGTGTTGGTGCCGGCCGCCGGCATGCCGGCGGGCATGTTGCCGCCGGGCGATCGCGGCGACGCCTACCGCGTGGGGCCGGACGACACGGCGACGGTTCGCCAGTGACAAGGCGAGGTAACGTCCCCGTGCATGAGCGAAGACGACATCCTCAATTCTGAATACCGGGCCTTTGTGCGGCAGCTGCATCAGCAGACCATCGGGATCGTGGCAGAGGTGGACCGGTACTGGACGCGGGACCTATTCCCCGAGGTAACTCACTTCACTGCGGGAGTGTTCGACCGCGAGTACACCGAAGCGGAGCGCAAAGAGGTGTGGGATCGCGGCATGGAACTGCAGAGCGTCTTGCAGAACCAAATTGAGCCGAAGTTGAACATCTTGGCATTTGGGCATCCTGACCCGGATGTGCGACGCGCGGCGAATGTGTTCGGTAGGCGCATGCAGGGGGTTGTGTTTTATCACGACGTCTTGCGGGCGAAGCGGAAAGACGGACGAGATGTCACTACTGCAATTCAGTTGGCCCACAGTGGGTTAACCGAGCTTCGCAGAGTCGCCTACCATGCCCCGTTCCGGATTGAGCGCCCTATCCCGGACTACGACGGCATCGGGGTCATCGAGCCACTTGCCAGTCAACTCACCGACATTCCACGCGACGAGTACTGAGGGAGGGCGAGGTTCAATTTCGCTCGCGGCGGTATCGCTGCCATGCGGGCTCTCCGGGCACTGCGAGTTTTGCTGCTCGTTCCTCAAGTCGGGCTTGACGTTCGGCGGCTGCTTTCTTTTCCGCCGCAACGTGTTCCTCGTACTCTTTGACCATCGGTAGCTGTTGGGTCTCGTACTGATCGTTTGCGTAGTTAATCGCTTGGTCGATTGCCTGGATGGCGTTCTCGAAGCTGTCTTCGGGTGCGACCGCGGAGATACCCTCACCATCGCTGCCGTGCTTGTAATTGAACGCGGCGTGGACGCCGAGCTCCTTTACCTTGTGGAAGAAGTGAGACTTCCACCCGTCGGGAGAGCTCGGAGCGGTGCCGATCGAAAGCATCACGTGGCCTTCGCGATGCTCGTCGGGGTGAACTTCTGGAGTCCCTACACGGGAAATCCTCTGCCATACCACCATCGGTTTCACCACCGTCCTAGCTTCTCGCAGCCCGTAGACCTACGTCCTGTCAGGACTCTACAACTGAGGTTCGGACGGTTCGGTGCCGTACTGCGCCCAGCCGCCGCTGTCGCGCGGATTGTGCACGTCGGTGACGCCGTCCTCGTCCAGTAGGTGACCGTCGCCTGTGAAGATCGCGGGCTTCATCTGCTGCTGGTAACGCTCGCGGCGCTCGTCGATTTCATCGTCCAGCAGCGGCCAGCCATCAGGCGCTGTGATCCCGAACGATCCGCGCCCGGCCGCGGCGTCGCTGGCCTCGTACACCTCGTCACTACCGCAGCGGCCGCAGATCGGTATGCACCGGCATTCGGTCACCCGTGACCCCGCCGGGTATTCCGGCGGGACGGGTAGCGGACCCCAGCACCGCGGACACCGGCCCGCCGCGATGTCATCAGCCACCTGATCGACGGTGTCTGTGTCGTAGTCCACCAGACAGGTGGGATGGAACTCGTGAGTCCCGGAAAAGCTGCGGATACCCATATCCGTCATCGTGTCATCTCGTCTCTGCTGGCAATGTACTGCGTGGTCGTCTCGCCTATGCAGGCCGTCCGGTTAAAGTCGACACCTCTCCTGGGTGGACAAGTTGCTGCCCCAAAGTCCGGTTGAGGCAAGGGGGGTCGCGTATGAAACGCGACCCCCCAGCATCGGATTGGATCACGCAGCGGCTATCTGGTCCAGCTGCTCTGCTGCGGCCAGAAGCGTTGCGGCTAGGTCTCCTTCCAGGATCGCGGTGGCGAGCTCGCGGACATTCGTGGCGTCAAGTTCCGCCGTCTGGTCGTTTTCGAAATAGAGGGTGACGTGAGCGGTGATGCGGCCGTCCGAGTACTGGGTGCCTTCGACGAACACGTCCACGTCACCGGCCGTCGCTTTCGGCCAGTAGACGTCGCGGCTACGAACACCCCTCGTGTCCGCTCGCCCCCAGTAGTTATCGGATCTTGCGCCGGCGGGCGGTGGCCCGTGCCGCGCCTCCAACGCCTTCCCGAGAGCGACGTAACGATCGCCGTCGCCTTGGACGTCATCCCAATCCTTTTCCCGCCGCGGGCTCATCGTCCGCACCACCCGTCCAGCGCGTCGGCCGCCGCGAGCAGCTCGATCGCGATCCGGCGTGCCTCCCGAGCGGTCGGGCTCGCGTCCACGTCGACGCCGCCCGCCGACGCGTACAGCCCAAGCAGGATCCGCGGCCGCGGATCTTCGCTCTCGATGAAAGTCATCATGACCGTGACCGCCATTTGGTCATCGAAGTCGGCGTCCCGGCCGGTCATCGATATCGCGACGTCGCGGCCGTGATAATCCGGCCACATGCTGCCCTGGCACCAGGAGAACTCGCACTGGTGATCTGCTAGCTCGATCGGTTCGCGGGTGGCGGTCATCGTGTCCACCCCTCGACCAGGTCGGCCGCGGCCAGGATCGCGGCCGCGGCCGAGCGGGCTTGGGAGATGGTGATTCCGTCGGCGCCGCCCTGGATGTTGACGCGCGGGGCGTCGTTGCCGGCCCGGGCGATGGTGCCGTCGGGCAGCTGCACCGCGCTCCCGAAGATGTTGCAGCCGGCGCCCGGGATCTTGATCTCCGGGGTGTAGACGACCCGGAAGGCATAGTCCCAGTCCTCCCAGGTGGTGCCTGTGGCCTCGTCGGCGCCCGGTGGCAGAGGGATGGTGGACAGTGTTGCGCTGTTTTCGCGCATAGAAGTAGACTCCTCGTGTACGTAGAGATTGAAGCCCCTCGGCAAAGGGGTGAAGGTCATCCGAAGGCGGTTCCCCGGCAAGGGAGCCGCCTTCAGTCATTTGAGAGCGAATGCATCCGCTAGCAGGCGATTTGAAAGGTTTGTGTGGTGGTGCTCGCGGCTTCGAGAGACCTTCAAGATGAAGGTCAGCTGGTGCTGGGCGGAGCACTGGAAACCCTCCCTCCAATGCCCTTCGGGGCGTGCTCAATAGTGTGTGCTCTAAAAGGTATGCCTGCAAGAGTGTACGCGTCAATGTACGTACCTCTGTGCACATCCGAATAGAATCGCGACCTGTGATGGTGTATCTCGGTGTGCGTCAAGTGGCGGAGCGAACCGGTCTCGCGCTTAACACCGTTAAGGCCTATGCCCAGGACACCCCCCGTCGGATGCCCAACCCAGACGCCATGATTGGCCGCGTCAAAGGATGGAAGACTCAAACGATTGACGTCTGGCATTCCGGCAAAACGGACTAGTTGTCACGCCGGTGTCACAAGTGGAGGAAAACTGCTGCGCAACACGGGCGAACACGCACGGGCAGCCGTGGACGCGTTAGGCCTGCTCAGTCGCGGTTTTCGGCGAACACCATGAACGCCTGCGAGTACCGGCGAACACGCGATTGGTCGCCTTGTAAGCGAGCGGTCGTCAGTTCAATCCTGACAGGGGGCTCTGAACTGCATTCGGCAGGAGAGATGCCCAACCCCTGAGCTACGGCCTATGGCGCCTGCTGATCTGGTATCTCAGACCAGATGACAACCTGGCTTGAGTTCTGCCGCTGTAATACCAACTCACAGTCCCATACACTTGGTTTGTGCAGCTAGACCGCTTCGCCAATAGTCCGGTCGGAGACCTCAGAGCCATCGCGGGAACTGATGGCCGCAACGGTGAGTCGTACTCGCACGCAGCATTCGTTGCTCATCCCCTCGGCAATGAGCCGGACCTGCAGGGAGCTACCTGGCGTGTTGTCACGCGAGCGAGTCGGGCTTTGGCGCACCTCGACCAGGCATCGCGTCAGGTCCCGAACCCTCGTGTGCTTCGCCGCCCGATGCTCAGTCGCGAAGCGCAGAGCACGTCCGCTTTGGAAGGGACCTTCGCCCCGATCGACCAAGTGCTGGGGGCCGATTCTGCGAACCGGGAAGAGCACGACGCCGCGCTCAACGAAGTGCTCAATTACGTGAGTGCGGCAGATGCGGCTTTCGACTATGTCGGCGAACACCGCTCGATTACAACGAGTTTGATCCAGTGGGCGCACCGTGAGCTCGTAAGCGGTACGCAGTCGGAGACTCCGGATGCGGGCCGTATCCGACAATGTCAAGTTGCTATCGGCAGCCCCGACGGAACGATCGAGTCCTCGAGATTCGTCCCCATGCCCCCCGGTGCCGAACTCGACGCCGCCCTTCGGGATCTTGTCGAGTGGATCAACAATGGCGGCCGCGACCGAGATCCCCTGATAGCTGCCGCGATGACGCACTACCAATTCGAGACGCTGCACCCGTTCAACGACGGCAACGGTCGTCTAGGTCGTCTGCTCATAGCGCTGCAACTCATGGTCGATAGGCTTCTTCAAGAGCCGCTGTTGAGTGTGTCGCCGTGGTTCGAGGCTCGCCGAGAGGACTACCAGGACGAACTGGTGAGGATGTCCGCGACCGGTGAATGGGACTCGTGGATAACGTTTTTCAGCTCAGGTGTAGAGGCGTCGGCAGTTGATACCGCGAACAGAATCAACCGTATGCTCGAGGCTCAACGCGACTATGTGCAACGTCTCCAGAACAGCAACTATCGGGGCGGCGTCGCCCGGGACATCGTCGAGGCACTTGTCGAATCACCGATTGTGCGCGTGCCGGCGTTGGCCCGCCGGTTCCACCGGACGCCGCAGGGGATCGACGTTGCCGTCAAGCGCCTGACATCGCTGGGGATTCTGGTCGGCCCGGTTGGCACCTACGGCCGGTACTACGTAGCGCCGGAAATCTATCGCGCGATTACGTCCCCCAATCCACAAGTCGGAATGAGGTAGCCCCCTACTCAGTCCGTCGCCCGTCGCGCGCGTGACGATCCATCGGTCACGACCCAAACGGGGAGGCCTGATGTTTCCGGAACGCATTCTGGATTGCCGCGGCACGAACTCGGTGCTGCAGCTCAAGCGGGTGAGCAAGACCTACTCCCGAGGCGGCGAGCAGGTGCAGGTGCTCGTCGACTTCGACTTCACGTTGGAAGCCGGCGAGTTCGTCGTCGTCACCGGGCCGTCGGGGGCCGGCAAGTCCACCCTGCTGCACATCGCCGGCGGGCTCGACGCACCGGACAGCGGCGACGTGACGGTGTCCGGCCAGGACTTGGGGTCGATGAGCAAGGGCGCACGCGCGGCGTTCCGGCGCCGCAACCTGGGCTTCGTATTCCAGTTCTTCAACCTGGTGCCCATGCTGACCGCCGTGCAGAACGTGTCGTTGCCGCTGGTCCTGGACGGGGTACCGGCCCGCGCTGCCGACGCACGCGCTGAAGAACTGCTGGAACGGGTCGGGCTGGCCGATCGGGCCCAGCACCGGCCCGCCGAGCTCTCGGGCGGACAGATGCAGCGGGTGGCGGTGGCGCGCGCGCTGGTGGCCCGGCCGCCACTCATCCTCGCCGACGAGCCGACCGGGAACCTGGACAGCCATTCCTCGGCCGAAGTGCTGGATCTCTTGCGGTCGCTGTCGACTGAGCACGGCGCGGCGGTGGTGATGGTGACACACGATCGGGCCGCGGCAGGCTACGGCAGTCGCGAAGTGCATCTCGTCGACGGGCGAGCGTGTGCACCCGATCCCGCACCGGCGGCGGAACGGTCATGGTGAGGCTGCGTGCCGGGTGGACGTCCTTCCGCCGCATCCACCTGACCGCGTTGGTCGCCGACTGGCGCCGGACGCTGCTCAGCGTGATCGGGGTGGCGCTCGGAGTGACCGTGGTACTCGGCGTCTTGATACTGAAGACCGAGATGACCCGGCCCTTCGACTCCTACGGCCCATCGCTGGCCCACGCCGCGAACACTGGAGTCATCGAGGTCACGCCGAAGGTCAGCGGCCGCCTGCCGCCCGACACCGTCAACCGGCTGCAGTCCGAAGTTGCGGGGGCGCAGGCCGTTGTTCCCGTGGTCGCCGCCTTGACGCCGGTCGACTTCCCGCACACCGCCGACGGGAGCCACGGATTCTTTCTGCTCGGTGGGACCTGCCAGGTCGAGCTGTTGATCGGCTCGTTCAATTGCGAGCAGCGCGCCCACGACGTCAAACCCGCCGACGGTCCCGGCGTCCCACTGCAGATGCCCACGGCCATCGCGCAGCGGCACGGCCTGAAACCCGGTGACCCATTGCGAATTCCGGGCCTGCCGCCGGGGGCGGCGCACCTGGGATCGACCTTTCCGGAATTCGACCGCGTCCAGGGCATCAACGACGGCTACGTGTTGTTCGCCCCTTCCGCCGAGATCGCCGCCAGCCTGCTGTCCTCACCCGGCTATGCGACAGCGGCGTTCGTCCTGCCGCGACCGGGGACAGCCGTAACGGCCGAGCTGGACCGCGTGATCGCCGGCGTCGCGACGGCCGGGCCGCCCCGACCGCACCTGCCGGCCGTATTCGAAAGCGGCGCACAGAGTTTGAATCTCACGATGCTGGCCGGCATCATCGTCGGCGTCCTCATCGCCGTCAACACCATCCTGCTGGCCATCGAGGACCGCCGAGCGGTGCTGGGCACCATCGGCGCGATCGGTGCCAGGCCCGTCGGCCTGTTCGGCGGGCTGCTCGGCGAAGGAACTGCAGTGGGGCTACTCGGCGGATTGTCAGGTGTACCAACCGGTTTCCTATTCGGGACCTACCTGGTGGACACGTTCGGGCGGTCGATGCTGGCCGGGTCCGGCGGCACCGTTGCGGCGCACTTCACACCGAGTCTGATACTGGCCGGGGCAGGCGCCGGGATCCTCTGCGGAATTCTCGCGATGATCGGACCGGCGACAAAGTCGTTCCGCGACGGACCATTGGCATCGATGGCCAGCGCCGGCGGAGTGCAGCGCGCCAGGAAGATCCCGTTCTGGCCGCTGATCGTGGGGGCCGGCTTACTGGCGGCCGCAACCGTTTTGATGAAAATCTTCGAGCGCGGGTCGCTGCCGCTGAACGTCGGCATCGATGGGTTGACGGTGGGCTTGTTCGGGATCGTCTTGGTGACGCTGTGGCTGGCCCCGCGCGGCGCCGGACTGTTGATCGAGTTGCTGACGGTCGCCCGTCCCGCGGTGGGACGTCTGCTGAATGCCGACTTTCGGCGTTACGCACTGTTGTTCGCGTTCTCCGCCGCGCTACTCGCCGAAGCCACCAGCTTGGCCATCGGCTCACACAGCATGCAGGTGCTGGGCGCCGGCCAGGTGGCCGCGCAGAAGAACGACCGGCTTCCCGCCTCGCTGATGATTACGGCCCAATCGGTGCTGGATCAACGGGACGGCCGGATCGCCGATTCCACCTTCGATTCGGTGACCAGCGCAACCGGCGGGCGTCCGGTGTCCTCGCGCTGGCGGTCCACGATCTCGTCGGGGGCGCTGTCGCGTCTGGTCGTCGGCGTGACGCCGGGTGATTGGTACAGCCAGGCGTTGTACGAGCCGGCCCAAACCGGTGCCGAGTTCTGGAATGCCTTGCAGCGCGGTGAGATCGGACTGAGCCAGATCGCTGCCAGCCGGCTCGGCGGGGTGCCGGGGGGCACCGTCGAACTGCCCACCGTCACCGGGTCGAAGCGATACCGAGTGGCTGGGATCTTTGACGCACGGATGGTCAACGACGCCGCAGTCGGCGACATCGTCTTGGCCTCTGAGAGTTCGGCGCGCAGTGACTGGGCGGCCGCGCGTGACCAGGTGGCGGTGGCCTATCGGTCCGCGGCGGAGGCAACCGCCCACCGCGACGATTTCCTGAATCTGGAGGCCGGGCTGTGGGTGTATGACAACCAACAGTGGCAGTCGGTGGCTGCCAAGGGGATCACCCGATTCTTGAAGCCGTTCACCATCGGGGGGTACCTGGTCATGACTGCCGCCGGCATAAGCCTGCTGAATGTGTTTGTGCTGGGACTCATTCAACGCAAACGTGAACGGTCCGCCTTGCGGGCGATCGGGATGACCTGTCGCCAGGAACAGGCCGTGATCATCGCCAACGCCGGGCTCCTCGGACTGCTCGTGTCGGGTGTCGCGGTTCTCGGAGGCGTGGGCCTGACGTACCTGTGGTCGATGGGGTCACCGGTGTTCTACGGCACCAGGATCGACTGGGGCGTGGTGCCATTGCCGCTGCGGACGGCTGTGGTGGCCGTGTTCCTGCTTGTCCTGGCCGCCGCGGTATATCCGGTGATTCATGCACGGCGGCTGGAAACCGTTGGGATACTGCGTACCAGCTGAGCCCTCAGCCGTGGATCTCACGGTGCAGGGACGGGATGTCGTCACCCGTACAGCGAAACCGGTGCATGCGCTCCCGAGCGGCAGGGTTCGACAGAGCCTCGAACTCCCTAGGCGGCAAGGACATCTGGAGAACCAGCCCGCGACCGTCCGCACCTTCCATCAGGGCGCCAAGACCCGCGACCGGCAATGCCAGCACCAGGGTGCAATACGACGTGAGCGCGCCCTCGAACTGGACTCGGTAGACACCGAAGCTACTCAGGTTCGTGACGAGCGGGTTCCAGCGGGCCGGATTGAAAGCTGTGGTTACGCAACGTGCTGCCTCCCACGCATTGGCAGCGTCGAGGAACTGCTGATTGATTCGCATGTCGCAGTGTTGATCGGCGAAGTGGTCCACGCCGTGGCGAATGCGTGCTGCAATCGCGCCGACTGTCTCTCCGCGTCGCACGTCGACGTTCAAGGTGGTCACGATGTTGCCGATCAGCATGGGATCGAGACCGCACCGATTCCGCACGTTCACGACGACCGCGAGACTGCGGCAATCCACCGCGGGATCCGCTCTCATGATGGCTTCGCAGACGTGCGCACAGACGACATCGTTGGCGGACAGCCGCATTCGGCCGCCGTACGCGCCGCGCATGCGGGCGAGCTCGTCGTCGCCGAAGTAGAAACTCAGCGTCCGTTGCTTCCTCGCGTCCTTCGCCAGGTACAGCGCACTGCGGGCGAGTTCTGCGAGCCCGAGGCTACGTACCCCGGGCTGGGAAGCGCCGTCCGCGGGCAGATGCTCATCGAGGTAGGCGGCCCGATCTTCGACCAGCAACGGTTTCGGAAGCGGCTTGTCGGCGGCCGCGGCGACCCAACCGTTCATCAAGTGCATCAAGGTCTGCATGTCGCCGACCGCGTGGTGCCAGGAAACCCCGATCGCGGTCGCGTCATCGCGGAGCTGCGTGACACGTACCTTGCACAACGGACCCAGGCCCCACCGGGCCGTGACGCCGTTCACCGGGTCGACCAGCCATAGTCCGTCGTCCCTCGTCGTGGAAAGGATCGCCTCGCGCAGGGTACGACCGGACGACACAACCGTGAACGGCACACCCTGCGCTTGGCATCGAATTCGCATCGGGCCGTTGAGCATCGACATCCGTCCGGCGAAGATCGGCAGGTTCGTGAGGGTGCGTGCGAATGCCTGGGTCAGCAGCGTCGTGTCCAGGGGCCGCTTGAAGAAGAAGACGACGTGGGTCGCCAAATTGGCCACGATGGTGTCGCCGACATTGCAGCGGACCTCCAGCCGTCGCGCGTTCGACGGTTTGATCAGCTGGGTCGACACCGGGCTACCTCCGACGATTCACCACTACGCGGCCACCCTGCCTGGGGGTGTGAGCGATCCCGCGGAACACCGACTTCTCGCCAGGGGCGGAGTCGGTCTCGACGCAGAAGTCCCGCAACACCGTGCGCAGCACAACATCCATTTCGGTGATCGCGAAATCAGCTCCGGGGCAACGTCGCTCACCACCACCGAAAGCCAGCCATGCTGAAGCCGCCGGGCGGGTGCCCGAGAACCTGCGCGGATCGAACCGTTCCGGGTCTGGGAAGATCTCTGGGTTTCGCTGGAGATCGGCGATCCGCACCAGCACCGTGCGCCCGTGCGGGATCCGCCAGGCGCCGAGCTCGAAATGCGGCGCCACGTCACGGCGACCCGCCACATCGAGTACGGTCCGCACGCGCAGCAACTCCAGGATCGTGGCCCGACGGAACTCACTGCCTCCCGCATCGACCTCGCGGACCAGATCAGCCAACACCTCTGGGTGACGCCGCAATCGCTCGAATGCCCAACCCAGCGCTGATGCGGTGGTTTCGTGTCCCGCCACGACGAAGGCCAACAGTTCGTCGCACATGTCCGTCCGGGACATCCCGGTTCCGTCGTCGTGCCGGACGCGCAGCAACGCTGCCAGGATGTCGTTGCGCTCGCCGCGATGCGGATCGCGCTGCGCCCCGTCGATGAGGCTGAATACGTTCTCGTCGAATACTTTTCGGAGCCGGTCGAGCCTGCCCCACGGGCTGTGACGTCGCGCCCAGGCCGGTGGTGCGGGCGCGAACGCCACGAGCTGCCCGAGTTTGATATACGGCGGGACGACCTCGCGCAACCGTTCGAGTTCCGGACCGTCGGCGCCGAAGACGGTTCGCAGGATCACGCTCAACGTGATCCGGTTCATGGGTTCGAGGGCCCGAAATTCCTTATTCTCTTGCCAATTCGCGGTTTCACGCAGCGTCTCGGCCTCGATGAGCTGTTCGTAGTCCCTCAGGCATCGGCCGTGAAACGCCGGCGCCAGTTGCCGGCGGCGGTCGCGGTGCCGTCTGCCCTCGATCCCGAAACTCGATCCCGGCCCGAACCAGTTGCTGAGGTTCGGTTGCACGTTGATCATCTGTTCGGGATCCGCGGTGTACACAGCGCGCGCGAGAGCCGGGTCGGAGACGACCACCGACCGGCCGAAGAATGGGACATTGATCTCGAAAATGCGTCCGTGCCGCCGGATCCAGTGGTGCATCGCCCGCCGGCGGAAGAATGCAAATGCCGCACCTTGTACGAGCTTCGGAAGGCGCACCGATGGCGGCGTCGGTATCGATGTGCCGCAAGATTCGAAACAGGCCGCATCGGTCAACTGGTGCCCCACCAGAAAACTGTCGCCCCCGTGCGTGAAGGTGAGTTGCGTAGTGCACTACTCGATCTCGGCGGTCCCGTACGCGGAAGTACGCAGCGCGGCCGAAATACGTGTGAAACATATGACCTTTATTTGAGTTCCCTATCCTCGTCCTGTGCTGGGCTTGACATTGCCGGTTGAATCAGTGGGTTGACGATTTACCAGATACGTACATAGGGGGTTGGGTGGACCAGGACGGGACGCCGTTCGGCCGGTACCGGTTGATCGAGCTCATCGGTCGCGGCGGCATGGGCGAGGTGTGGCGGGCGTACGACACCGAGACCTCACGGATCGTCGCCGTCAAGGTGCTGCCCGAGAACCTGGTTTCCGACCCGACCTTCGTGCAACGGTTCCGCCGGGAGGCACTGGCCGCCGCGGGACTCAACGACCCGCACGTCATACCGATCCACCACTTCGGCGAGATCGACGGCCGCCTCTACGTCGACATGCGGCTGATCAAAGGCCGCGACCTGCAGACCATCATCGCCGAAGGAGTGATGGAGCCGGCCCGCGCGGTGATGATCATCGAGCAGATCGCCTCGGCACTGCACGACGCCCACCAGATCGGGCTGGTACACCGCGACGTCAAGCCCTCCAACATTCTGGTCACGCCGAACGACTTCGCCTACCTGATCGATTTCGGGATCGCCAGCGTGGCCGGGGAATCGCGGATGACCAACACCGGCAGCGTGATCGGCACCTGGGCCTACATGGCGCCGGAGCGGCTGAGCAAAGGCCAGGCCGATCCCCGCAGCGACACCTACGCCCTCGCGTGTGTGTTGCACGAGTGCCTGACGGGCAGCCAGCCGTTCCCGGGCAACAGCCTGGAACAGCAGATCGGCGGCCATTTGGGTTTGCCGGCGCCCCGGCCGTCGGCGCTGCGGCACGGCCTGCCGGTGCAACTCGACGGGGTCATTGCGATCGGGATGGCCAAGAATCCCGAGCAGCGCTATTCGACTCCCACCGAGATGGCTGCGGCGGCCAAGGCGGCAATCACCCAGCCGACGGTGCTGCCCCCTCCTCCGCGGAATACCGACCCGGGCCAATCGGAAACGCAGCGGGTGCCGATCGCGCCGGGCGCCCCGAGTCAGCAGCGGAACTACTATCCGCCGACTCCGAACCGCGGCCCGTCCAACACCGACCCGACCCAGTACCGCTCATACGGCCCGACCGACAATCGGGGCGGCCAGTACGGTCCGTCCAGTCCCAGCCAATCCGGCGGCGGATCGGCGCAGAGCGGGCAGACCACCAAACCGGACCCCAAGCGTCGTCGCCTCATCCTGGCGGGCAGCATCGCGGCCGTCGTCCTGGTTGTCGCCCTGGTCGCCGGCTTCTTGATGACCAAGGGCGGCGGTTCGGGCGGTGGTGGCGCCGCGACGGCACAGCCGGCGAATACCGGCCCGCTGACCGGCACCTACACCCTGACGTTCGGCCCGAGCATCGACATTGCCGGCAGGGAGCAGCAAGGCAGCGAACCGGCCGGCAAGGAGACCTGGAAGCTGCGGTCGGTGTGCGGCGACAAAGGCTGCGTGGCTACCGCTGCGAGAAGCAGCGGAAACCTCAAGCACCCGACGACTCTGACATTCGACGACATCAGTGGACGCTGGGTCGCCGTCACCCTGGACACCGAACGGTGCGGTAACGAGGACATCGAAGAGTGGCATTGGGTCTACTTGCGGCCCCGGCCGGACGGCAGCATGTCCGGCGAATGGATCGACGATTCCGTCAAGTGCTACAGCAAACGGAGCGTGACGTTCACCAAGACCGGTGACGCGGACATCTCCAGCTTGCCCGACCCGGTCACCCTGCCGGCACGCGTGAAATCCCCGGCACTGGGGTTGCACGGGTTCTATCGCTCGAAATTCAGCACGGCGGCCGGCCAGGCCAGACCGGGCGACCAGGACTTCAGCGTCGACACCTTCTGCCTGCGCGCCGGCGACCGCTGCCTGAGCCGTTTCGTGCTGACCGATTTCAGCGACCACCAGCTGTTCATCTTCGCCAACAACGCTTGGACGGAGAATTCCGAGGAAGATGTGCCCTGCTCGGCCGGCGGGACGAGCCACGTGCGGGTCACGGGCGTGTTCCCGTTGGCCAAGGGAGCGCCCGACCCGATACAGACGCTGTCCGGACACGGCATGGAAGAGGCTTCGGGTAGCACCTGCAAGGGTGGCCCCTACGATCAGGTCTTCACCCGCATCAGGGACTGAGCCGGCCGCGGGGATTCATCCCGCCACCAGATCGTGGACGCGAACGACGACAGAACTCGTCGCGCGCCGACACCGCAAACCCCTTTAGAAAGTCCCAAGAAACTCACAAGGCGCGGTCCGCAGACTTCACTTCAACAGTTACACCCCTATCCGTTCACACCGAAGTGACCAAGCAGGCCAACATGAGCAACGACATCCAGACGATGTTCCTTCACGGCGACCGCGTCGCCTACCGCGACGAAGGCGCGGGTGAAGTGCTGCTGCTGATCCACGGTATCGGCGGCAGCTCGAAGAACTGGAACGCGATCATCCCGACGCTGTCCAAGAAGTTTCGCGTCATCGCACCGGATCTGCTGGGGCACGGTCAGACCGACAAGCCGCGCGGCGACTACTCACTGGGCGCGTTCGCGGTGTGGTTGCGTGACTTCCTCGACGCGTTGGGGATCCCCCGCGTCACGGTCATCGGTCACTCGCTCGGCGGCGGCATCGCAATGCAATTCACCCACCAGCACCGCGACTACTGCGAGCGGCTGATCCTGATCAGCAGCGGCGGTCTGGGCGCCGAAGTGAACCGAACCCTGCGGCTGATCTCGCTGCCCGGATCCGAGATCGTGTTGCGGCTGGCCTCGTCGCGGCCGATGATCGCTGCGCGCAAAGCGTTTTCGGCGCTGCGGTCCAGCGACGAGCACAAGTCCCGGCTGGGCGAGCACTGGGAAGCGCACGCCGCGTTGTCGAACCGGGAGAACCGGCTGGCGCTGCTGCGCACGTTGCGCGCCGTCGTCGACCGTCGCGGCCAGTTCGTCTGCGCGCTGAGCAAGCTGCACTTCAACGCCAACGTGCCGGTGCTGATCATCAGCGGCGACCAGGATCGCGTGATCCCCGTCTCGCACGCCTACGCGGCCCACGAAGCAATGCCACACAGCCGGCTGCACATCATCCCGGGTGTCTTCCACCACCCGCAGACCGAGCAGACCGACACCGTGGCGGGTCTCATCGACGATTTCATCGACGCGAACGGCGACTACACCAGCGCGGCGGTGTCCCTGGCCGACTGGTCGGCGGCGGCCGACTCGCGACGCGGCGGCCTGCGCTCCCGCGCGGTGATGCAACGCATCAGCCGTCGTCGCTCGCGCCGACACCTGCAGGCGGTGCCGGCAGCCAGCTGAACCCGCTGCGGTGGAACGGATTTCGCTGCGGTCAGGGGACCGGGACGGGCAGCAGCGGGATGTCGCCCTGCAACGCGTCGACCACATCCTCGACCACCGCGAACGGGAAACCGATGGTGGCCGTGGCGACTTCGTCGATACCGTCGCGAACCGCCGTGACGATCGCCGTGGGATCTCCGGAGAGCAGCGACATCCCGATGTCCCAGGCCGCGTACTGCGGCGCGGTGATCAGGTTGCGCCAGTCGACGAAGAGTGCGGTCGGCAGGTTCGCGGGCCCGACCGGGATGCCTTCCCAACTCACCAGCGTCCAGCCGCCCCGCGGGTCGCCCTGCACCACCACGGTGCCGGTGTTCTCGGGGAAGTGGGTGAGCATGAGCAGGAAATCGGGATTGTTCACGTTCATCATCGTCCCGACGGCCATGGTGAACGCGCTGGTGTAGGCCGCCGACGTGATATTGCCGTCCGCCGCCACCTGAATCGGGGGCGTCAGGGCATGGTTGTAGATCGTTTCCAGCGCGCCGGTGAAGTGCTGGTTGAAGACGATCCCGTTGAAGTCGGAGGAACCCGGCGCGAGCATCGGCATCAACGGGAATCCGAACATCCAGGCGATCGGGCTGGCCAGATAGAGCAGGCCGGCGGGACTGATCTGCGGTAAGCCGTCGAACACTCCGGCGCTGATCTCGTTGAGTCCGGGCAGGACTTGCACGTTTGACCCCGGGAGCATGCCGGCCAGCGCCGCCGCGGTTTCCTGAGTCCTGGTCAGCTGCGACGCGAAGATGCCGGCGTAGGGGGCGTTCGGTGCCAGGATGTTTGCGACGGCCGTGGCCTGCTGTTGACCGAGGGCGGTGAGGGATACCCCCGGGATGGCCGTGTCGATCCAGCCTTCCAGGTTGGCCGAGGTCTGCCCGTGCCGCACCAGATCGATGACGATCGACTGGCCGCTGGCGGTATCGCCGAAAGACCCGGTGCCGATGAACAACCCCGCGCGGCCGACGGGGGCGCCAGCTGCGCCGGGGCCGCCGTTGCCGAAGAAGAAGGCCTGGCCACCCGCGCCGCCGGTGCCACCGGCACCGCCCGCACCGCCGTTACCCATCAGCCAGCCGCCGAAGCCGCCCGCACCGCCGGTTGCGCCGCCGAAGCCGGCACCGCCGGCACCGCCGTTGCCGATCAGCCCGGCGTGCCCGCCGTTGCCGCCGACGGCGACACCTGCGGTGGGTGAATAACCGGCCCCGCCGTCGCCGAACAGCAGTCCCCCGGCGCCGCCGGTGGGTGCGGTCGCCGTCCCCGCAGCGCCGTTGCCGATCAGCGGGCGCCCGAGCAGCATGTTGGTGGGCGCGTTGACAATTGGATCCAGCGCCTGGCCGAACGGGCTGCCGATCCACGCCTGTCCGGCCGCGCGGACCGGGCCGTAGACCGCCGTCTGGAACGCGTCGGCCGCGGCGACGCGCAACGACGTGACGATCTGCGCCTCCGCGCCGGCGTAGGCGGCCGCCGCCGTATTGAGCGCACCGGTGAACTGCTGGTAGTACGTGGCGGCCTGCGCCGCGGCCGCTTGATACTGCTGGGCGTGCGTGCCGAACAACGATGCGACGGCGGTCGAAACTTCGTCGGCGGCCGCGGCCATTACCTCGGTGGTCGGGAGGGCCAATGCGGCCGAGAGAGGAGCGGCGTCGGCCGCGGCTGCCGCCAGCATGTCCGGCGCGACAAGCACAAATGACATCGCCTACCCCCGTTGGTATCGCGTATTAGACATGATCGCGCGGGGGGCGGGAAAAGACGGGGATATCGAAGAATTCGCTATTTGCTCTTACGGGACAGGAAGGCCCGCATATGGTGTTGCGGCTCCCCCGTCAGGAACGCCTGACCGACCTGTTCGACGCTGTCCTCGATCGCCGCGTGCACCGACATGTCGAACCACTTGTTGAGCAAGCGCTTCTGCTGGCGGACGGCGTGCGGACCGAAACCGGCCAGTCTCGAAGCGAGTTCGCCGATGCGGGTGTCCAGTGCCGACGGCGCGACGACTTCGTGCACCAGACCCCAGGTGGCGGCCGTGTCGGCGTCGATCGTCTCGCCCGTCAGCAACAGCCACGACGAATGCGACGCCCCGATCAATGCCGGCAGCAGCGCCGCGTGGATCACCGACGGTATTCCGACGGCCACCTCCGGCATCCCGAATCCGGCGCCGGACTCGGCGACGCGCAGGTCGCACGACGCCGCGACTTCCAGTCCTCCGCCGAGGCACCAGCCCGCCAGCCGGGCGATGACCGGGACGGGACATTCCCGGATCGCCTCGCACAGACCCGCGAGTCGGCGGATGAACACCTCGGCGCTGGACGGTTCGAGGGTGACCATCTCGTTGATGTCGGCGCCGCCGATGAACGCCTTGTCCCCCGAGCCGCGCAGCACGACCACCCGCACGTCGTCACCGACCGCACGGAATGCATCGGTGAGTTCCGAGATCGCTTGACTGCCAATGATATTCAGCGGCTTGGAGTTGATCAGCCCGATGGTGGCCACACCGCCGTCGGTGCCGTATTCGACGAGGGTGTCGCCCATGCTCAGGAGGCGCTCTCCAACTCGTCGAGTGCCTCGCCGGTGTAGACGGCCAGTCGCTGCAGATGGGGCAGGGTGTCGCGACACCCGATGAACCCGAAGTTCATCGTGCTGGCATAGCTCTGCAGGGTGATGTTGAGGGCCTGGCTGTGCCCCACCAACGAAACCGGGAACGACGCCTCCATCCGACAGCCCCGGAGGTAGAGCGGGTCCTGGGGACCCGGCACGTTGCTGACACAGAGGTTGAACGTGTCGGGCCAAGGCGTCTTGACCTTGGTGAGCGAACCGGCCACCTGCAGCACGAACGGGGCCAACAGGGCAGTGGTGTACGCCAGGATCGCGTCCTTGTTCATCTTCGACAATTCGGCCTTGGCTACCCGGGTGGTGGCGGTGATGGTGTGCAGACGCTCGATCGGGTCTGCGATGTCGGTGCCCAGCGTGCCGAGGATTGCCGCGACGGCGTTGCCGCCCCCCTCGTCGTCCTTGGGTCGCACGTTGACCGGCAACATCGCGATCAACGGTTTGTCCGGTAGCTCGCCCAACTCGTCGAGAAACCTGCGCAGGCTGCCCCCGACGATCGTCAACGCGACGTCGTTGACCGTCGAGTCATTCTGCTTCCCAATGCTTTTCAGCCGATCCAGCTGGTAGTGCTGGGTGGCGAAACGGCGGTTGCGGCTGATCCGCGTGTTCAGGATGGACCGCGGTGCCTGCGCCGAACCGATCAGGTTGCGGTACTCGTTGTCGTTGCGCAGTTGGGTGTTCACGATGGCCTTGGTCAGATCCAGCGTGGAGCGTCCCGCACCTGCGACGGACCCGAGCACGCCGCCCACCCCGCTCACCACGCCACCCAGATTGGTGACCAGACCGCCCAGGGTGCCCAGCACGCTGCTGGTCAGGCCGTTGCCGGATTCGTCCTTCGCCGCGGGCACCCGTCCGGGGGTGGGGATGTTGAAGAAGAGGGGATGCGTGGTGTCGTGGGGGTCGGTAGACAGGCTGCGCGCCAACATCTTCTGGCCGGTGTAGCCGTCGACCAACGCGTGGTGCATCTTGACGTAGATGGCGAACCGTCCGTCTTCGAGTCCCTCGATGAAATGCATCTCCCAAGGAGGCCGGCGCATGTCGAGGGCGTTACTGTGCAACCGCGACACCAGGATTCCGAGTTCGCGTTCATCACCGGGGCTGGCCAACGCCGAACGTCGCACGTGGTAGTCGAGGTCGAACTTGTCGTCGTGGACCCAGGATTGAATCGGGCTGCGCAGCAGGTCAGGATGGCTCAGTTTCAGATTCCACGGCTCGACCACCTCGTTGGCCTTGCTCTCGTCGACCAACTGACGCAAGAAGTCGTTCGGCGCATCCGGGGGCGGGGTGAACGGCATCAGTCCACCGACGTGCATCATCGTGCTCGCGGTTTCGCCGTAGAGGAACAACATGTCTTGCGGCCCTAGCCGCCTGGCCGTCTTGCTCACGCACCACTCCTTTGGATGAACAGGCTCCCGCTTGTGACCGTAGTCCAAATGAGTTCGGTTGACCCTAGCTCGTATTCACGGCTACAAACCGAAGGCAGGGCAGCAGGCTTCGGGGTCAGCAGGAGACCCCCGGGGCATGTGTCTATCCCGAGCCCAGCGGGACGCTGTTCGCCGCGTGCCTCGATGGCCGAGCTGTCGCAACTGCCCGTGCGGCATGGGTGTCCGGGCCACCCTCGGCCACTGACAGAACACGTTGCGGCGCAGCTGGATTCGTTGTGCCGGCAGGTCTGGTGGATCTGGGTGGCCATGGCGGGGATGAATCCACCGCTGCGGGCAACGGGTGTGCGATACCCCTGCTTGGACCGTCAGGCCAGCTCGATTGCCAAAGTGACTGCCCCGCAAAATCTTTGCCACCGATTTACATGGCATCGGCTGCTGAACAAGCAGACCGGGATAGCGGTCCGGCCCGGACAGATTTTTCTGCCGATGCGCAGGCAGCCCGCATTGAGACGACCCGAAACTTCCGGGTTTACGAATCGCTGAACGGAATGGATGCCTGTCTTATTTGTGAAAACTCTATGAGTTGATGGCAAATAGCGGTAAATTTGCCAGCGGGGGGCCCTCCAGTACGAGCGGGCTCCCGGGGCACGAAGGAGAACAGCGGTGAAGCGTGGAGTCCTCGTCGGAGTAGCCGGTGTTGCCATAGTTGCTGTGAGTTGCGCAGGATGTTCCAGCAACAAATCCGATAAGGGTGCGCCCAACACCGCACCAGCGGCCCCGGCCGGCCCTCAGGTAATCGTCGACGGTCAGAGCCAGAATGTCAGTGGCGCGATCACCTGCACGCCGGCCGGGAACAACATCAACATCGGCATCGGCGACGCGGCCAATGGGATCGGTGCGGTCGTCAGCAAAGACAATCCGCCCATCGTCCACGCGGTGGGGCTGGGCGCCGTCAACGGCGTGGTGCTCGGTTATTCCGATGCAGCCCCAGGCCAGGGCGGCTCCGCAGGGGCCGCGGTGAGCGGCAAGTATTACCAGATCAAGGGCACTGCGACCGGCGCGGACGTCAGCAACCCAGCGCAGCCGAAGACGCTCACGAAGTCATTTGAGCTGGACGTGACCTGCCCGTAGCGCGGACCTACCAGACATCGTGCGGGCCGAAGCCCGAGAGGGGATGCAGCTAATGTCCATCAAACGAGTGGCCGCAGCTGCGGCAGTCGCGGCGGGTCTCGGTATGACCGCGACGGCATTCAATGCGGGTTTCGCCAGCTCGGCTCCGCAAGACCCGTGCCCTAATTGGGACAGAGCCTGTCAGAGCCGCAACTCGACCCCCGCCCCCAGCCCCAACCCGGGACCGGGTTACGGGGGCGGCGGATCCGTGCCGCCGCCGGGATCTTCCGTGCCGGGTGCCGGCACTCCTCGGCCGACGACCACCAAGCCGCCGGGTACCACACCCCGCACCACGGCGCCGCCGGCGAGCACGACGAACCAACCCAGCACCACGCCTTGGAGTTCGCCGCCGCCCACGACCACCACGAGCCCGTGGAACGGGACACCGGCACCCACGACCACCACTAGCCCGTGGAACGGGACACCGGCACCCACGACCACCACGAGTCCGTGGAACGGGACACCGGCACCTACCACCACGGGGAGCCCGTGGAACGGGACACCGGCACCTACCACCACGGGGAGCCCGTGGAGTGGATCGCCGGCGCCCACCACGTCTGGTCCGTGGGGCTCGACGACTCAGGGCGGTGATCGGTCCTCCTATCCGTCCACCACTCGCCCGGTGCTCGACGCACCGACCACTCAACCGCCGCACCCGCCGTATATTCCGCCGCGCGGCGGAATCCCACGTGGCACGGTGCAGATTGGCGGCCCCATCGACCTGCCGGTCGGGTTCTACGTCCCAGGCCGCGGAGCACCACCACCGCCGCGACAGAGCGGCTACGGATGGAACAACGGTCCGGCGCCCGGCCACCCGCCGCCCAATTGGGAAGGACCGGCGCCCTCGAATGGCTGGGACGGCGCGCCGCCACCCGGCGGTTGGAACCGCCCGTGGGAGGGGCCGACGCGTGACGTCGGCTATGGCCAGCAGTATTTCGCGCCGTTCAACTACAACTCGTATAGCGTCGTTCCGGTCTTCAACTGGCAATACGGTGGTTGGGGTTACTGGTTCATGGGCTTGTGGGTGCCGCTGTACTGATTGAACGGGGATGACGGGACGCCGCTGGCGGGGTGTCCGGTCATCGGACGTGCCGGGCCAGGAAGTCCAGAACAGCCCCGGCGAACACGTCATTGCGGTCGCCGGCGACCATGTGTCCCGCACCCCGCACGTCGGTGAATTCGACCTGCGGGAAACGCGCGAGGAACTCGTCGGCGCGCTCTTGGCTGACCAAATCGCTCACCTGCCCGCGCACCAGCAGCATTGGCAGACCGGTGCGCAAGATCGCTTCCACAGCGGCATGCATGCGGTCGGCGTCGGTGACCTCGAAGGGCGGGAAAGCCGCTGTGCCGCTGATGAACTGGGGATCCCAGTGCCAGTACCAGCGGTCGCCGCGGCGGCGCAGATTGGTGGTCAGCCCGTCCAGGTCGGTAGGTCGAGGGCGGTGCGGGTTGTACTCGGCGATGGCGTCGGCGACCTCCTCGAGTGAGGCGAATCCCGATTCCACCCGGTCGGACATGAAGGCGTGTATGCGGTCCGCCCCCGATTGCTCCATGTTCGGCACGATGTCGACGAGCACCACGGCACTGGCGATACCCGGGGCGATTTCGCCGGCCAGCAGCATCGAGGTGAACCCGCCCAGCGAAGCGCCGACCAACACCGGATCCGGCGGCAGATCGCGCAGCACCTCGACGACGTCGGCGGCAAAGGTGACCACGCGGTAGTCGCCTTCCTCGGACCAGTCCGACTCACCGTGGCCCCGCAGGTCGACCGTGACGGCCTGAAATCCGCGCTGTGCCACGGCTGCCGCCACCCGGCCCCACGAACGTCGGGTCTGCCCGCCGCCGTGCAAGAACACCACGGCACGCGCCCGCGGGTCGCCTTGGCGGTCGGAGACGATGCGAACACCACCCGGTCCGTGGGTAACAAACGGTTGCGCTGCCGTCGCCATCAACGAATGGTAAGACGCCCTAACTGGAACGCGTTACAGTACGGGCCCGCCGATCCCGCAGTCGGCGCATGATAGCCAGCCGTTCCCCGTCGCGTCCCGGTGCGAACAGCGGGATGACGACCGCCGCGACGGCGACGATGAGGGCCAGGACGGCGTAGGACGAACTGCTCGCCGACACGAACGCCTCCCTGCTGCGTTCGGCGAGCTGAAGCCCGTGCGGTCCCAGTTGCTGGGCGACGGCCAGCGCCTTGGACAGCGAATCTGATGCCGGCCCGCGCAGTTGGTCGGGATAGTCGCCGAGGGCGGTCGCGATGTGGTGGCTGTAGCTCCCCGCGAGGATGGAACCGGCCAGCGCGATACCCAGCGCACCGCCCACCTCGCGGGTCGCGTCGTTGACCGCGGACGCCACGCCCTGTTTCTGGTCCGGCGCGGCCGACATTATCGCTGAAGTCGTTGGCGCCGTTGCCAATCCGAACCCGGTCGCAATCACCATGAGCGGCCAGCACACCTGCAGATACGACGAGTCGGCGTCCAGCATGCACATACACAGGAAGCCGACCGAGACCAGCACCATGCTGGCGAACACCACCACCCGTAGTCCCAGCTTGGGGACGTACCACGACGACAGCGCCGAGAGCGTCAGCAGCGGTAAACCCATGGGGCTCAAGGCAATCGCGGCCACCAGCGCGGAGTAACCCTTGACCTGCTGCAGGTACTGCACCACCAGGAAGAAGAGCGCGAAGGTGGCCATGAACACGACCGTGATGGCGGCCGCGCCGGTGCCGAAGTTCGGGTTGCCGAACAACCGGATGTCGAGCAGCGGCTGGGGCCGCCGGAGCTCGATCCAGCCGAACACGACCGCAAGCACCGATCCGGCGATCAGACAACCGAAGACCCGCGGATCGCTCCAACCGTGTGCGGGTGCCTGCAGGATGCCGAACACGAATACCGCCACCGCCGCCCCGATGGTCAGCGCACCTGGCACGTCCAAGCGCGGGGCGTGGGCGTCGCGGGACTCGGCGATCGTCAGGGTCGCCGCGAACACCACCAGTCCGCCGATGGCCAGCGTCCAGAAGATCGACCGCCAGTCGAAGAACTCGATCAGCAACCCGGTACCGATCAAACCGAACAGGCCCGCCGTCCCGGCGACCCCGGCCCAGATTCCCACCGCCTTGGTGCGCGCTTCCGGCGGGTAGGCGACGGTCAACAACGACAACGTCGCCGGCATGACGAACGCCGCTCCCGCTCCGGCCAGCCCGCGCGCGGCGATGATCTGCACCGGACTGTCGAAGACCAGCGGCGCGGCCGATGCGATCGCGAAGATCGCCACGCCGACCAGTAGGGCGCTGCGCCGGCCGTACCTGTCGCCGATGGCCCCGGCAGGCAGCAGCAGGCACGCCAGCAACAGCGTGTAACTGTCCACTATCCAGGTCAGCTGCGTCTGGGTGGCCGCGGTCGCCAACGCGATGTCGCTGAGCGCGGTGTTCAGCGAAACCATCGACGCGATGACGAGCGCGACGCCCGTGCACGCGATGAACAATGTCCAGCTTCGGCGCCCGCGGGAACCTTGCGTGAACGCGTCGGGGGGTGATTGTTCGGACCGGTTCAGGGTTCTGACCGCGAAATCAGTCATCGGCCCGCTTCCTCTTGTTGGACAGGAGCTAAACAAGACTGTCAGTCTCTGAACGAGACTAGTAGTCTCAGTACCCGCCCGACTACTCGCGGAAACAGATCAGGTTCGTGAACCGCCGGGCACTCGATCCCTCAGCCACCGAACGATCCTGCTCACCGGATTTCCCGACGAGCGCTGGGAATCCTTGATCCTGTTCAGGGTCTGCTCGCCCTCCGCGGCGTAATCCTTGACCGTTTCGTCGCCTTCTTCAGCGCGCATCTACCAATGCCTCCGTTCTCGTTCGTATCGACCTAGCCCGGCGTCAAACGCTCGGGCGGATCTTGTGGCGTCAGTCGCTCCGGGGACTCGGCCGGCCTCAACCTCTCCGGCGTTTCCGCGGGCGTGATCCGTTCGGGTGTCTCTTGCGGCGTGCCCCGCTCGGGTGTCTGGGGTTCGTCGGTCACTGACCACACCTCCCTTCGCCAGGTTTGCCTACCCGCGTCAGGTGCGTTTCAAAACAGAGGTAACCGGCGTCTCATCCGCCGTCATCTCATCCGCCGGTGCGGGTGAACTTCATGTCGTACGGGCCGCCCTTACAGGAGCTGCCGGATTCATCTTTGGTACCGCTACCGGTAAGCAGCGTGATCGGATCCTGAGCCGGCTCCGGGAGCGGGAAGTCGCCCTTGATCCGCACGTGCGAGGTGCCGCCGGCCGGACAGGCGGCATCGTATTCGTCGTCCCGGATCCAGGCGTTATCGGCGAACAGCAGCAGCTGGGTCCCGCTGGACCCGTTCCGGACGAATCGGCTGTTACACCGGTCGCCGGTGCGCAGACAGAAGGTGTCCACGTTGTAGTCGGCTTCCTGCGGTTTCGGGGCGTTCGGGCCGGTGTAGGTGGTCAGCAGGTGGTAGAAGCCGTGCAGTGCCTGACCTGGGGACACCACCCTGGCCGGCAGCTCAGCGGGGTTGGCCAGGCTGGACAGATCCGCGTCGCCGCTGCGGGTGAACGTCACCGTTCGTTTGCTGTAGCAATCCAGCGAGTCGGTGATCCATTCACCGACCATCGTCCCGTCGGCATGTGGCTGCAGCCAGACGTAGTTCCACTTCTCGATGCTCTTGTCGTTGCATTTGCCGCCTTCCAGGGCGACAGCGATCCAGCGGCCCCGAACGTCGTCGAAGATCAGTTTCGGCGTGTGGTTGTAGAGTCCGTCGGTTCGTTGCGCGGTGGCGACGCACTCGGTCCCGTTGGCGTTGCACGCCGAACGCAGCAGCCAGGTCTCCTGGCCCGGCGGCTCGGAGTTGGGCACCTCCTTGCCGGCCAACGAGACCTTGGGACCGAAGTCCGCGGTGTAGGTGCCGGTGAACGGGCCGCTGTCGGTGAGCTGGGTCGGTTGGGCGGCGCCGGAATGCTCGGTGGTGTGCCCGGAGCTGCCGGTGCTGCCGCCACCGCCGGTCAACACGACCGCGGCGACGACAACGATGACGGTCAGCAGCACCCCCGCACCGGCCAGGATCAGCGGCGTACGGCGCCGTTTCGGGGGCGGCTTGTCGGGGCCGGCCTTCTCCTCGGGCACCGCCTGAAACGGGACCGGCGTGGCCGGCTCACTTGTCGCACGGTACTGAGTGGCGTCGTCGCTGCTCGGGACGTACGGGACCGGATCGGCGGCCGGGCGGCGCTGGGTCGGATCGGTGGGGGGCCGGCGCAGACTCGGATCCGGGCCCGGCCGCTGCGCGGGGGCCGGCCGCTGGTGGCCGGGGTCGGGGCCGGGGCCGGCCGGGCGGTACTGGTTCGGGTCACTCGGCGGCCGGTACGGGGCAGGCCCACCAGGCGGGCGGCGCTGGTCCGGCGGGGGACGTCGCTGCCCCTGGTCGACGCGTCCGGGTCCACGGCCCGGTGGCGGCTGCCGCGGCGGACCGGGCGGCGGTGGGGCCAGCTGGGTCCGTTGCTGCACCGGTTCGGGCCGGCGCAGCGGAATGGGCCGGGTCCCGGTGACCGCCTCCCGCGCCGCCGCCGCCATCTCGGTCACCGTCGGGTAGCGCTGATCAGGGCTTTTGGCCATCGCGGTGGCCACCACGTTGTCCAGCTCTTCGGGGATACCGCGACGCATGGTCGACGGCCTCGGCGGCGGCAGACTCAGATGGCCGCCGATCTGTTGTTCCAGGCTGTTCCCGGGGAACGGCTGCTCGCCCGTCAGGCACTCGTGCAGTACGCATCCGAGTGCGTAGGTGTCGCCACGTGGATCGGTCTGGCCGCTGGTCACCCGCTCCGGTGCCATATAGGCCCAGGTACCGATCACGTTGCCGGTGCCGGTCATGTGCGAATCCCCCGCCGAGCGGGCGATGCCGAAATCGATCAGATAGGCGAAGTCGTCTTCGGTGACCAGGATGTTGGACGGCTTGACGTCGCGGTGCACCAACCCGATCCGGTGCGCGGAACGCAGCGCGGAGGCGATCTGCTCGATGATGTTGACCGCACGTTCTGGTTCGAGCGCCCCTTCGGCGATGATCGCCTGCAGATCTCGGCCGACGACGAGGCGCATGTCGACATAGAGACGACCCTCGATCTCGCCGAAATGGTGGATCGGCACCACGTGCGGGTCGTTGAGGCCTGCCGCCGCCAGCGCTTCCCGGCGGAAACGCTGTTCGAAGGTGGGGTCGTTGGCCAGATTGGCGGGCAGCACTTTCACGGCAACGACGCGCTGGGTCTCAGTGTCGTAGGCGCGCCAGACCTCGCCCATGCCGCCGCGGCCCAGCAGCTCGATGAACCGGTAGCGGCCGAAGGTCGTGCCCTGCACTCCGCCCCCTCAAGCGAACTTTGGTAGGTCAACAGTAGAGCCGCGCGGGCCGGCGCGCCCACTGGTTACTTAGCTAAGCACGAAATGGGGAACGCGGGATAGCTCGTCCGCCTGCTGAAACCCGCGGCGGCGGGACCTCGCGCCGCGATTACAGCGCGCTGATTCCGTTGTGCAGCACCATGGCACCGATCAACACCAGGACGACGGCCAGCATTGCGGCGTGGTTGGTCTCCATCCAGTCCTTGAGCCGGGTGAGCTTGTCGTCCAGACGGTCGCCGGCGCTGAGGTAGCCCACGATGGGGATGGCGACCGTCGAGGCCGAGAGAACGACGAAGACCGCGGCGAAGAACCACTTTCCGCCGACATCCAGCGGGCTGGTTCCGATGGCCAGCCCGCCCGCCAGGCACAGCAGCGACACCTCGAGCCGCACCACGGTCAGCACCAGGGCGACGATGCCGGCACGCCTGGGGCTGATGGTGTCGAACGCCCGCATCCACCGCGGCGTCGCGGATTCCCGGTTTCGGGTCAGCCAGCGGTAGACGCCGAACAGGATCAGCACCGAGCCCAGCACCACCCGCAACCAGGAAGCCCAGGTCGGCGGCGCTTTGTGCAGGCCGGCGAAAAGACCGGAGCCGGTGACGAAAATCCCGGTCAGCGCCGCCAGGCCCAACACCCAGCCGCCGAGGAACGCCAGAGCCGTCGGTCGCGGCCGCGGGGCGTGCAAAACCAGCACCGCGGGGATGATCGTCAACGGCGAGACCGCGATGACCAGGGCCAGCGGGACGAGCTTGGCAAGCAATGACGTCCAGATTCCTGTCACGGGCAGCAATCTTCGCATTGAACCTCCGGACCGGCACCGAACGGGCGCGGATGAGTGTCGCCGCCGCAAACGTCCGATCCGGGAGCGCCGCGTGCGATGATCCGGCACGGTGGGCTTTCTGCTCCGGCAAAGCTCCGGCGGAGGAGGATTCACGTGGCAAGTCAGGTGCATCTCGGGCACATTTTCCATCTCTCCGGTGCGCCGCTGGTGACCGATGCGGCCGCCGCTCTGGTGTCGATTCCCGACGGCGCGTTGGTGATTGGCGACGACGGCCGTGTTGCGTTCTGCGGAGAACGAGAGGACATCCCGGATCGGTATCGGACCGGGCCGGTGTCCGATCATCGGCCCGGGTTCCTGCTGCCGGGTTTCGTGGACACCCATGTGCACTTCCCGCAGACCTACGCCGGCGCCTCCTACGGCGGCGGTCAGCTGTTGGAGTGGCTGACGCTGTGCATGTACCCGTCCGAATCCCGTTACGCCGATCCGGCTTTCGCGCGACGGGCGGCGGCCGAGTTCTGCGACCGCCGCATCGCGGTGGGCACGACGGCGGCGATGGTGTTCGGATCCGCGTTCCCGCACGCCCAGGACGCGCTGTTCGAGGAGACCGCGCGCCGCGGTCTGCGGATCGTCAGCGGACGCGGCATCCAGACCGGCGGTCCCGCGGCGGCCGCTGCGCTGATCACGTCGGAAGACGACGCCATCCGGCTGACCAGAGCCGAGATCGACAAGTGGCACGCGGCCGACACCGGGGACGTGCGCACCGCGCGCCTGCACGTCGCCATCGTTCCGAGGTTCTCCCTGGCGGTCAGCACACGAACGTTGAAAAGCCTCGGCGAACTGTATGACTCGGTGCGCGACGACGGTGTGTACTTCCACAGCCACCTCAACGAGAACAACCGTCCCGGCACCGGCGAGGTCGACGAGACCAAGGACGCCTATCAGGTCCACTCCTACCTGGACACCTACGACGGCAGGTTCCTGCCGGGGTCGGCCGTCGGCGGGTCGAGCATGCTCGGGCGACGCAGCATCATGGCGCACGCGGTGCACTGTCAGGACGTCGAACTGGCGCGGATGGCCGAGACCGGCACCTCGATCGCGCACTGCCCGATCTCCCAGCAGTTCCTGGGATCGGGCACGATGCCGTGGCTGCGGACGGTTGCGTCGGGCGTGAACATCTCCGCCGGGACGGACTTCGGCGGCGGCGACGAGTGGCTCATTCCCCAGGTGGTCGGGGCGGCGTTCAAGGTGCACATCTCCGAGCCGGGCGACGCGGGTGTGTCGATGCATCCGGCGCAAATGCTGTTCCTGGGAACCTTCGGCGGTGCGCGGGCACTGGACATGGAGGACCGCTTCGGCAACTTCGACGTCGGCAAAGAAGCCGACTTCGTGGTGGTCGACCCGCGCCGTACGCCGGCGCTGGAAGCCTCGCTGAGTCATGGGGTGCGGGCCGACGATCCGGTCATGGCGCGGGACCAGACGCTGTTCGGGTTGCTGATGGGGATTCGCGAGACGTCGATCGCGGGGACGTATGTGCAGGGACGACGGCTGGAGTGACGGGACCTGTCGGCTGCCTGACGCTCGTAGACCTCGCGGGAGCTGGTGACAGACACCCGTCAAGGCCGCGCCGGAATCACTAGACTGCGTGAAGTGCACACCCTGGGCGAAGCGAGGTCCGCGTTCGGATGAGAGCGTCGCTGGTGATCGGGATCGTCGCGGTGGTGGTGATCGCGGCGCTGGCCATGCCGATCAAGCAGCGCTGCGGTGCGCCGGGGCGCACCTGCGCCACCGCGGTGGACGCTGAGGGCGGCGTGCATTACTACTACGAAGTCGAACCGTTCGGGGTATTCATGATCGAGGTCATGACCGGAGTCGATATCCCGGTGTATTACACCTCCGGCGAGGAGATCGAGAGGGCCCGATGAACGCACGTATCGCGGGGCTGGTCGCGGTGGCGATGATGCTCGGTGGCTCCGTGGCGGCAGTACCGGTACCCGACGTGGCCCTGGTGACCACCAGCGAGAACTTCTGCGGAGCAAGCTACCTGTGCCCGGCCGATCCCCCAGCCGACGGCGGCGACCAGGCCACCGCGGAGCGCCGGATCATCGACGGCTATGTCGCCAAGCAGGCCGGTTGCACCCCGGACTCACCGGCAGATCCGCGGTCGGTCACCTGGGATCCGCCCGGCTTCACACCCAACACCGGGGGTGCCGGAAACATCAACGACAGCAATCCGGGCCTGGGCGGCCATTTCGTGGCCGACTACGTCAACGGCCGCTGGCACATCGACTATCAGTACTGCTGACTCACCTGCGCGGCGAACTGCATCCGGCCGAGCCGGGTTTGGCGAATTGCAGCCAGAACGTACGGCTGGCCGAAAATTGCCGCCGAGACGCTTCTGACCTGGTAAGCGGGTGAGTCTGCCCACATCGTTACAACTGGAGTGGGAGCTCCGCAGCAATCTGCCGCATACTGGACGTCATGCCTTTGACGACTGCACCGCAAACCGCTGGCCGGGGGCCAGCCGGTTGGCTGGTGGTTGGTCGAGGGCGGTAGTGGCGCGTTCCGGCGGTGCGCACCGGCACCGTGCCGTCAAGCAGCCGTCGAAGATCCGCAGACGGCTGTCGCGGACCTTGATGACCCTCGCCTCGGCGATAGCCGTGGGGATGACCGGGGCGGGCTACTGGGTGGCCCACGGCGCGCTGGGCGGCATCACGATTTCGCGGGCGCTGACCGCCGAGGACCCGCGGTCCACCGGCAACAACATGAACATCCTGTTGATCGGGCTGGACTCCCGCAAAGACCAGGAAGGCAACGACCTGCCCTGGTCGATCCTCAAACATCTGCATGCCGGCGACTCCGACCAGGGCGGCTACAACACCAACACGCTGATCCTGGTGCACGTCAGCGCGGACGGAAAAGTCGTCGCCTTCTCGATCCCCCGGGACGACTGGGTGGCCTTCAACGGCGTTCCGGGATACAACCACATCAAGATCAAGGAGGCCTACGGGCTGACCAAGCAGTACGTCGCCAACCAGCTCGCCAACCAGGGCTCGATCTCGCAGCGCGAACTCGAGGCCCGGGGCCGAGAAGCGGGCCGTGCGGCAACCCTGCGCGCGGTGCGCAGCCTGACCGGCGTCCCGATCGATTATTTCGCCGAGATCAACCTGGCCGGCTTCTACGACCTGGCCCAGACGCTGGGCGGCGTCGACGTATGCCTGAACCATCCCGTCTACGACTCGTACTCCGGGGCCGACTTCCCGGCCGGGCGGCAGCGTCTCGACGCTTCCCAGGCGTTGTCGTTCGTCCGGCAACGGCACGGCCTGGAAAACGGGGACCTGGACCGCACGCACCGTCAGCAGGCGTTTTTGTCCTCGGTCATGCACGATCTGCAGAGTTCGGGCACATTCACCGACCTCGATCGGCTGAACAGCCTGATGGCGGTGGCCCGCAAGGACGTGGTGCTGTCCGCCGGCTGGGACGAGAGCCTGTTCCGCCGCATGGGCGAACTTGCCGGCGGCAACGTCGAGTTCCGGACGCTGCCGGTGGTGCGCTACGACAACATCGACGGTGCCGACGTCAACATCATCGACCCGGCCGCGATCAAAGCGGAGATCGCCGCGGCGATCGGGACCGCGCCGGCCCCGTCCGCCGCTCCGGTCACCACCAGCGCCAAACCCAATCCGTCGACCGTCGTCGACGTGGTCAACGCCGGCGCCATCAGCGGCATGGCCACTCAGCTGTCCAGCGCGTTGAAGAAGCGCGGCTTCACCGCGGGGCAGGTCCGCGACCGCCAGGCGGGGGACCCGACGACCACCACAATCCAGTACGGCAGCGGTGCGGAAGCCGAGGCGCAGAGTCTGGCCACGCTGCTGGGCGTCGACGCCGCCAAACAGCCGGACACCAGCGTCGCACCGGGTCACGTCCGGGTGACCGTGGACACCAACTTCTCGCTGCCGGCCGCCGAAGAGACCACCGCCTCTGCGTCGACCACGTCCACCACGACGACCACGTCCAGCGGCTATTACTACAACGGCGCTTTCACTCCTTACCCCACGCCGGATCGCGGCAAGCCGATCGACGGCGGCGGCGTGCCCTGCGTCAACTAGCCGCGTTTCCGGTCACGCTGGCGTGACGCTCGGCGCTCAACGCCACTCTGGCGTGACGCTCGACGCTCAACGCCACTCTGGCGTGACGCTCGACACTCAACGCTCGACGCTCGACGCTCGACGCTCAACGCCACTCTGGCGTGACGCTCGGCGCTCAACGCCACGCTGGCGTGACGCTCGGCGAAGCGAGCTAAGCGTGCGTGCCGCCGTCGATGCGGATCTCGGTACCGCTGATGAACGCGCCGTCCTCGGAGACCAGCATCGCGATGACCCCGGCGACGACGGCCGGGTCGGCCATACCGGTGCCGCTGGAGGTTTCCGTGGTGGGCAGGATCGGCAGCAGCCTGCCGAACAACGACCAGTTGGCGTCCTTGGGGATGTAGCCGCCGGTGGCGTCGGTGATGCCGGTTTTGATGCTGCCCGGCGCAACACACACCGCGCGCAGCCCGGCGGCGGCGTACTCCAGCGCCAGCGAATGGGTGAACGCCTGCACGCCGCCCTTGCTGGCGGCGTAGGCCGCCATGTACGGATGGGCGAAGGTCGCCGAGGTGGAGCTGAAGTTCACCACGGAGCTGCGGGCGTTCTCCAGTAGCGCCGGCAGCGCTTCGCGGACCACCAGGAACGTTCCGGTCAGGTTGACGGCGAGGATTTGGTTCCACAGATCCAGGCCGGTCTGGTGGGTGTGGGCGGCGCGCAGGATCCCGGCCGCGTTGACCACGGAGTCCAGGCCGCCGAGTGTCTCGACGGCCGAACGCACCCCGTCGACCACCGAGCGCTCGTCGGCGACGTTCATCTCGAGCACGGTGAGACGGTCGCTGGACAGGGCCCCCAGCGCCTCGGTGGCGATGTCGGCGCCCACCACCAGCGCGCCCTCGTCGAGAAGCCGGGACGCCGTGGCCCGGCCGATGCCCGACCCGGCGCCGGTCACCAGGATCCGTCGGCCGTCCAGGCGCTGCATTCAGACCACGCCGCGCAGCGCGTCGGCGCCGAACATCTGTTCCATCATCGACGAGTAGTCCGGACCGCGACGCACCATGTGTCCGCCGTCGACGTTGATGCACTGCCCGGTGATGAAACTGGCGGCATCGCTGAGCAGGAACATGGCCAGGTTCGCCACGTCCTCGACCTCACCGACCCGCGGCAGCGGTGTACACAGCGCATAGTCGCCGCTGATCTCCGGTGACTGGATGACACTGGCGTCGACCAGATCGGTACGGATCAGGCCGGGACGGATGCTGTTCGCGCGCACCCACGACGCCCCGAGTTCGTCGGCGGCCAGCTGCATCATGTGGTCGATGGCCGACTTGGTGACGCCGTACGGCCCGAACCAGCGGTGGGTGTTGCTGGCGGCGATGGACGAGATCGCCACGAACGACCCGCCCCCGCCGCGCACCAACTCCCGCGCGACGTGCTTGAGCACGTACATGGTGCCGTTGACGTTCAGGTCGACCGTGCGGCGCCAGGCCTCCGAGTCGGTGTGGGTCAGGGGCCCGATGGTCAGCGAACCACCGGCGCTGTGCACGGCGCCGTGCAGCCGGCCGTGCCAGGCCGTCGCGGCGTCGACCGCCCGGGTGACCTCGTCTTCGTTGGTGACATCGGCGGGTTCGTAGCGGATCGAGCCGGGCAGTTGCAGCCCCTCGATCTCCTCGACGGCTTCGGCCAGCCGGTCGGCGCTGCGGCCCACGATCAGCACGGACGCCCCACCGTCCACCAGTCCGGTCGCTACCGCCTTGCCGATACCGCTTCCCCCGCCGGTGACCAGATACGTCCGGTCCTGAAAAGAAAGCTGCACTGAGATCCCTTTCGGTGAGTTACGGCTGATCGCGGCGCGCGACCTGGGTCGGTCGAGCGGTGCGCCAATCCTCGACGTCGGGCGGCAGACCGACAGGCGCTCTGTTCTCGTTGTGGGCGGCCCAGTGCGCGTGACCGAGCTCATGGATGTGGAACGCGTGCCGCAGCGCCTCGGTGAATCCCATTGCGTCCGACGCCGCGTTGACCGACGCCTTCACCAGTAGCGAGGCCATCGTCGGCCGCTCGGCGATGCGCCGCGCGAATTCCAGTGTCTTCTCGTCGAGTTCGTCGACCGGGAAGACCTTGGACACCATGCCCAGTCGGTAGGCTTCGTCGGCGTCCAGCGAATCACCGGTCAGCAGCAGCTCTTTGGCCTTACGCGCCCCGAATTCCCAAGGGTGGGCATAGTATTCGACGCCCGGCATACCCAGACGCACCGCGACCACGTCGCTGAACTTCGCGTTGTCGGCCGCGACGATCAGATCGCAGGCCCAGATCAGCATCAGCCCCGCCGAGATCGCGTTGCCCTGCACCTGGGCGATGGTGATCTTGCGCAGATCGCGCCAGCGGGTGGTGTTCTCGAAGAAGAAGTGCCATTCCTGGTGATACAGCTTCTCCACGATCGGCTCCAGGGTGGCGCCGTAGGCGCGGAACGTGGGGTGCTGCGTCGGTCCCGGTTTGCGCTCGGCCAGCGCCGCCTCAGAACCCAGATCGTGACCGGCGGAGAAGTTGCGCCCGCGCGCACCCAGGATGATCACCCGCACCGTGTCGTCGGCCTCGGCGCGCAGGAAAGCCTCGTCCAGCTGGACCAGCAGGGTGCGGTTCTGCGCGTTGTGTTCGGCGGGCCGGTTCAACCAGATCCGCGCGATGCGTCCCTCGTCGAGGGTTTCGTAGGCCACCAGCTCGGGGGGCTCGTAGGCCTGTGCTTCGGCGCTGTCCTGATCGGAGAGTGTCATTGGGCCCACCTCACATTGTCACGGGCTAGGTGTTTACACATTACGGACAGTCTGTAGCGGACCATCGCTGGGGCCAACGTGACGTCGAGCGGCCGAGCGTGCGCAGAATGCCGGCCCGTCCGGCCTGTCCGCGGACATCTGTGCACCCTCACCGGAAGCGGACAACGGATGCTCATGGCGAGCTGCAACGTGACGTCCCTTACAGTTGTGGGATGCCTACTAAGACCGACCATGGCGAAATCGGCGACGTGGAACCGCTGGCCGACAGCACCGCGAGCCAGGCCCGACGCGTTGTCGCCGCCTACGCCAACGACGCCGACGAGTGCCGCGTCTTCTTGTCCATGCTCGGTATTGGGCCGGCGAAGCTCGACGGCTAATGGCTGCCAGAGGCGGCCGTACCTCCAAAGCGCCCCCCTCCGCCGGCTACGGCGACTCTGACTTCGTCGTCGTCGCCAACCGCCTGCCGGTCGATCAGGAACGGCTCCCCGACGGCACCACCAGCTGGAAACGCAGCCCGGGCGGCCTGGTCACCGCCTTGGAGCCGTTGCTGCGCAAACGGCGCGGCGCCTGGATCGGCTGGCCCGGCGTGGTGGATTCCGATATCGATACCCAGGATGCTCCGATCGTCCAGGACGACCTTCAGCTCTATCCGGTCCGGCTGAGCGCCGAGGACGTCGCGGACTACTACGAAGGCTTTTCCAACGCCACCCTGTGGCCGCTGTACCACGACGTCATCGTCAAGCCGATCTACCACCGCACCTGGTGGGAACGCTATGTCGACGTCAACCGCCGGTTCGCCGAAGCCACCTCCCGGGCCGCCGCCAAGGGCGGCACCGTCTGGGTGCAGGACTACCAGCTGCAGCTGGTGCCCAAGATGCTGCGCGAACTGCGCCCGGATCTGACGATCGGTTTCTTCCTCCACATTCCGTTCCCGCCGGTGGAATTGTTCATGCAGTTGCCCTGGCGCACCGAGATCATCGAAGGGTTGCTGGGGGCCGACCTGGTGGGCTTCCACCTGGCCGGCGGTGCCCAGAACTTCCTGATCCTGTCGCGGCGGTTGATGGGGGCCGAGACCTCACGCGGCGCTGTCGGGGTGCGCTCCCGTTTCGGTGAAGTGCAGTTCGAGAACCGCAACATCCGGGTAGGTGCCTTTCCCATCTCCATCGACTCCGGCGCGCTGGATCAGGCCGCGCGCGACCGCAACATCAAACGCCGCGCCCGCGAGATCCGGGCCGAGCTGGGCAACCCCCGCAAGATCTTGCTGGGGGTGGACCGGCTGGACTACACCAAGGGCATCGACGTGCGGCTCAAGGCGCTCGACGAGTTGCTCGCCGAAGGGCGTGCCAAACGCGACGACACCGTGCTGATCCAGCTGGCCACACCCAGCCGCGAGCGCGTGGAGAGCTACCAGATTCTGCGCAACGACATCGAGCGTCAGGTCGGCCACATCAACGGCGAGTACGCCGAAGTCGGCCATCCGGTGGTGCACTACCTGCACCGGCCGGTCCCGCGTGATGAACTCGTCGCGTTCTTCGTGGCCAGCGACGTCATGCTGGTCACCCCGTTGCGCGACGGCATGAACCTGGTCGCCAAGGAGTACGTCGCCTGCCGCAGCGACCTGGGCGGCGCCCTGGTGCTGTCGGAATTCACCGGTGCCGCAGCCGAATTGCGGCAGGCCTATCTGGTCAACCCGCACGACCTCGAACGCGTCAAGGATGCGATCGAGGCGGCACTCAACCAGTCCGAGGAGGAGGGTCGGCGCCGGATGCGGGCACTGCGGCGCCAGGTGCTCGCCCACGACGTGGACCGCTGGGCCAGGGCGTTTCTGGACGCACTGACCGAATCGCGTCCCGACGGCTCTGACTGAACCCATGGTGTTGCCGCCGAAACGCTGTGATACTCAGATGCAGCAAGAGCACGGTAGAGGAGTTTGATGTGAGAATCCGTCGCGGACTTGCCATCGGCGCCGTCGCCAGCGCGACTGTCGCAGTAGGAATGGCGTTGGATTCCGACAGCCCTGCCTACGCGCTCGGGCCGCCGGCCGACGGTAACTATGCCCTCAACGAGGCCGGGGTGTCCGGTGCTGTCTGGGCGATCACGACGTTGTGCGCTCAGCCGTCGGGAACCCGCAATATGAACGACTATTCGGACCCGATCGTGATAGCGATGAACTGCGCACTGAACGTGGTCGCCACGACTCCGGCGAACAACACCCGCGCCGAGCATATCCAGAACTTCAGCGGGCGGGCCCGGATGAGCAGCATGCTGTGGAGCTTCGATGTGAAGAAATCGGAAGGCATTGCGTGCCCGGGCGGCGGATTCGCCGCAACCAACGAAACTTACGCGTTCAGCGACGAGACCATGAGCGGCACCCACACCATCCTCAACGACGCGGTGTGCGGCCTCCAGCCCGGTATGCGCAAGGAACCGTTTTCGCTGGCGTTGACCGGACCGGCGCCCAGCCCAGTCGAGCGTTACCCCTTGCGGTGCAACGAAATTGCAATTTGTTTCTGAGATCGACTCAGATCGGTGCGATATGAGCGATCAGCCACTTGCCGTCGATCCGCTGAAACTCCACCCGTAGCCGGCTGCCGTCGTAGATGGGCTGGCGCGTCTTGTCGGTCACGATGCGGTTCATGTACACCATGACCGTAGCCGAATTCCGTTGAGCGGCAATGACTCCCACGCCCACAACGCTGGCCTGCACTACCACTTCGCGTTTCTTGGCCTCCGGGATGATCTTCTCGTTGACGCCCTTCTTGAACTCCTGTCGGTAGGCGGGAGTCAACAGTGGGAACGCGTCGGTCAGGGTGCGCTCGACGGTCTGGAAGTCATAACCGAAGACCTGCGGGATCTCCTTCTCGGCCAGCTTCGGCAGGGTCTCACGGGCGGCCTGCGCGCCGCGCGCCTCGACCCGATCCCAGTAGAACCAGCCGCCGACCGCCGACAACCCCACCACCACTGCGATCGCCAGGATCGCGGCGGCTGTGAACAGCCGCCGCAGCCATCGCATCAGTTGCCCCCGTTGGGGTACATCAGGTCGTAGCCGGTCATCCGGCCGGCGTCGTCCTCGTGCACGACGACCCGCAACCGGTAGGGCTCGGACGGTTTGTTGACGCCGTCGATGTCGGCGACGGTCACCCGCACCGACACCAGCACCGACGCGTTGCCGCTGACCTCGTCGATGGCTTCCAGCGCGGCGCCGTTGACGACGGCTTCCGACGTCGCATTGGTCTTGCGGTACAGGCTCTTGAGGAACTCGATGTTCTCGCTGCCGAACTTGCTCCGTAGCGGGCCGCTGGTGCCGTTGACAAACCGGTTCACCGACTCGTCGATGGTGTCCGGCGTGTAGCTGTACATGTTGACCACGGTCTGCGCGCCGGCGTCGACGAACCGCTGCTCACGGGCCTGCCGCGCATTGGCGTGCCCGTGCTGGACAAACAGGGCCGCGACGCCCGAAGCCAGGACGGCAATCGCCAGCAACGCGGCCGCGAACGAGATCCAGCCGACGAGCCGGGTATGGGCCGGTCGGCGCCGCGGCGGGCGGAGCTTGCCCGCCGGCTTGCTCAGCTTGACCGAGCGTTCGACCTTGGGCTCGGCGACGACCGTCTCGGCAGCGGCTTCGGTCGGGTCCGTGCCGTTCGATTCGGCTTTCGGGGGCCCCGCGGCGCGCGAGGCCTTGCGGCGCACCCGCGGCGCCGTCAACTGGTCATCTGTCAACACCAAATCCAACTGCAATTCGTCAAAGCGCTTTGGGCGCAAGCATCAGGTCCACCCAATTCTCCGCGCCGGACGTGCCCGTCACGCCGGACGCGAAGATACCAGTGCCGCCGGCGGGATCGTTGAATCGGCCGGTGGTCGGGTCATAGGTGGTGTAGGCCGCACCACCGGCCTGTGGCTCTGCGCCCGGCGCCGGGCCGGTACCAAGGGGTGGCCCCGGCGGCTCGAGGTACTTCGGATACGGAAGCTGAGGTGGCACCGGCGGATAGTTCGGCGGCATGTACGACGGGTTGCCCGGCGGCGGCCCGCTGTTGTTGGGAGGCGGCGGGTCGTAGGCCGGTTGGTGTGGCGCCGGGCCAGGGCCTGGTATCACCCCGGGCGGAGGCGGCCCGACAATCGGGATACCCGGATCCGGGTCGGCTCCTGGCGGTATGAACGGAAAGTGGTTGGGCGGCAGGATGTTCAGCCCGTTGGTCACCGGGGTCCCGTACGGTATCGGGGGTCCGCGCCACGGGTTGGTGCCGATCGGCACATAACCGCGGGGGTCCCGGCACAGCTGTACGGTGGGTGCCCGTTTGCCGGGAAATTCCTGACACGGATAGTTGCGCGCACCGCGCACCGCGCTGGCGTCGTTCTGGGCGGTCTTGCAGTACAGGTCGCGTGGTATCTCGCGGACCGTTTCGTCGGCGGGCGTACGGATCAGCGGTGCGGGTATGAAACCCGTGTTGCACTGCGGCGGGTCGTTGAGATCGAGCTTGAAGTCCAGCTTGGTGCCCTCATCCTGGGGTTGACCGCCGGCCGCCGTGGTGATCGCGGCAAACAACGCCGGGAAAACCACCAGCAGCTGCTCGATCGTCTTGTGGTAGATGACGCCCACCCGGCCCAGATTGGCCATATTGGCCGCCAGCGCCGGGAACGACGGCCGGATGCCGGTGAACGTCTCGTTGGCCTGATCGATCGCGTCCGGTGCGGTGGAAAGGGTGTCGCGCAACTGTGGGTCGGCCCGCCGGACTTCGGAGGTCAACCGCGCCAAACCGTCCGACAGTGACCTGATATCAGCACCGGCGCGCACCTGGGCCTGCAGGAACGGACCGGCCTGATCGATCAGCTGCGAGACCTGTGGATAGTTGGTGTTTGCCTCATCCACCAGCAACCGGGCCGATTCGATCAGCCTGGCCAACTCCGGGCCGGTGCCGTTGGTCGCAACGAACGCCTCATGCAGTACCTCACGCAACCGCGTGTCGCCCAGGCTGCCGACCAAGGCTTCGGCCTTCTTCAACAGATCGGCGACGTCCTGGCCGATACGCGTGTTGTTCCGGTGGATTTTCGATCCGTTGCGCAACTTGTCCGACGCCGGGTTCTTGGGCGGCGTCAACTCGATGTACTGCTCCCCGATCGCCGACACGCTCTTGACCATGGCCGTGACGTTGGCCGGAATCGGGGTTCCACTGTTGAGCCGCATCTCGGCGGTGACGCCGTTCGGGTTGAGTTCCACCGACTCGACCCGGCCCACCGCAACACCGCGGTAAGTGACGTTGGCGTTCTTGTAAAGACCGCCTCCCGCCACGAAATCAGCACTCACACCGTAGGTTCCGATGCCGAACGTGGCCGGCAAACGCAGGTAGAAAATCGCCATCACCACGAGCGTGATCACGGTGATGGCCGCAAACACGGATAGCTGAATCTTGGTGAGTCTGTCGATCATCCTTGCCCGCCTCTACTGTGTCGCCGTGCCGGGCGGAATCTTGAACGGGTCGGCCGCTTGTCCGGACAGGTTGGCCAGTTCGCCCATCAGGAAGTTGGGCGGGTTGAGGACTTCGTCCATATGCATCATGTTCGGGTCCAGCGCGTAGGAAGTGGTGAAGAAGGTCTCACCCAGGCGACGCAGCGTCAAGTCAAACGTGGTGAACACGTTCAGGTAGTCCCCTCGGACCGCTTGCTTGATGCCGAAGTTGGGGAACGGGAAGGTCAGCATGATCTGCAGCGCGCTGACGAAGTTCTTGCGGCTGTCATTGAGCGCCTTGATGACCGAATACAGGTCCTTGACGTCCGCTGCGAAATCGGTCTTGGTCTTGGACAACACATTCGACGTGACCATCGCGAGTTTGCGCAGCGAGGAGAACGCCTCGACGATGTGGTCCCGATTCTTGTTGAGCACGCGCAGCGCCTCCGGCAGCGTGTCCAGCGCCCGGCCCAGATTGTCCTTGTCGCGCGCCAGTATGGCCGAGAACCGGTCCAGCCCTTCCACGGCAGCGATGATGTCGTCAACCTGCCTGCGGAGTCCGGACGCCAGCTCCGCCAGTCTGGGCATCAGGTCGCGGAACTGGCCCTGGCGACCGGCGACGGCTCGATACGTCTCGTCGGTGATCTCTTCGAGCGCGCCGACATTGCCCTTGTTGACCACCACACCCAGTGCCGATAGCACCTCCTCGGTCGTCGGGAAACGGCCGGTGCGCGACTCCGGGATGCGGGACCCGTCGCGCAGCTTGTCCTTCGCCGCGGGCTGGTCGGTCGGTTGAGCCAGCTCGACGTGCTGCGAACCCAGCAGCGAAGTCTGGGCAACCTTGGCGGTCGCGTTCGCCGGCAACACCACGTTCTTGTCCAGCGCCAATTTGACCGCGGCGTAGAAGGATCCGTCGGCACGCTGCTGGGCTGCGATTCCGGCCACGCTTCCGACGGTGACGTCGTCGACCATGACCGGCGAATTCTGCGGCAGCGTAGCCACATCCGGCAGCTCGACGGTGATCGAATACGCACCACCGCCGTGACCGGCGGTGCCCGGCATCGAGAGCGAATTCAACCCGCCGAAGGAACACCCGGCCAGCACTGTGCTGCTGGCCAATAGGACGGTGCCACGCAACCACTTCCGCCTCATCGGCCAGCTCCTTGCTCGGCGGGCAGCGGGCCCGGCAGCGCCGGCGCGGACGCCGGCCCCGGGGCGGACGCCGGCCCCGGCGCGGGACCATAGCCCGGCGCAGGCCCGGGAGCCGTCGGGACGAACAAGCTCTGCAGATCGGTGGCGGCCCCCGGCGCCCCGGGCTGCGGCCCCGAGCCCTTGGCCGGAATCCAGGTGAACTCCGGCACCGGCGTCTCGGCTTTGGCCTGGGTCGCCGGGGTGTCGTAGATGATCTGACCCTTGTAGGCCGTGATCGTGTTGAGCGGGTGGAACATAACCGGCGGGTAGTTTGCGGTGAGCCGGCGCAGTACCGGACCCAATCGCTCGCGGCAAATCTCGGAGCGCCTGAAGTAATCGGGTCCCGACGGCCCCCCCTGGGTGTCGAAGGATCCGCCGCAGATGAACTGCACGGGGTTGGTGAAGTTGGGCAGCGAAAGCAGCCCGTTGAGGGTGCCCTGGGCCGGGTCGTAGATGTTGTAGAAGTTGGTAATACCGGGTCCCGCTACATGTAGGACCTGCTCGAGGTTGTCGCTCTCGCTATTCAACGTCTGGGTAAAGTCCTTGAGCTGGTCGACCGTTTCGATCAATGTCGAATTGTGCTCGTGCAGAAACCCTTTGACGTCCGTGAGCGCCTGGTTGAGGGTGCCCAAGGTGGTATCCAGATTCCGCGAGCTGTCGGCGAGCACCTGCGACACCGACGCCACGTGCCCGGCGAACTGAACGATCTGCTCGTTGCTCTGCGCCAGGGTGTCGACGAGGATCTGCAGGTTCTTGACGGTGCCGAAAAGGTCGCCGCGCGAATCGCCAAGGCGCCCAGCAACTTGCGACAGTTCCAGCAGCGCGCTGTGAAACGAGTCGCCTTTGCCGTTGAGGGTGTCCGCGGCCTGGTTGATCGCCGAACCCAACGGCCCTTGTAGCTCGCCCGCGGCAGGACTCAGCTGAACCGACAACTGGGTCAAAGATTCCTTGATCTCGTCCCACTCCACGGGGACAGCGGTTCGGGACAGATCGATGCTGGCACCGTCGGAAAGCGCGGGACCGGCGGTGTAGGCCGGCGAGAGCTGAATGAACCTGGCCGCCACCAGGTTCGGCGACATGATCACGGCCTTGGCATCGGCCGGGATCTTGATGTCCTCGGACACGTTCATGACGATTTTGACGTCCGATGCGCGAGGTTCGATCGACTCGATCTCGCCCACCGGCACACCCAGGATGCGCACCTCGTCTCCGGGGTAGAGACCGACCGAGGAGGTGAAGTAGGCGGTCAGCTTGCGGCCACCGCCACTCGCGGAGAACAACACATACGCGCCACCGACCAGCGCCGCGACCAACGCGACGATGGTGATTGTCCGCAGCCCTTTGCTGCCGAAGCGTTGCTTGGTCGTCATGGTGACTTGGGCCTGATCGTCCAGCGCTCCTGGATCATTCCGCGCAGATAGTCGGCCAAGCTGTCGGGCAGCTTGCCCGGCTGGAAGACGAAGTCGAACATGGTCGCCACCAACGGCGCCGGGATCGCGCCATAGACGTTGACGTTGAATCCGGGTCCCGAGCTGACCACCTCGCCGAGCGTGGTCGCGTACGTGGGCAGCCGCTTCAGCGCCTCGGTGATGTAGTCGCGGCGCTCGTTGAGGTTGGCCAGCACCTGGTTGACCTTGGTCAGCGCAGGGCCGAACTCCTTGCGGTTGTCGTTGACGAATCCGGACAGCTGCGCGGAGACGTCGTCGATGCCGGCGATCAGGGCGCTCAGCGAAGCGCGGCGCTCGTCGAGTGCCGCAAACAGCTGGTTTCCGTCGTCGATCAGGCTCTTGACCTGCTCGGCGCGTTGCGACAAGACCGCCGTTACCGATTTCGCGTGCGCCATCAAGGTCTGCAACGCGTCGTCCCGGCTGTTCAACGTGCGGGATAGCGTCGTCACGCCGTCCAGCGCGCCGCGCAGTCCCGGGGTGGCGTCGTGCAGGGTGTCGGTGAGTACCCGCAACGCCTGCTCGAATTGGGGCTTGTTCAGGTTGTTGGCGTTCTGGCCCAGATCCTCGAGTGCGCCCGCCAGGGTGTAGGGCGTGGTCGTGCGGCTCAACGGGATCGTGGTCGCAAGGCCGGACCCGGCGGGACTCACCGCTATCGAGCGCTCGCCGAGGATGGTGTCGGTGCGGATCGCCGCGAGCGACTGGTTGCCGACGTTGATGTGGCGCTCCACGTCGAACACGATCTTGGCGCTGTCGCCGGCCAAAGTCACCTCGGACACCTTGCCGACCTTGACGCCGGAGATCAGGACGCTGTTTCCGGGTTTTATCCCGCCCGCATCGCTGAAATAGGCCTGATAGCTCCTGCCCTGCGGCCAGAAGGGCAACTTGGAGTAACCGAAGGCGACGAGCATGACCGACACCACCACTACCAGGCCGATTACTCCGGTGCGCAGCGGGTCACGGTCCCGCGAGCTACTTGGCAAAGGAGCACCTCCCTTTACTGGGATCGACCGAGCCGCCCAGGCCCAGTCGGATGTCGGAACCGGCCGGCCCGTTGATCTTGATGGTGACCGAGCAGAAATAGATGTTGAAGAACGAGCCGTAAGTGCCCAGCGCGGAGAGCCGAAGGTAGTCCTCGCCCAGTTGCTCGATGTCGTTGTTGATCTCGGCTTTGCGGGTGTCAAGTTCAGTCGCGAAGGGCCGGGCGTTTTCCAGGACACCCTGCAGCGGCCGGCGCGAGTTCCTGAGCAGATCCGTCAGGTCCGTGGTGGTCGAGGCCAGCGGTGGAATGGCACCGGCGATGGGATCGCGATTCTTGGCCAGCCCGTCGATCAGCTGTTGCAGCTGGTCGACGCTGCTGGAGAATTGCGCGCTGCGCTGGTCGATGGTGCCCAGCACGGTGTTGAGGTTGGTGATGACGTCGCCGATGAGCTGATCGCGTTTGCCCAACGTCGACGAGAAGGCGCTGGTGTCACTCAACACATTAGCCAGCGCTCCGCCCTGGCCCTGCAACAACTCGATGACGGCGCTGCTGATCGTGTTGATCTTGTCCGCGTCCAAGCCTTTGAGCACCGGCTTCAATCCACCCAGCAATGCGTCGAGGTCGAGCGCGGGTTGGGTGTGCGCGGAGTTGATGGTCCCGCCGGCAGGAAGCTTGCGCAGTTCTCCGGGGCCGGAGGTGATCTCCAGATACCGGTCGCCCACCAGGTTTTCGTAGCGGATCACCGCCCGGGTGGACGAGTACAGCGTGTAGCGGCTGTCGACACCGAATTCCACGTCGACGGTGTTGTCGGTGTTGAGTTTGACTCCGGAGACCGCACCGACCGGCACGCCGGCGATGCGCACCTTCTGGCCGCCCTTCAACTTGGAAGCGTCGATGAACGTGGCGTGATACGTGCTTTCCGAGCCGAACCGGAAGTCGCCGAACACCACCACGAGCGCCGCACTGACCAGGAGCATCACCAGCGCGAAGATGCTGACCTTGATCACCATCGACCGGTGCGATGGCATACCGCCGCCGGCCATCAGAAGTCGTCCCGTTCTGCGAACGCGCCGTGAAACAGGAATTGCAGGGTCGACGGGGCGTCGAACTGCACTTCGGTGAACGGCTCGTAGGGGATGAGCGCATTGTCGGTGACCAGGAAGGGTGCCCGGTAGAACGACCCGCCGGTCTGCTTGGTCGGAATGTCAGGCAACCCGCGGCAGTTCGGCCCGCCAGAGGCGTTGACGATCGGGAGGCTCTCCGGATAGGTGTAGGCGGGCGCGCCCAGCACGAAACTCGAGGACGTGAACAGACCGGCTTTCTTGACTCCGAGCAAAGGGGCGAACTCCTTGATGCCGCGGTCGATGCCGGCCAGTAGGCAACCGAATTCCGGCGAGTAGTCCGCTGCCACCTTCAGCGGGGCCCGCAGCCTGTTGACGGTGGCGATCAGATTCTCTTCGGCCGGAGCCAGCGTCTCGTAGCCGTTGTTGGCCAACCCGATCGTGGCCAGCAAGGTGGTGTTGAGGTTGTTCTGCTGATCCACGACCGTCCTGCTGAGGGTCGGCAAGTTAGCCAACACCGTGTTCAGGTCGGGTGCGGCGTCACCGTAGTAGCCGAGGGCAAGCCCTGCCTGGCGGAAGTCTTCCTGCAACGCAGGCAGTTTCGGATTCGCTTGGCGGGTAAGGGTGTTCAGTCCGGTGAGCGTCCCACCGAGGTCGTCGCCGTGGCCACGCAGCCCTTCCGACAGCGCACTCAGCGTTCCGTTCAGCTCGACCGGATCGACCTTGTGCAGCACGTTCATCAGCGACTCGAAGAGGGTATTGACTTCGAGCTGAACAGCTTTGGCTTCGACGTGGGCCCCTGGGCGCAACGAGGTGGGCGCCGGCGTCTGTGGTGGGATGAACTCCACTGACTTGGCGCCGAAGATGGTGTTGCCGGCGATGTGCACCGTTGAGTTGGACGGGATGTAGTGCATGTCGTTGCTGTAGATGGCCAGCTTCAGCCGTGCCTGGTCACCGCTGTAGGTGATGTCCTCGACCTTGCCGACCTGGATGCCGCGGAACTTGACCTTCGCGCCGGGTTCCATCACCAGCCCGGCCCGCTGCGAGGAGACCGTGACCGTCTCGGTGGAGGTGAACGCCGCCGAATAGGACAGGTAGGTGAAGACCGCCGAGGCCACCAACACCGAGCCCAGCACCGCCGCGGCCACTCGGCCGGCGGTGCGTCGCGATCCAGTGTCTGACATCGCCGCTATCCCGAGAGATTGAAGTTGCCGGACGCGCCGTAGACGGCGAGCGAGATGAACAGGGTGATGACGACGACGACGATCAACGACGTGCGGACCGCCTGCCCGACGGCGATGCCGACGCCAACCGACCCACCGCTGGCGTTGTAGCCGTAATACGTGTGCACCAGCATCACCGCGATCGACATCACGATGGCCTGCAGGAACGACCACAGCAGGTCGGACGGGATCAGGAAGGTGTTGAAGTAGTGGTCGTAGAGGCCGGCGGACTGGCCGTTGACGAAGACCGTGGTGAAGCGCGCCGCGAAGAACGCGGCCAGCACCGACAGCGAGTACAGCGGCACGATCGCGACCAGGCCGGCGATCAACCGCGTCGACACCAGATACGAAACCGAGTGCACGGCCATGCATTCGACGGCGTCGATCTCTTCGGAAACCCGCATGGCGCCCAGCTGTGCGGTGGCGCCGGCGCCGATGGTGGCGGCCAGCGCGATGCCGGCGATGACGGGTGCGACGACACGCACGTTGAGGAAGGCCGAGAGGAACCCGGTCAGCGCCTCGATGCCGATGTTGCCCAGCGACGAATAGCCCTGTACCGCAATGACGCCGCCGGATGCCAGCGTCAGGAAAGCCGCGACCCCGACCGTGCCGCCGATCATCACCAGCGCGCCCGCTCCCAGTGTCATCTCGGCGACCAGACGAATGGTCTCCTTGCGGTAGCGGGTGACGGCGTTGGGCACGTAACGGAACGTCTCGCCGTAGAACAACGCCTGCTCGCCGAAGTTGTCGACCGGTTCGGCGAACCTCGATAAGAAATTGCGCAGGCGAAAGGTGACGTCGTAGCTCATCGCATGTTCACCATCGCTCGAACTCCCCCCATCGTTACCCCGTCCCTCACTTGGCCGAGATTCTGACGCCGATGGCGGTCATGACCACGTTGATGACGAACAGACAGATGAAGGCATACACGACGGTTTCGTTGACCGCGTTGCCGACGCCCTTCGGGCCGCCCTTGACGGTCAGACCGCGATAGCAGCCGACCAGCCCGGCCATCACCCCGAACAACAAAGCCTTGACTTCGGCCAGGATCAGCTCGCGCAGGCCGGTGAGCACGGTCAACCCGTTGATGAACGCGCCCGGGTTGACGCCCTGCAGGAACACCGAGAAGGCGTAACCGCCGGACAGGCCGATGATGCAGACCAGGCCGTTGAGCAGCACCGCGACCAGTGTCGACGCCAACACCCGGGGCACCACCAACCGCTGGATCGGGTCGATGCCGAGCACCCGCATCGCGTCGATCTCCTCGCGGATGGTGCGTGCGCCCAGGTCCGCACAGATGGCGGTGGCCCCGGCGCCGGCGACGACGAGCACGGTGACGATCGGGCCCAGCTGGGTGATGGTGCCGAATGCCGTTCCGGCACCGGACAAGTCAGCGGCGCCGATCTCGCGGAGCAGGATGTTGAGAGTGAAGGCGACCAGCACGGTGAACGGGATGGAGACCAGCAACGTCGGGACCAGGGACACCCGCGCGATCATCCAGGTCTGGTCGAGGAACTCCCCGAATTGAAATGGCCGCCGGAAGGCGGCACGGGCAGTGTCTATCGACATCTCGAAGAAACCACCGACGCCTCGGGCCGGCACGGCAAGCTTCTGCAACAAAACCGGGTCCTCCAATCTGCGGCTCGCGGCGATTTTTCTTGACCGGAAACACACCGTTGGATGACTCGTTGCTTGGTGTGAGCGGGCTCATATTAACTAGAACAAGTTCTGGGTGTCGATGAACCCCGCAATTTTTTGCAGCGAAGATGCACACCTGGTACTTCGGCACTGTCGACTTGCGGGTCGTCTTTCGGGATCAGTCCATCAGCGCGGTGGCGGCGAAGTTGCGATCCGGGTCCCGGCCGGCGAAGTAGCCCTGCATAGTCGTGCTCAGCTCAGCGGGCTCCCAGGCCGCGGCGCCGGCATCGAACTGGTGCTCCACCGTCGGCGCGGCAACCAGCGTCACCTTCGGGCCGTAGACGATGAACACCTGCCCGTTGACCTCGGCCGCCGCCGGGGAGGACAGGAACCCGACCAGGGTCACCACGTGTTCGGGTGAGAGCGGGTCGATCTCGCCGTCTTCCGGCGCGGCACCGAACACGTCGGCCGTCATCGCGGTGCGGGCGCGCGGGGCGATCGCGTTGGCGCACACCCCGTAGCGGCTCAGCGCGCGGGCAGCGGTCAGCGTCAGCGAGATGATGCCCGCCTTGGCGGCGCCGTAGTTCGCCTGCCCGACCGGGCCGACCAGTCCGGCCTCCGAGGACGTGTTGACGATGCGGCCGTAGACGCGGCCTTCCTTGGCTTCTTTCGCCTTGGCGCGCCAGTACGTTGCGGCGTTGCGGGTGAGCAGAAAGTGGCCGCGCAGGTGCACGGCGATGACCTGGTCCCAGTCCTCGTCGGTCATGTTGAACAGCATCCGGTCGCGGGTGATGCCGGCGTTGTTGACGACGATGTCCAGCCCGCCCAGTCCGTCGGCGGTGGTCAGCAGTTCGTCGGCGGTTTCGCGGGCGCTGATGTCCCCGGCGACCGCGACCCCCTTGGATCCGGCCGTGCCGATCTCGTCCAAGACATCCGAGGAATCCAGCGCGGCGGCGATGTCGTTGACGACGACGGTGGCGCCCAACCGGGCCAGGCCGATCGCCTCGGCGCGGCCCAGGCCGGCGGCGGCACCGGTCACCACCGCGACCTTGCCGGACAGATCAGTCGCGTTGTTGCTGCTCAATTTATGAATACCTCTAGTTTCTGGTCAGTCTTCCCGTAACAGGGCTGCGCGCGGGCATTCGGCGATCGACTGCTCGGCCAGATCCTCCTGGTCACTGGGAATGGGATCGGTCTTCACCACGGCATAGTCCTCGTCGTCCAGGTCGAAGATATCCGGGGCAATGCCTAAGCACACGGCGTTACCTTCGCACCGGTCACGGTCCACTTTCACTCGCACGGCATCCTCCTGGAACCTGGGCTGGGAGTTAGGGAATACGCGTTATTCGAACTCGGTCTTTGTCTAGCATCTGTCTAGCACCACCATAGGGCTCCGGTCCGCATCAGGGAACGGTCGCTGGATTCAGAGACTAGAACGTGTTACAACCGGGGTGGCCGATGGGTATCCGCTGGTGTCGATGACGGCGGCTGCGCCGGTACCTGGAATTGACGCGATCGCTTGATCGGAGGCGGCGGGAATGCACATCAGTTACACCCCCGAACAGGAGGAGCTGCGTCGCGAGCTGCGCTCGTACTTCGCCGGTCTGATGACTCCGGAGCGTCGCGAGGCGCTGAGTTCGGTACAGGGCGAGTACGGCACCGGCAACGTGTACCGCGAGACCGTCGCGCAGATGGGCAAGGACGGGTGGCTCACCCTGAACTGGCCGAAGGAGTACGGCGGTCAGGACCGCTCGCCGATGGACTCGCTGATCTTCACCGACGAGGCCGCCATCGCTGGCGCTCCGGTGCCGTTCCTGACCATCAACAGCGTGGCGCCCACGATCATGGCGTTCGGCACCGACGAGCAGAAGAAGTTCTTCCTGCCCAAGATCGCCGCCGGGGACCTGCACTTTTCGATCGGCTATTCCGAGCCGGGTGCCGGCACTGACCTGGCCAACCTGCGTACCACCGCGGTGCGCGACGGCGACGACTACGTGATCAACGGTCAGAAGATGTGGACGAGCCTGATCGCCTACGCCGACTGGGTGTGGCTGGCCGTGCGCACCAACACCGAAGCCAAGAAACACCGCGGCATCTCGATGCTGGTGGTGCCCACCACCGCGGAAGGTTTTTCCTGGACCCCGGTGCACACCATGGCCGGCCCGGACACCAGCGCTACCTACTACACCGACGTGCGGGTTCCGGTGACCAACCTGATCGGCGAGGAGAACGCGGGCTGGAAGCTGGTCACCAACCAGCTCAACCACGAGCGCGTCGCGCTGGTCTCGTCGGCGCCGATTTTCATGGCCCTGCGGGAGGTCCGCGAGTGGGCGCAGAACACCAAGGACGACGGCGGGGCGCGGCTGATCGACTCGGAGTGGGTGCAGATCAATTTGGCCCGCGTGCACGCCAAGGCCGAGGTGCTCAAGCTGATCAACTGGGAGCTGGCTTCTGCCGATGCCGCGTCGTTGAATCCGGCGGACGCCTCGGCGGCCAAGGTGTACGGCACCGAGCTGGCCACCGAGGCCTACCGGCTGTTGATGGAGGTGCTGGGCACCGGAGCCACGCTGCGGCAGGACTCCCCCGGCGCCCTGCTGCGCGGCCGGGTCGAGCGGATGCACCGGGCGTGCCTGATCCTGACCTTCGGCGGCGGCACCAACGAAGTCCAGCGCGACATCATCGGCATGGTCGCCCTGGGCCTGCCCCGCGCCAGCCGCTGACCCTTCACAGAACGGGACATTTCATGGATTTCTCGACGACCGAAGCAGCCCAGGACCTCGGTGGCCTGGTCGACAGCATCGTCGACGCGGTGTGCACACCCGAGCGTCAGCGTGAGCTCGACGGCCTCGAGCACCGGTTCGACCGCGAGCTGTGGCGCAAGCTGATCGACAGCGACATCCTGACCAGTGCAGCCCCGACCCAGGTCGGCGGCGACGGCTTCGGGGTGCTCGAGCAGGTCGCGATCCTGGTGGCGCTCGGGCACCAGCTGGCGGCGGTGCCGTACCTGGACTCGATCGTGCTGGCCGCCGGCGCCCTGGCCCGGTTCGGTTCCGAAGAGCTGCAACGTGATTGGGGCGCCCCCGCGGTGAGCGGTGAGAAGATCCTGACAGTGGCGCTGGACGGCGAGATGGGCGAAGGTCCGGTGCGGGCCTCCGGCCATGGTGATGGCATTCGGTTGACCGGCACCCGCACCCAGGTGAGCTTCGGCCCGACCGCCGACGCGTTCCTGGTTCCAGCCGAAACCGATTCCGGCACAGTCGTTTTCCTGGTCGCCGCGGACGACCCGGGTGTGACGGTCACCCCGTTGCAGACCACCGGACTGGGCAGCGCGGGACATCTGGCGCTGGACGGCACCGAGGTGCCCGCCAGCCGCAAGGTTGGTGACGCCGTCGTCGTCGCCTGGTTGCGCACCCTGGCAACCCTCGGCCGCAGTGCCTACCAACTCGGGGTACTGGAGCGCGGTCTGCAGCTGACAGCCGAATATGCCCGCACCCGTGAGCAATTCGACCGCCCGATCGGCAGCTTCCAGGCGGTGGGTCAACGGCTCGCCGACGGCTACATCGACGTCAAGGGTCTGCGGTTGACGTTGACGCAGGCCGCCTGGAAGGTGGCCGAGGACATTCCCGCCGAGATCGACGTCGCGTCCGCGGCGTTCTGGGCCGCCGATGCCGGGCACCGGGTTGCGCACAGCATCGTGCACGTACACGGCGGCGTCGGCGTCGACACCGACCACCCGGTGCACCGTTATTTCCTGTCCGCCAAGGAGACCGAGTTCGCGCTGGGCGGTGCCACCGGGCAGCTGCGCCAGATCGGTCGCGAATTGGCCGAAACCCCGGTCTAGCCATTGCCCCTCGGCGCCGAGCGTGAGGCTGGACGCACATTCGACGCCGAGCGTGACGCTGGATGCACACTCGAGAGGGTTTTGAGTTGAGCGCCGACCCCACGGTCACCGAACTGCTGGTCCCGCTGGCCGAGATCGACGACCGCGGCGTCTACTTCGAGGACTCCTTCACCAGTTGGCGTGCACACCTTCGGCACGGCGCTGCCATAGCGGCCGCGCTGCGCGCCCGACTGGATCCGGCGCGTCCGCCGCACGTCGGCGTGCTCCTGCAGAACACGCCGTTCTTCTCGGCGATGCTGGTGGCCGCAGCGATGACCGGCATCGTGCCGGTCGGGCTGAACCCGGTGCGCCGCGGCGCGGCGCTGGCCCGCGACATCGAGCACGCCGACTGCCAGCTGGTGCTGGCCGACAGCGGATCGGCCGAGACGTTGGACGGCATCGACCACATGGACGTCGACTCGCACGCCTGGGCCGACCAGGTGACCGCCCATCGGGATTCCCTACCGGTGTTCCGATCCGCCTGTCCCACGGACCTTTTCATGCTGATCTTCACCTCGGGCACCAGCGGTGAACCCAAGGCGGTGAAGTGCAGCCACGGCAAAGTGGCCAGCGCCGGGCAACGCATGGCGCAGCGTTTCGCGCTGGGCCCCGACGACGTCTGCTACGTGTCGATGCCGCTGTTCCATTCCAACGCGGTCCTGGTCGGCTGGGCGGTGGCCGCGGCCTGCCAGGGTTCGCTGGCGTTGCGGCGCAAGTTCTCCGCCTCGCAGTTTCTGCCTGATGTCCGTCGCTACGGCGCGACCTACGCCAACTACGTGGGCAAGCCGCTGTCGTATGTGCTCGCCACCCCCGAGCAGCCCGACGACGCCGACAACCCGTTGCGTGCGGTCTACGGCAACGAAGGCGTACCCGCCGACATCGAACGCTTCAGCGCCCGGTTCGGCTGTCTGGTGCAGGACGGGTTCGGCTCCACCGAAGGCGGCGTGGCGATCGCCCGCACCCCCGACACCCCGCCCGGCTCGCTGGGCCCGCTGCCGGAGGGGATCGCCATCGTCGACCCTGATACCGGAGAGCCCTGCCCGCCCGGGGTGGTCGGCGAAGTGGTCAACACCGCCGGGCCGGGACGGTTCGAGGGCTACTACAACGACGCCGTCGCCGAGGCCGAGAGAATGGCCGGCGGCATCTACCACAGCGGCGACCTCGCCTACCGCGACGAAGCCGGCTATGCCTATTTCGCCGGGCGGCTCGGCGACTGGATGCGCGTCGACGGCGAGAACCTGGGCACCGCCCCGATCGAGCGGGTGCTGCTGCGCCACCCGGCGGTGGTGGAAGCCGCGGTGTACCCGGTGCCCGACCCGGTGGTCGGCGACCAGGTGATGGCCGCGCTGGTGCTGTCGCCCGGCGCGCAATTCGACGCCGACGAGTTCCGCGCGTTCCTGGCCGCACAACCCGACCTGGGGCCCAAACAATGGCCGTCGCAGGTGCGGATCAGCGCCGGGTTGCCGGGGACGGTGACGTTCAAAGTGCTCAAACGGCAGCTGTCGGCCGAGGGCGTCGACTGCGGCGAGCCCGTCTTCGCCATTGGCCGCTGATCGACCCCGTTGGCCAGCGCAAACGCGCATCGGCGGGAACAGATCCCGCTATTACGCGCGAATCCAACAACCCGCCGCCGAGACGCGATACGATCCGCGCCTAACCGCTTGCAGCATTGCGTACCCGACCGCGTCGGGCCGTTTTGAACCAGTGCGAGGTGCCGGATGTCATACCTGCTCGTAGTGCCCGAGACGATGACGGCGGTAGCCACGAATCTGGCCAGTATCGGATCGACGATCACCGCGGCCTCAGCTGCTGCTGCAGCGCCGACCACCGGTCTGTTGTCGGCCGCCGCGGACGAGGTGTCGGCGGCCGTCACCCAGTTGTTCTCCCAGCATGCGCAGGGCTATCAGACCCTCGCCGGGCAGGCCGCGGCGTTCCACGCTCAGTTCGTGCAGGCGGTGACTTCCGGCGCCGGATCCTATGCCGCCGCCGAGGCGGTCAACCTGCGATTGGCCGCCGCCGCGGCGACCGACCCCATCCAGGCGCTGCTGTCTCGTCCGATCATCGGCAACGGCGTCAATGCGACGGCCCCGGGCGCCCCCGGCGGTGACGGCGGGTGGCTGTTCGGAAACGGCGGCAACGGGGCCGCGGGGGCGGCAGGCCAGGCCGGCGGTACGGGTGGCTCCGCCGGGCTGTGGGGTAACGGGGGCATCGGCGGTGCCGGTGGCAGCGGCGGCGCGCCGGGTGGCGCCGGCGGCAACGGCGGTCTGCTGTTCGGTGTCGGGGGCGCCGGCGGACTCGGCGGCGTGGGGGCCGCCGCCGGTCTCGGCGGGCTGGGCGGACACGGCGGCAACGGCGGGCTGCTGATCGGCAACGGGGGCTTCGGCGGTCAAGGCGGCCAGGGCGGCGCGGGCGGTGGCACCGGCGGTCACGGCGGCGACGGCGGCAACGCCGGCTTCCTGCTAGGGGCGGGTGGCAACGGTGGGGCCGGCGGCATCGGTGCGCCCGGCGCGCTCGGCGGTGGCATGGCAGGCGACGGCGGCACCGGCGGCAACGGCGGGGCGGGCGGGTTGTTCATGAACGGCGGTGTCGGCGGAGCCGGCGGCCAGGGTGGCAATGGCGGTCCCGGCATCGACTCTTTGAACCCCGCCGTGGTAGGCGGCTCCGGCGGGCTGGGCGGTAACGGTGGTGCCGGCGGGCAAGGCGGCGCCGGACCGGTGTTGTTCGGCCACGGCGGTGCCGGCGGCCTCGGCGGCCAGGGCGGGACCGGTGGCACCGGAGGGTTGGGCGCCGACAGCTCCGTCGGCATCGGCGGCACCGGAGGCACCGGAGGCACCGGAGGAGCCGCCGGACCTGGCGGCTCCGCCGGGGTATCCGGCTTCCTCTCCAACGGCGGGCTCGGTGGGGGTGTCGGTGCCGGCGGCACCGGAGGCAACGGCGGCGACGGCGGCAAGGGCGCGGGCGGCACCAACGCCTCTGTCCCCGGTACCAACGGCACCAATGGGTTCGCAGGCGGCAAAGGTGGCGGCGGCGGCCAAGGCGGGGCGGCGGTACCGGGCGGTGTCGCCGGTACCGGTGGCACCGGCGGGGCGGGCGGCACCGGCGGTCTGGGCGGCAACGGCGCGGACGCCGTCGGCAACGGCAATGCGGGTGGCAAAGGCGGGGACGGCGGCATGGGCGGCGCGGCCGGGCTCGGCGGTGCGGCGGGCACTGGAGGTGGCGGAAAGGCCGGCGCTCTCGGAGCCGGCGGCGACGGCGGCAACGGCGGCAACGGAGCCAAGGGCAGCGTCGGGTCCAACGGCAAGAACACCTTCATCTTTAACGCCAGCCCTGGGGACGGCACTGACGGCGGAGCGGGTGGCAATGGCGGTGCCGGCGGTGGGGCCGGCGGCACGGGCGGTACCGGGGGCACCGGTGGTCACGGTGGGAACGGCGCCGACGGTGGCAACGGCGGCAGCAACACCTCCGTTAGCAACACGCTCCAGGTCACCGGCGGCAAGGGCGGCGCCGGCGGGGCCGGAGGCGCGGCCGGGGCTGGCGGCGCGGCCAACGGTGGCACCGCGGGTGCGCTGGGCGTCGGCGGCAACGGCGGCGACGGCGGCGACGGCGGCAACGGCAGCAAGGGTGGCGGCGGCGGCAACCAGGGCTCCAACAACGGCCTGCCCGGCGGAAACGGCATCGTGGGTGGCGACGGCGGCAAAGGCGGTGCCGGCGGAGCCGCAGGCGCCAACGGCGGTACCGGCGGCGACGGCGGCGACGGCGGTACGGGCGGCACCGGCGGCAACGGCGGTAACGGTGGCGGCGGCATAAGCGGCACGGCTGCGGCTCCCGCGGGAGGCACGGGCGGCTCCGGCGGTACCGGCGCCAATGGCGGCGCGGGGGGCGGCGGTGGTGACGCCGGCGGACCAGGTGGCAGTGGCGGTAAAGGCGGCACCGGTGGCACGGCCGGCAACGCGGGCGACGGCGGCACCGGCGGCAATGCGGTGCAACCCAATACCGGCGTGGTGGACGCGCCGGACGGCGGCCAGGGCGGCACCGGCGGGCAAGGCGGTAAAGGCGGCCAAGGTGGCACCGGTGGTGCGGCCGGCGTCGGTGGTATCGGCGGGACCGGCGGCACCGGGGGCAACAGCGGCAACGGCGGCAAGGGCGGCCTCGGCGGTAACGGGGCGGTCGGCGGTAGCAGCAACAGCGCTGGCGCGGCAGCCGGATCCGGGGGTCAGGGTGGTCAAGGCGGCAACGCCGGCGTTGGCGGTACCGGGGGCACCGGGGGCACCGGCGCCACCAAGGCGCCCGCGGGCAGCGGCGGCCTAGGCGGCAACGGTGGGAACGCAGGTGCCGGTGGAGACGGCGGTAAGGGTGTTGCCGGCGGTAATACCAAGGGCTCCGGCAGCACCACCGCCGGCGACGGCGGCGCTGGCGGAAATGCGGGCAATGCCGGTGGCGGCGGCGCCGGCGGTACCGGCGGCGCGGGTCTGA
>NZ_JCALDY010000070.1:0-310 GCF_059813095.1 Mycobacterium sp. NGS22
GCCGCATCGAGGTCAGCGTCTCGGTGACCGGCGCTACCGGCGGCAGGCCCAGCATTTGGGCTCGGTCGGCGTCGAGGAAGTCCACCGGACGACCATCCAAGACTCGCACCCGACGAGCGTTGGCGATCGGAAGCCATTGCCCCAGTTGAGCATTGAAGTCTGCCGGTGAAGCGAAGCTGCGCCCGGGCAGAAACGAGGTCTCCAGATAGCGGTTGGCTCGCTCCACGATCCCCTTGGATTCAGGGTCATAGGGTTTGAGTTGCACCAGACGCGAACCCAGCGTGCCCATCAACGCCGTGACCGCATCGGC
>NZ_JCALDY010000071.1:0-248 GCF_059813095.1 Mycobacterium sp. NGS22
TGAAGCCCGGCGTTTTGGGAGTGAAGCCCGGGTGTTGAGTGTGAAGCCTGGGCGTTCGGAGTGAAGTCTGGCGTTGAGTGCGAAGCCCGGGCGTGGGGAGTGAAGCCTGGGCGTTGAGTGTGAAGCCTGGGCGTTCGGAGTGAAGCCTGGGTGGGAAATCGTCGGAAATTCCGCCCTGGTTACCCGCTCAACGCCAAGCTTTCACGCTCAACGCCAAGCTTTCACGCTCAAAAGCGTGAGGCCTACCC
>NZ_JCALDY010000008.1:0-241871 GCF_059813095.1 Mycobacterium sp. NGS22
CCACGGCGGTGAGGGCGGCGCCGGCGGTGAGGCGTTCCTGGGCGGCGGCGGAGCCAACGGTAACGGCGGTGATGGTGGGGCCGGTGGCATCGGCGGCAACGGTGCTCTGGGCACCGCCGGCGGTGGTACCGGCCTCGGCGGTAACGGCGGCAACGCCGGCCGAGGCGGTGACGGCGGGGCCGGCGGCCACGCCGGTGGCGGGCCCTTCGCCCCGGCCGGCACCGACGGCGCCGGCGGCAACGGCGGTAACGGCGGTAACGGCGGTAACGGCGGCGTAGCAAGCGACGGCGACCGGGGTGGAGACGGTGGCAATGGCGGACGGGCTGGGCTCGGCGGCGCGGGTAGCACTGGCGGAGACGGCGGCAAGGGAGGCGCCGGTGGAGCCGGCGCCAATGGGGCTACGACTTCGTTTGGCAACGGCGGCGGCGGCGGCTGGGGAGGTCAAGGCGCCGACGGCGGCGACGGAGGCGCAGGAACGGTGCGCAACGGGAACGGCGGCGCGGGCGGCGACGGCGGCGAAGCCGGGAGCGGCGGGGACAGTAGTGGCTTTCCCTTCACCGACGGCGGCGCGGGTGGGATCGGCGGCTCCGGCGGCAATGGGGGCACCGGGGCATCGGGCGGTGACGGCGGCCGTGGCGGTGACGGCCGCCCCGGCGGCGGCGTTTTGGACGCGGGTGGTTCGGCCGGCGACGGCGGTCACGGTGGCTTCGGCGGCAACGGCGGTAATGGCACTTCCGGCAGGGGTGGATTCGGCGGTGATGGCGGTGTTGGGGGCGGAGGCGGCGATGGCTATGACTCGGACTTTCCGTTCTTAGACGCAAGCGGCAGCGGCGCCAACGGGGGCAACGGTGGCGCCGGCGGCTCCAGCTCCAACGGTGCAGTCACCGTCCCCGGCAACCCCGGGACTGCGGGCGGACCTGGGGAACCCCCGGACCACGGTCCTGGTGCAGGAGGCGACGGAGGCGAGGGGGGAGACCCCGGTCAGCTTCCGTAACGACGAGGCCAATGCACAAATCCGACGATCTGTTTCGGGCAAGAACCCAAAGGCCCAGTGACGCGCCGACCAGTCTTCGCGTTCTTCGCCTCCGTCGTCAGCATTGGTAAATTCGGCGGCGCCACCGACACCGTGCACCACTCTTCGCCCTAGGGATTATCACCAGCCTGGTCGTCAGGAGACCCCCAGGAACTGCCCCACTCACCCGCCCAACGGGCGCGATGCTATCCCTGCCCGGCAGGTCACGACGTGTTTTGCCATCACAAACATTCCGCAGCAGACCACACCGCCCAACTCCCAGCCGAGAACCTTTCGAGAGGCTCTCTACCGGCAGCAGTTCGGATCCAGGGCGGTGCATAGAGCTTGCAGCGCTTCGGGACGCACCCGATGAAACATGTTCATGCCACGACGATCCGAGGTCACCAACCCGGCTTTGCGCAGCTGGGTCAGATGGTGACTGACCGTCGATTCACTCAAATCCAGGCTGGCTGCTAATTCGCCGGAAATCTTTTCTCCCACCGGGGAACTGAACAGATACGACACGATCTTCACTCGCACCGGATCGGCCAGCGCCTTGAGCCGCAACGCCACCTGCAACGCATCGGCATCACTAATCGGGCCCGACGCGACCGGCGCACAACACACCGGTGAGGTCATATCGATCACCGGCAACGCTTTCGGCATCACACCATCCTGTCACTCTGTCTTGACATATATCAAAAAGGTAGACACAGTCGAACGGATCAGCAAGTTCGATATATGTCTCACAACTTAGAGGGTGGCTCCGATGTCTCGTGTTCAGCTCGCACTCAACGTCGATGACCTCGACGCGGCAATCACGTTCTACTCCAAGCTGTTCAACGCCGAGCCCGCCAAGATCAAACCGGGGTACGCCAACTTCGCGATCGCCGACCCGCCACTGAAGCTGGTCCTGTTGGAGAACCCCGGCCAGGGCGGCGCCCTGAATCACCTCGGGGTCGAGGTCGAGTCCAGTGACGTCGTGCACACCGAGATCGCCCGGCTAACCGACGTCGGCATGTTCACCGAGGAAGAGTTCGGCACCACCTGCTGCTTCGCCACCCAGGACAAGGTCTGGGTCACCGGGCCTGGCGCGGAGAAGTGGGAGATCTACACCGTGCTCGCCGACTCCGACACCTTCGGCATCAGCTCCCAACACCGTCGATAATCCGTTGGCGGGCTGCTACGGCACGGCGATCGCCGTCGCCCCGGGGGAAATGCTCGATGCGTTCGGATCGCCTACGACCGCAGGGAAGGTTTCAAGATGGCCCCTCGTGTCTGGACGATCGGTCATTCAACACGCGCGTTCGAGGACGTAATCGCCATGTTGCGCGGCACCGCGATCACCGTTCTGGTCGATGTGCGCTCCTACCCGGCGTCACGGAAGTTTCCGCAGTGGAACAAAGCGGCGATAATCGAGGAGATGCCGGCCGACATTGGCTACCGATGGATTCAGAAACTGGGTGGCCGGCGTCATACCCCGGCTGGTGTCGAAAGCCCGAACGGTGCGTGGCGAGTCAAGGCGTTCCGTGACTACGCCGATTACATGCAAACCACCGAGTTCGCCGATGGACTGGGCGAGCTGCTCGAGCTCAGCGACCAGCAACGTCCGGCGATCATGTGCAGCGAGGCGGTTCCTTGGCGCTGTCACCGCAGGCTGATCACCGATGCGCTGATCGTCGCTGGAGCCGAGGTCCGCCACATTATGTCCGCAACGACCACAACCCGAGCGACGTTGAGCGACTTCGCCCATGTCGATGACGGCCACCTCACCTACCCGCCCGCTGGCTGAGGACTAGGTGAGCATCGTCGATGATGTCCGGAAGACGTCCAAACCCTTCCTTTTGGCTCCGCACGGCCTACGGAGACATCGGCAATAGGGTCGGGGTCGGCCCCCTTCAGGTCGGCCGCGCAATGAGTCTGCTCGACGACACTGTGCCGTGGTGGCGTGTCGAAATCCGACCGGCCTGGTCGTGAAATCCAATCTGCGCGAACAGTTCTCGTTCGCCTTCTCCGACCAGCAAACCAATCGACGCAGCGCGCACATTCGGACCACTGTGGGGCACTTGTCATGTGACGCAGGACGTCTCGTGCCGTTGCCGTTGGAAGTGCGATACGAGCAACATGTAGCGATCTCCCGCGATTCAACGGGCGCGAGGCAGTGCGCAACAACCCGTCCAGCAGTATCTGTAGATGCAGCCAAAAATGACATTTTGCAGTCGATTTGGCGCTCCGGCGTGGATGAATGGCGGAGGCGTCGACGGACCACTGTCAGCCGTGCTGGTCCCGTCGCCCCCGAAGACGACACCCGCGCCATACACTTGTCGGGTGAACCTCAGCAAACTCATCGCCGGCGTAGCGATGGCCCCGGCGCGGGCCGGTGTCGCGGTGGCCGACGCCGGACTCGCCACTGCGACCATCGCGCTCGGGGCTGTGAAGCAATCCTTGGGCGGGGAAGCCCCGAAGACAGCAGACTCGATTACCGACGTATTTCCGCTGCGGGGCGCGATCGTGGGCGCCAATCGAGTTGCCGAATTCACCGAAAGCGACAGGGCGATGGGGCGCGCTCTGGCCCGCGGCGGGCCGGCGGACAAGCTGATGCGTGCGGGCGGAGTTGTCGACCTGTTGACCGCACCCGGCGGACTTCTCGATCGGGTATCCGTCGAAGGTAGCGCCCTGGAGCGGATCCTGGAGCCCGGTGGGCTCGCAGATCGGCTGCTCGCCAAGGACGGGCCGGTCGAGCGGATATTCGCAGAGGACGGCGTTATCGAGCGGATGTTCGCACAGGACGGTGTCATCGACAAGCTGCTGGCAAAGGATGGACCGCTCGAACAATTCACCGAAGCCGCTGAAATCCTGAGCCGGCTGGCGCCCGCGGTGGAGAGGTTGACACCCACGGCTGACACCCTGGAGTCTGCTGTCGACACCCTCAACAGGATGATCAACTCACTCAGTGGCATCGCAGACCGGATTCCGCGGCGACGGTCGCCGCGGTCGACGGTGCCCTCGAATCGAAATCTGGACCAAAACGCCGTCGAGGAGTGAGCCGATCGGCTCACTGGCTCACCACCGCTGAAGGTGAAGTTCGCGGGTGACCCGCCATCCGCTCTAGCCGACGGCGCTGCAACCGAAAGTTGTCACACCCCGTGGGCAGACTCCAAGCATGAGTCGACGCAACCGTGAGAAGCGGGCAGCCAAGCAGAAGAACCGGCGTCGGGGCGCAGCCGGACGAGAACGCGCTGGCTTTTCCCCGGGTCCGGACCGGGTGCTACTCCTTCAACGCCTCGTCTTGGCCTTGAGCCAGGCCGCTTCGTGTCCTGATGACCACGCGGCACGGCACGCCGCTGACATTCTCGCCGAGTACGGGACGTCCGAAAGTGACCTCGACATTGCGGCCGAGCTCGCCGTGCAAGAGGCGATCAGAGCGGCCTGGGAGCACGGCTGGTTGCCCTCGGACCTGCACGAGATCGCCCGACGCAAGTTGCAGTCAGCCGACGCCCGCTACCTCGACGAGGCCATCGTCGTTGAGTCCCAGCGGTACGCGGTCGCGACACTGCACCCGAAATGGCGGTCGGACCTCGCCGATATTGCAACCGTCGTCGGTCCCGTAGCGCAGGTACCGCAGATGGGGCGCTGGGCAACGGCGAACGGCGTCGACCGCCATGCAGCTTTGACCGCCGTCCTGGCAGTGTTGACTCTGCTCGGGAGACTTCCTGCCCTCGCGGTTCTGTTGCCGCCACCCGGTGCCTACAGACACATCCCATCGACAGTGAGCAACGTCGACGAGAAGACGCTCGCCAAGGTGCGCGCTTTGCTGGCCAAGGCCGAGGCCACGGGATTCCCCGACGAAGCGGAAGCCCTCTCAGCCAAGGCGCAAGAACTGATGAGCAGGCACTCGCTACATGAAGCGATCGCCGATCACGACCGTGGCCGGGCGCCGGTGGCGGGTGCTCGACGGATCTGGATCGAGAATCCCTACGCCGCTGCCAAGGCGGTGCTGGTGCACGCAGTATGCCAAGCCAACCGCTGTCGCGCAGTGTGGGTGGAGAATCTCGGACTGGCCACCGTCGTCGGTTCCGACACCGACCTCAACCTGGTCGAGCTACTCACCACATCGCTGTTGGTGCAAGCCAACCGAGCCATGCTCGCTGCTGGACGACGCAGCGGCGCCGACGGTCAGACCCGAACCCGGTCGTTTCGGCATTCGTTCCTCGTCGCCTACGCCCAGCGCATCGGCGAACGGCTCGACAGCACCAGCGCATCGGTCACCGAAGAGATCAAACAAGATCGTCGGCTGCTCCCCGTTCTGGCGGCCACCAGCCAAAAGGTCGAGGAGTTCACCGCCCGTCTGTTCCCATCGACGAGGCCGCATCCGGTGGCAGCGTCCAACGGCGCCGGCTGGGGCGCCGGGCGCGCGGCGGCGGATATGGCATTTGCTCGACGTGCGCGAATCGATAGCGGGCTAGCCAAACTAAGGCATGTCCGACAACGGCGTCGGTGTCGCTGGGGTTTCCTGGCCACTGGCCAGGCGAGGCTCGAGCGCACCTTCGCGGAACGAGGTCGCGCCGGGGAACGGTGTTCTGGGTCTAACCTTGACTTCACCGGCAGAGCACCGTTTCCTGCGGCAGCGTAAGACGTTTGGCTGCGTCACGATTTCGGTGTCGGATTTGATTGTGACGCAGCGGCTTTCGGCGTGAGGCCACGACGCGAAATCCCGCCAAGGCTGCCCCGGCAAAGCCCAGTGTTCACACCCAAAGCCAAGGGTTCGTCCGAATGCTCCAGCGGGGTCAGTCGTCTTCCTTCGTCAACTGCGGGATAAGTCCGCCGGCCAGGATGTATTCGACTTGTCGCGGCGAAAGCCGGTGACACACTTCAATTGTCGTGTCCTGCGTGACGTTCTTGACGGTAATGCGATCGGATCTGTCCAGCGCCTCGCGAAGGTCACTGAACGCCAAGGTGTCGTCCTGCTCGATGCTGTCGTAGTCGTCAGGATGGGCGAACTCCAACGCCAATACCCCGAAGTTGGCGAGGTTCTGCCAGTGGATGCGGGCGTACGACTTCGCGATGACGACCCGCAACCCGAGGTGGCGCAGCGCGATGGCCGCGTGCTCGCGCGAGGAACCCTGACCGTAGTTGTCGCCGCCGACGATGACGTGGCCGGTTTCCTCGGTCTCCTGGGCGCGGTCGGGGTAGGACTCGTCGACCTGGGTGAAGGCGAACGTCGCGAGCTTCGGGATGTTCGACCGAAACGGCAGTGCGCGGGCGCCAGCGGGAGAAATTTCGTCGGTGGAAATGTTGTCACCGACCTTCAACAGCACCGGGGCCTCGAATTCGTCGGGAATTGGCTCCAGGTCGGGCAGCCCAGAAATGTTGGGCCCCTTGACCGGATCGACCTCCGCCGCCTCGTCAGGGTCCAACGGCGGCACCAGCATCGCGGTGTTGACGCTGCTGTTCTCCGGGAGATTCAACGTCGGGTACTCCACGTCTTCGTCGCGAGCCCAGTCCCGCGGGTCGGTGATCACTCCGGTCAGCGCCGAAGCGGCGGCTGTCTCGGGCGAGCACAGCCACACTTTGTCTTCCTTGGTGCCCGACCGGCCCGGGAAATTGCGTGGCATGGTGCGCAGCGAGTTGTGTCCGGTCGCCGGCGCCTGACCCATTCCGATGCAGCCCATGCACCCCGCCTGGTGAATGCGGGCACCGGCCATCACCAGGGAGGTCGTCGCACCCATGGACATCAGGTCGGCCAGAATCTGGCGCGAGGTCGGGTTGATGTCGAAGCTGACCTCGGGTGAGGTCTGACGACCGTCGACCATCGCCGCGGCGATCGCGAAGTCACGAAGGCCGGGGTTGGCACTCGACCCGATCACCACCTGGCCGATCGGCTCGCCCGCTACTTCCCGTACCGGTACCACGTTGCCGGGCGACGATGGTTTGGCGATCAAGGGTTCGAGTTCGGAAAGATCGATGGTCTCGTCGACGTCGTAGTCCGCGCCGTCGTCCGCCAGTAGCTCGACCCAGTCATCCTCGCGGCCCTCGGCGCGCAGGAAGTCCCGGATGGCGTCGTCGCTGGGAAACACCGACGTGGTGGCGCCGAGTTCGGCACCCATATTGGCGATGACGTGTCGGTCCATCGCGGTAACACTGGCCAATCCCGGCCCGTAGTACTCGATGATGCGGTTCACCCCACCCTTGACGTCATGGCGGCGCAACATCTCCAGGATCACGTCTTTGGCCGAACACCATTGCGGCAGTTCGCCTTCCAGCCGCACGCCCCACACTTCGGGCATGCGTAGATGCAGCGGCTTGCCCGCGATGGCGACGGCCACCTCCAAACCGCCGACCCCGATCGCCAGCATGCCGAGCGAGCCCGCCGCCGGCGTGTGCGAATCCGAGCCGACCATCGTCTTGCCGGGAATGCCGAAGCGCTGCATGTGCGTCGGGTGCGACACCCCGTTGCCCGCCTTGGAGAACCACAAGCCGAAATGCTGCGCGGCGGTACGCAAGTACTCGTGGTCCTCGGCGTTCTTCTCGTCGGTCTGCAGCAAGTTGTGGTCGACGTATTGCACGCTGACCTCGGTTTGGGCGCGGTCCAGGTCGAGCGCTTCCAGTTCCTGCATCACCAGCGTGCCCGTCGCGTCCTCGGTCAGCGTCTGGTCGATCCGGATGGCGATCTCCTCACCCGGTTTCAGCTCACCTGAGACCAGATGCGAATCGATCAATTTCTCGGTCACGTTGGCCGTCATCGTTGGACTTTCTCTGCGATGCTGGGCACCCTGTCCGTGCCGCCATCAATGCAGTGCGTAACCCGGTTTGGCCCGCGCGAAACTTGCCGACAGCTGCATCGGAAACCCGGATTGTCGCATTCAGTCCGCGCGCGAACCCGATATTGTTGTGCCTAAGAACATTTGCGTCAGCAGACGCGCTACCGCCGGGTCAGCGGAAGCGCACGTCCAGCGTCGCCAACCCGAAGATCTTCCGCCCGCCCGATTTCGCGCCGACGATGACGACACCGGTGCGGGTTTCCGGGTTCAACGACTTGACCCGGCCGCTGAATTCGATGTCGGCGCCCTCGATGGCCGACACGATCGCGGGCGCCGACAGCCGCACCGCGTACCGGGTGACCGCTCCCGGGTCACCCGACCACGCTGAGGCGAATCCGGCACCCAGACCCATGGTCAGCATCCCGTGCGCGATCACGTCGGGCAGCCCGGCCAGCCTGGCGAGGTTCTCGTCCCAGTGGATCGGGTTGGCGTCACCGGCGACGCCGGAATAGTTCACCACGTCCCCGCGGGACAGATGGGCGGTCTGTAAGGGCAGCTCGTCGCCCACCTGCAGATCATCGAAGGACGGCGTCCCGGGGGTGCGGTCGCCTCCGTCGGCAATCCGGATCTCGCCGTCGGGACGCACGGTCTTCCGGTAGGACGCGTCGTCAGCCTCGTTCACCATCACCTTGACGTCGTGCATCATCGCGTTCTGCACGGCGGCCTTGACGGCGGGATCGACCTCCTCGGTCGTGACACCGACGACGGTGGTGTGCAGGGTGTGGACCCGCTCGCCGGAGAGGTCGGTGAAGGTGTTGGTCACCGTGATCAGTTCTCGGCCGGCGACTTTGCGCACGGCCGTCAGTTCGACATCGACGACGAGTTCGTCGCCGGCCACGATGGGGCGGTGCTGCTCGAAGACCTCTTCGGTCTGCACATAGGTGTCGTAGCCGACGACGACGGATTCGAACATGCGCCGGTTACAGGCCATGCCCGGCACCGACGTGAACGTCAGCGGGGCCACCAGGTCCGGATATCCCAACTCGGCGGCGGCAGCGACGTCCCAGTGTGCAGGGTGATAGTCCTGCACGGCACGGGCGTACTCGCGTACCTTCTCCCGGCCGACCAGGTAGGTGTTGTCCATCTGGTAGAAGTGGCCGACCCGTGATTCGATCGCCGACGCTTCTGCTGTGGTCATCAAATTCAACTTTTCTCTGAGGCAGACCCCAGCACACTAACGCGGGCACCTACCAGGCAGTGCACGGTGACACCCTTTGCCGCCCGCCGACCCGGTAAGTCTGTCCAGATCCCGGCGGATTCTGGCAATGAACCCACTGGTACAGATCCGTGCAGGTTCGGCACGGTGATCTGATGAGCGACTTCAACACTGGCCAGCTCGTCCAGTGGGCATTCCCGGACACGGAAATCTGTTCGGCCGCAATGGCCTTACTGCACGACGTCTCACCGCCGTATCTAGCCAATCATTGCGTGCGCAGCTACCTGTTCGCGCGAGAATTGGCCGCCGCTGACGGCGGCGCAGGTTACGACGAGGAACTGCTCTTCCTCGCCTGCATCCTGCACGACCTCGGTGTGACCGCCTACGGCGCGGGTGATCAGCGTTTCGAGGTCGAGGGAGCCGATGCCGCCGTGCGTTTCCTCCGCGAGCACGCGCTGCCCGACGACCGATTGGACACCGTGTGGCAAGCGATCGCGCTGCACACCAGTGTCGGTCTGGCGCATCGCTTCGGCCCCGTCCAGTCCTCCGCGCACCGCGGAATCTCGCTGGATATCGACGGCAGGGAAAGGCACCGTCTCTCAACCGGTTTCACCGATCGGGTGCTGGCCGGATGGCCCCGCCTCGATCTGGGTTATGCGATCGCCCGGGCCATCGCCGAGGACGTTCGGGCCAATCCGGGGAAAGCGCCCCCGTTCTCGTTCCCCGCGCACCTGCACGAGTCGATCAACAACGGACCGCGGATCGACTTTACCGATGTGGTGGCGGACTCAGGTTGGGCCGACCGAGCCGTCGCGAATACCGTCTGACGAAATTCTTCTTCGGCGGTGCGCGAACGGGGTATATAGAGCTATCCGATCGCTTCGCGCACGACGCCGTAGAGGAGCTCAGCAGATGGAGTCCGTAAAGGGAACCAACGTTCTGGTCACCGGGGCCGCGATGGGCCTCGGCAAACTCTTTGCCACCAATGCCGTCAAGGAAAGCGCCGCTTCGGTGGTCCTCTGGGACGCCAACGAGGCGGCGCTCAAAGAGACCGCGACCGAATTGGAAGCGGCCGGGGGCAAGGTCCACTACGACACCGTCGACGTCACCTCGCAGGATCGGGTGGCCGAGGCTGCCGAACGGGTCCGTACCGACGTCGGCGCGATCCATGTGCTGTTCAACAACGCGGGCATCGTGCGCGGCAACGGCTACTTCTGGGAGAACGAACCACGCGACTTCACGCTGACCATGGAAGTCAACTCCATCGGCCCCATGCGGGTGCTGCGGGAGTTCCTGCCGGCGATGATCGAGTCCAACATCCAATGTCGTGTCGTCAACATCGCATCGTCGGCGGGTCTGAACGCCATCCCCCGGATGGCCGCGTACTCGGCCTCCAAGTGGGCGGCGATCGGCTTCTCCGACTCGGTACGGCTCGAGCTGGAACAGGCCGGCCACGACCAGGTGAAGGTCACCACTGTCTGCCCGACCTACATCAACACCGGCATGTTCGACGGCGCGAAGGGCATCCTGTTCACGCCGATGCTCGAGCAGGAAGACGTCGTCGACCGCACCTGGGCCGCGATGCTCGCCGGTGACCCGTTCGTCGTGATGCCGTGGACGTCGAAGATGAACAAGGTCCTGACCGCGGTGCTGCCGATCCGGCTGCGGGACCTCTACCTACGCCGCGTCGGCGTCTACAACTCGATGGACGAATTCTCCGGGCACTAGCGGCTCGTCAGTCGCTGCTGTCCTCGCGCTTCATCCGGTCGCGAATCCCGCCGCCGACCGTGGTGCCTTCGGCCATCGGTTCGTGGATGGAACCGGAGTTGCGCGGCACCGGGTCGGCCTTCTCGATCTCCGACTTGGCGGTCTTGCCGGACATCCGCTCGGTGAGGCCCGGGAAGAGTTCGTGAGAGATGTTGGCGGCGTGCGCTTTCACCCCGACGGGTTGTTGTTCCTTCGGATCGGTGCAGGCTTTCACGATGGCTTCGACGACGATCTTCGGGTCGTCCATCGCCGCCATCCGCGGTGCGTGGCCGGTGTAGTTCGCCGCGTGCGTCCACCACGGTGTGTCCACCGCCCACGGCATGATGGTGGCGACCTTGATGTCGGTGTCACCGTTGAGTCGCAATTCCTCGGTCAACGAACGTCCGAGGCTCAGCACCGCCGCCTTGGTGGCGGCGTACGTGTTTTGGTAGGCCAACGGAACTTCGCTGTCCACCGAACCGATGTTGATCAAGGTGCCCTTGCCCTGTGCGCGAAACTGAAGCAACGCGGCGTGGGTCCCATAGATCAGACCCTTGAGGTTCACGTCGACGAGGCGGGCGTGGTCTTCGATGGGGATGTCCCAGAACAATCCGAGCGCCCCGACGCCGACGTTGTTGATCCAGACGTCGAAGCCACCGAACCGTTCCAGCGTCACAGCGGCGAGTTTGGCTATGTCACCGGCTTCGCTGACGTCGGTCGGAACCGCGACGGCCGTCCCACCGGCCGCCTCGATCTCGGCGGCGAGCTCGTCGAGGACATGCTGACGGCGTGCTGCCACAACGACTTTCGCGCCCCGCCGGGCCAGCTCCAAAGCCGTGCCGCGACCGAAACCACTGGACGCCCCGGTGATCACCACGGTGCTGCCTGCGACAGAAGGAGATTCGCTCATCCGTCCCGCATACCCACAACCGGCGGGTCTATGCCGGACTACAGAAGGGCGAGGGGTTGACAACATACAACCGATTGGTTGTATGTTTGGACTCGTGACCGTGGACATCGAGGACAGGGCTGACGCCTTGTTCCACGCGCTCGCCGACCGGACCCGGCGCGACATCATGCGCCGGGTACTGACCGGGGAGCACTCGGTTTCTGCGCTCGCGGTGAATTACGAGATGAGCTTCGCCGCGGTCCAAAAACACGTCGCCGTGCTGGAGAGGGCCGGCCTGCTCACCAAGCGACGCACCGGTCGCGAGCAGCTGGCCAGCGGTGACGTGACAGCGGTGCGGTCGGTGGCCTCGATGCTCACCGAGCTGGAACAGATCTGGCGGCATCGCGTCGCGAGTATCGACGAACTCATCTCATCGGACCCGAAGGAGGACTGAACCATGCCCGTGACCGACGTCCAACAAGACCTCGACAACTTGACCCTGACCATCACCGCCGACTTCGCGGCCCCGGTGCAGCGGATCTGGCAGATCTACGCCGACCCGCGTCAACTGGAGAAAGTGTGGGGGCCGCCGACCTATCCGGCGACTGTGGTCGATCACGACCTCACGCCCGGTGGTCGCGTCACGTATTACATGACCGGGCCGGAGGGCGACAAGCACGCCGGGTACTGGGAGGTCACGGCGGTCGACGAGCCGACCAGCTTCTCCTTCGTCGACGGCTTCGCCGACTCGGACCTCAACCCCAACCCCGAGCTGCCGGTCTCCCGCAACGTCTACACCTTCACCGAGCACAACGGCGGCACCCGCGCGGTATTCGTCAGCACGTACGCATCCGCCGAGGCGCTTCAGCAGGTGCTGGACATGGGCGTGGTCGAGGGCGCGTCGGCGGCGATCAACCAGATCGACGACCTGCTCGCCGCCTGACCTAGGACTGTGCCGCGGCGACGTGCTTGTTGGGCACGCAGTGCGTCATCGTCAGCCCTGCGACGTCGCGCGGTCCGTTCTTGCCGAGGTTGGCCCGACGCTGCTCTTCGTCCTCCGACAGCGTCTGGGACCTCAACGGCTCCAGATGCCGCACGTCGTCCGGGGTGATGCCCAGCCCCTCGCCGACCCGGGTGCCGAGCTCGTCGTCGCACATCAGGAAGTGCCAGACCATGCGCTCCTGGACCTCGCGCACCGCCTCGGAGATGCCGTCGACCAGGTTGAGCACCAGGTCGTCCTTCTCCCACTGCTCCATCAGCTGATAACGCTGTCCGGCCTGGGTGTAGTCGTCGGTCCGCGGAATCCGCTTCTTGGTCAACCGCCCGCGGATCTCGGGACCGACCTCGTCCGGTAGGGGGCTGGTGGCCTCCCGCAGGCCGCCGGTGATGGACGGCTCGTAGTTGACGTGCGGATTGGCGCCGTTGTTGTCGACGCCGTACTGCATCTGTCCGCCCTGCTGATTGGTCGCCACCTTGGCGTGCTTGGGCTGGTTCACCGGCAGTTGCAGATAGTTCGCACCCACCCGGTAACGCTGGGTGTCGGAATAGGAGAACGTCCGCCCGACCAGCATCTTGTCGTCGGAAAACTCCAGCCCGTCGACCAGCACCCCGGTGCCGAAAGCGGACTGTTCGTTTTCGTTGAAGAAGTTGGAGACATTGCGGTTGAGCACCATCGTGCCGACCAGCTTCGGTGGGAATTCGTTCTCGGGCCACACTTTGGTGTCGTCGAGCGGGTCGAAGTCCAACTCGGGGTGGTCGTCATCGCTCATGATCTGCACGAGCAGCTGCCATTCCGGGAAGTCGCCGTTCTCGATGGCCTCGTAGAGATCTCGGCTGGCGTGGCCGAGGTCCTGGCCCTGGATGGCCGCGGCGTCCGCCTCGGTCAGACTCTGCACGCCGATCTTGGGCATCCAGTGGTACTTCACCAGGCGCGACTCCCCGTCAGCGTTGACCCACCGGTAGGTGTTGACGCCGAAGCCCTGCATGGTGCGGTAGTTGGCCGGGATGCCGCGGGGAGAGAACAGGTTGACCAGCATGTGCATCGACTCCGGGGTCTGGGACATGAAGTCGAAGATGCGGGCGGGCTCCTGTCGGAAGGTGACCGGATCCGGCTTGAGCGCATGGATGACGTCGGGGAACTTCACCGCGTCGCGGATGAAGAAGACGCCGAGGTTGTTGCCCACCAGATCCCAGTTGCCGTCTTCGGTGTAGAACTTGACCGCGAACCCGCGGGGGTCGCGCGCCGCCTCCGACGAGTCGCGGCCCCCGATGACGGTGGAGAACCGGATGGCCAGGTCGGTGCGCTTGCCCGGTTCGGCGAATAGCTTGGCCCTGGTGTAGTTCGCGATCGGCTCGTCGCCCCACTTTCCGGTCGCTTCGAAGTAGCCGTAGGCGACGAAGCCTCGAGCGTGCACCACCCGCTCCGGTATGCGTTCGCGGTCGAAGTGGCTGATCTTCTCCAGGTAGTGGTAATTCTCCAGGGTGGCCGGCCCGCGGGCACCGATGGTGCGCTGGTTCTGATTGTCGTAGATCGGGTGGCCTTGCCGGTCGGTGAGGATGTCCCGGGTGTCGTCGGGATCGGGCGGCAAAGCGGCAACGTCGGTCATGCGCTACTCCTGGTTGTTCGCGGCTCGGCACGGCTTACCCCTGGCTGTCGTGCTGAAACTCAGAACATCGCCAGGCGGTTCGCGCGGGCTCCGTGCCACCCAACCTACGCCGACCCGCGCCGCGATGGTCGTACCCGACCTCGGCGATGTGAGGGGCACGGCTGCTAGAACCTCGATTCGCTGGCGATTATCACGGTTCGGCACTATTTTGCTTTCGTGATGTTCTCAGCTGCTGGTGCAGTCGCGCGATCGATCGTCCCTTGCCTGGCCGTGGCGGCCGTTGCCGCGGGAGCTTTCACGGCTACCCCGAGCGGTTCCGCCCCAGCGATGCGTCTGGTCGACGCGGGCAACCCGTTGGCCGGGCAGCCCTTCTATGTCGACCCGGGTTCGGCGGCGATGAACGCCGCGCGCGGGGCCAATCCACCCAGCGCCCAGCTGACCGCCATCGCCAACACCCCCCAGTCGTACTGGCTCGACCAGGCGTTTCCGGCCGGCTCCGTCGGCGGCCGGGTCGCCAGTTACGTCGGTGCGGCGCAGGCCGCCGGGAGCATGCCGATCATCACCCTGTACGGAATCCCGCACCGCGACTGCGGCAGCTACGCCTCCGGCGGCTTCTCCTCGGGAGCGGACTACAGCGCGTGGATCGACTCGATCTCCTCTGGCCTCGGCGCCTCGCCGGTGGCGATCATCGTCGAACCCGACGCGCTCGCCATGGCGGACTGCCTGTCCGGTGACCAGCGCCAAGAGCGCTACAACCTGGTCCGTTACGCCGTCGACACGCTGACCCGTGATCCGAACGCCGCCGTGTACGTCGACGGCGGGCACTCGCGCTGGGTGAGCGCGGAGGAAATGGCCAACCGGCTCAACGCCGCGGGCGTCGGCCACGCGCGCGGCTTCAGCCTGAACGTGTCCAACTTCTTCACCACCGATGAAGAAACCGGCTACGGCGAAGCCATTTCCGGGATGACGGGCGGCGCGCACTACGTGATCGACACCGGACGCAACGGTGCCGGACCCGCACCCGACTCCGCGCTGAGCTGGTGCAACCCCAGTGGCCGGGCGCTGGGCACCCCGCCCACCACGGCCACCGCCGGCGGGCACGCCGATGCTTATCTCTGGATCAAGCGGCCGGGAGAGTCCGACGGATCCTGCAACGGCGGGCCGTCGGCCGGACGTTTCGTGAGTTCCTACGCCATCGAGCTGGGTCAAAACGCCGGCCAGTAAGCAGACAGTGTTGACACCGCCCGACGTCGACCTCACCGACGGGCGGTTCTATTCGAGCGGCGAGGCGCACGCGGCCTACCGCTGGATGCGCACCCACCGGCCGGTCTTCCGGGATCGCAACGGGCTCGCCGCCGCCGCCAGCTACCGGGCTGTGATCGATGCGGAACGAGATCCGGGCCTGTTCTCCAATGCCGGCGGCATCCGGCCCGCCACTCCGCCGCTGCTGCACATGATCGACATGGACGACCCCGCCCATTTGCTGCGACGCAAACTCGTCAACACCGGCTTCACCCGCAAACGTGTTGCTGCACATGCAGATTCGATTCGTTCGCTGTGTGAGGCGCTGGTCGACGCGGTCTGCGAACGAGGTGAGTGCGATTTCGTGGCCGACATCGCCGCGCCGCTGCCGATGGCGGTGATCGGCGACATGCTCGGTGTACTGCCCGAGGAGCGCGACATGTTCCTGGCGTGGTCCGACGACATGGTCGTCGCGCTGAGCTCCACGGCTTCCCCCGAACTGCTGACACGATCGATGGCGTCCCTGGGCGCCTACAACCAGCACATGCAGGACCTGATCGGGCAGCGCCGCAGAAATCCCGGCGACGATTTGGTCAGTGTTCTGGTGGCAGCCGAGATCGATGGGCGCCGGCTGTCCGACGACGAGATCACCGCTGAGACCCTGCTCATTCTCATCGGGGGTGACGAGACCACCCGGCACACCCTGTCCGGTGGGGTCGCCGCCCTGATCCAGCGGCCCGAGCAGTGGGCGGCGCTGCGTGCCGAGCCGGATCTGCTCGGCTCGGCGATCGAGGAGATGCTGCGCTGGACGTCACCGGTGAAGAACATGTGCCGAACCTTGACCGCCGACAACGTCTTTCACGGCACCGATCTTCATGCCGGGGAGAAGATCATGCTGCTGTTCGAGTCGGCCAACTTCGACGAGGCGGTGTTCACCGATTCCGAGGAGTTCGACATCCGCCGAAACCCCAACAACCACTTGGCATTCGGCTTCGGGACCCACTTCTGTCTGGGTAACCAGCTCGCCCGGCTGGAACTGTCCACCATGGTGGGCACGGTGTTGCGGCGGATGCCGGACTTGACCCTGGCCGACGGCGCCGAGCTGCCGCTGCGCCCGGCCAACTTCGTCAGCGGCCTGGAATCGATGCCGGTCGTCTTCTCGCCGACTGCGTGAATCACGCCTCACTCGTCGCCGAGCACGGTGCGGCGGGCGTCACGATGGAAGCTGTCGCCGCGGCCGCCGGCACCAGCAAGCCGGTGCTCTACCGCCGCTGGCCGGACGGTCGGGCGCTGGTGCGCGACACCCTGCTGCGCATCGCCGTCACCGCGATCCCGCACGAGGACACCGGCAGTTACCGGCAGGACATGCTGGCGATCCTGCGCGGGTGGGCACAGCTGTTCACCGGTCCGCGTGCCGGCGTCATCCGGGCCGCGATCGGTGCGACGACACACGATGCCGAACTCGCCGAGGCCTTCCGCACCGACGTGATCGGCTGGCGCAAGAAGGAGATGAGCGAGCTGTTGGCCCGCGGGATCGCCCGCGGCGACGTGCGCGCCGACGTGCCCGTCGAGATTGCCCGCGAGCTCGGTCAGAGCGTGCTGTGGCACCGTCTGCTGGTGACCGGGGACCCGATCGACGACGAGTTGATCGTCCGCCTCGTCGACGATGTGCTGGTTCCGTTCGTCTCACCGCAAGCTACGTCGAAAGGCAATTCATGACATCGTTCGAAAACAAGATCGTGTTGGTGACCGGCGCGTCGTCCGGGTTGGGTGCGGAAACGGCGCGGCTCTTCTCCCGGCGCGGCGCAAAGGTTTTCGGCATTGCGCGTGACGAAGACCGGCTCAGCGAGGTGTTCGCCGACGCAGGCGCGTACGCCGTCGTCGACGTGACCGAACCGCAGGCCTGCCGCGGGGCCGTCGAACAATGCGTCGCGGAATTCGGCGGACTCGACGTGCTGGTCAACGTCGCCGGCCGGCACCAGATGCGCCGCACCGAGTCGATGAGCGACGACGACTGGGCCCAAGACCTCGCGGTCAACCTGAACGGCCCGTTCTACCTGTGCCGGGCCGCGCTGCCACACCTGCTGGCCCGCGGCGGCAATATCGTCAACGTGGCCTCCATAGCCGGCGTCGAAGGCCAGGCCTATTCCGCCGGTTACTGCTCGGCCAAACACGGATTGATCGGTCTGACCCGGGCGCTGGCCGTCGAGTACACCGCGGATCGGTTGCGCGTCAAGGCCGTATGCCCCGGCGGCATGATGACCCCGCAGATCGAGCGATTCAGTGCGCCCGAGGACCCGAACTACGACCTGATCATGCGTTCGGCCGCGCCCCGCGGGATGATGCAGCCCGATGACGTCGCCCGCGTGATCGCCTTCCTCGCCAGCGACGACGCCGCGGCCGTCCACGGCGCGGTCTATCGAGTCGACAACGGCAAGGGTGCCGGCTGATCCGCGAGCTGGGCTAGACTCGCGCCGACAATTCGCTTGCGACGACGCTAGGCCGGTAACCCATGGATTTGCAGTGGTCGAAGGACGAGCTGGACTTCCGTGATGAGGTCCGGGATTTCCTGACCCAGAAGCTCACTCCCGAGCTGCGGCGCGCCGGGCGGCTGATGACCAGTGTGTACGCCGACCACGAGGCGAGCATGGCGTGGCAGGCGATTCTGCACGAGCGCGGCTGGGCGGCACCGGCCTGGCCGGTCGAACACGGCGGTTGCGACTGGAGCCTGACCCAGCACTACATCTTCACCCGGGAATCGATGCTGGCGGGCGCCCCGTCCTTGTCGCCGATGGGGATTCGGATGGTCGCCCACGCGATCATCCGCTACGGCACCGACGCGCAGAAGGACTATTTCCTGCCGCGGATCCTGACCGGCGAGGTGTTCTTCTGCCAGGGCTACTCCGAGCCGGAGGCCGGATCCGACCTCGCCGCACTGACGATGGCCGCCACCTCCGACGGCGACGACCTGGTGTGCACCGGCAGCAAGATCTGGACAACCCATGCCACAGAAGCGAATTGGATGTTCGCCCTGGTGCGCACGACCCGCTCCCAGAAGAAGCAACAGGGCATCACCTTCGTCCTCATCGACATGACCTCGCCAGGGATCGAGATTCGGCCCCTGGTGATGACGTCGGGAGAAGAGGTACAGAACCAGGTGTTCTTCGACGAGGTGCGGGTGCCCAAGTCCAACGTGCTCGGCGAGATCGACCAGGGCTGGACGGTCGCCAAGTACCTGTTGGAGTTCGAGCGCGGTGGCGGCGCGGTGGCGCCGGGCCTGCAGGTGATGGCGGAGGAGATCGGCACGGCAGCCCAACGCCAGCCCGGGCCGGCCGGCGGAGCGCTGGCCGACGATCCGGCCTTCGCAAATAAGTTGGCCGACGCGCGAATCCGGGCCGAGGTGTTGGAGATCCTGGAGTATCGAGTGCTGGCCGCGGTGGCGCAGGGCCGCAATCCCGGTGCGGCGTCGTCGATGCTGAAGATCCTGGGCACCGAACTCAGCCAGGCCCTCACCGAACTGGCACTGGAGGCGGCCGGACCGTGGGGCCGCGCCTACCAGCCGCACGTGACCGCACCCGGAGGCCGGATCGCCGAATTCGTGCCGCCCGCGGACGGATACGCCGCCGGTGAGCCGTGGCAGGCGGTGGCGCCACTGCGCTACTTCAACGACCGGGCCGGCTCAATCTACGCCGGCAGCAACGAGATTCAACGCAATATCCTCGCCAAGGCGGCACTGGGGCTGTAGATGGACTTCAATCTCACCGAAGAGCAAGAACTGCTACGGGACGGGCTGGGCAAGTTCCTGTCCGTCCGCTACGACCTGGACAAGAGCCGTGCGGCCGCCAAGACCGGTGCCGGCTGGCAGCCGGACATCTGGCGCGGGTTCGCGACCGAGCTGGGCATCCTCGGTGCCACATTCCCGGAAGAAGTCGGTGGAATCGGCGGCGGCCCAACCGAACTCATGGTCATCACCGAGCAGCTGGGGCATGCGCTGGTGATCGAACCGTACGTCGACACCGTGGTGGTGGCGGGCGGACTGTTGCACCGTGCCGGTGGTCCGGCCGCGACCGCGTTGTTGGAGAAGATCATCGACGGTTCGGCGCTGGTGGCCTTGGCCGATGCCGAACCGGTGTCCGCCGATCACCGGCAGGACGTCTCGACGCGAGCCGAACGCGACGGCGACGGCTGGGTGCTGAACGGTCAGAAGATGATGGCGGTGGGCGCGCCGCTGGCCACCCACCTGTTGGTCACCGCGGACACCGAAGACGGAATCTCGTTGTTGCTCACCGAGATCGACGCAGCGGGCCTCGAGATGCACCCCTATCGCACCATCGACGACCGGCGGGCCGCCGACATCACGTTCGACAACGTGCGGCTCGGCCCGGAGGCGTTACTCGGCGAGCCGGGTGGGGCGGGGCCGTCGCTGCGTCGCGCGCGCGACGAAGGCGCCGCGGCGATCTGCTCCGAGGCCGTCGGCCTCATGCGGAAAGTGTTGGCGGACACCGTCGAATACTGCAAGCAGCGCCAGCAGTTCGGTCAGCCGATCGGCAGCTTCCAAGTGCTGCAGCACCGCATGGTGGACATGTACATGGAACTCGAACAGTCGGTCGCCGCGGTGTATCTGGCGATCCTCAAACTCGACGAAGACGAGCCGACGCGCGCCCGCGCGGTGTCGGCCGCCAAAGCCACCGTCGGCCGCGCCGCGCGGTTCATCGGTCAGCAGGCCGTGCAGCTGCACGGCGGGATGGGGATGACCGAAGAGCTGGCGATCGGCCATTACTTCAAGCGGCTCACCGCGATTCAGTACGAGTTCGGAACCACCGACCAGCACGTCGCGCGGTACGCGGAACTGACGAGGACCTAGGACTGGACCGGCCGAATGTCAGAACCTAGCCGCCGGCAACGGGTCTCGTTGGTCGGCAGGCAACTGACGCTGCTGGTCTCGACCTGCTACCGACTGCTGCCGGGCTGGCTGTCGGATGCGGTGTCCACCGTGGCGGCCCGCCTCATCTATTGGAAGGGCCACGGCCTGCACCAGCAGGTGCTGCAGGACTTTCGCGACAACGTCGACCCGACAGCGCAGTTCTCGTCACGGAAGTGGCGGCCCGTCCAGGCGATGTACCGCGCGGTGGTCCGCAACGCCAGCGACGGAATCTGGTTCGTCACCGCATCCCACGCGGCTGTGCTGCGGCGCTTCCATTTGGCGGACCCGGGACCCATCGCCGTCGCGCTCGAGGTGGGGCGGCAGACAAATGTCGGGGTGATCGTTGCTTTCCCGCATCTGGGTTCCTACGCGGCGTTGCCGGTCGTGCTGGCGATCAACGGTGTGCCGGTGACCGTCGTGGCCAACCGGCAGGTGGGGTTGATGCAGTGGGTGATCACCCGCGGCGCGCACAAGGCGGGCCTGGAATTGGTGGTCGTCGACCGCGAGAAGGGCGAAAGTCTCACCGCCGAACTGGAAGCCGCGATCCGGCGCGGCCGGGTCGTGGTGATCGCCGGGGATTATTTCCGCTCCCGCGACGAGACGAGCAAAGGGGTCGAAGTCGAACTGGCCGGGACCCGGCGCACGATCGGCGCCGGACCGGCGTTGCTGGCCTTGCGGACCGGCGCGGCGATCGTGCCCGGCACGGTCCTGCAGAAGGGACATCTGCGCGAGCCGGTGCTGGGTCAGCCGATCTTCGCCGGCGGCCCGTACGCCCGCGACGACCCCCGGCTGCGGGAGCTGGTGCCGGCGACCTCGCAGCGCATCGCCGACGCGATGGCCCAGTTCATCCGGCGCGAGCCGCAGCAATGGGTGATGCCCGGCGGGCTGGTGTCGGACTCGATGGGCATACGCAGTCGACGTCAAGGCGGGTAGCCCCGTCCGCAGCACCGGCCGGCCGCTACCGTCGGCTCTCGTCGGCGATCCGGTCGGCAGACTGCTGCAGTCCGGGCGCGTCCGGGTCCTCGCCGCCGGAATGCTCCAGCTGCGCCTCTTCTGCACGCTGCGCTTCGGTCGTCTCTCTGGCGTCCTTGGGCACCGGCGCCGGGTCGCCGTCGGTGTGCTGGTCCACGCGAAACCTCCTCGAGAATCCTCACCATGCTCCCGCCAGGATCGCCAGAACCGCGGATTCCGAAACGGGTGAACCTGGATAGCGACGCCGGCGACACCTACGGTCAGGTCATGGACTTCGACGAGTACCGCACCTACGACGCCACCGGCCTGGCGAAGCTCGTCGCCGATGGGCAGGTCACCGCCGCCGAGTTGCTCACGCTGGCCAGAGACCGCGCGGCGGTGGTGAACCCGCGGATCAACGCCATCGTGCGCGACATCCCCGCCTCGCCCACTGACCGGCGCAGCGGCCCGTTCGCCGGTGTCCCGTTCCTGATCAAGGACATCTCGCAGGACTATGCGGGGTTGCCCACCTCGCAAGGGTCCCGCTCGTTGATGTCCACCCCGGCCGCCGAGCACGCGACGGTGGTGCAGCGCTGGATCGACGCCGGGTTGGTGATCTTCGGCAAGACCAACCTGCCCGAGTTCGGTGCGAAGGCGATCACCGAGTCCGTCGCCTGGGGGCCGGCACGCAACCCCTGGGACCTGGACCGTACGCCGGGCGGTTCCTCGGGCGGATCGGCGGCGGCGGTGGCCGCGGGCATCGTGCCGTGCGCAGGCGCCAATGACGGTGGCGGTTCCACCCGCATCCCAGCGGCATGCTGTGGACTGGTCGGGCTGAAGCCGGGTCGCGGGCTCACCCCGGTGGGACCTGCGGCGAGCGAATTCATGCACGGCGCGGCGGTCCAGGGGGTGGTGTCGCGCACGGTGCGTGACACCGCCGCCATGCTGGACGTCATCAGCGGCGGCGAGCCGGTGGGGCCGTACCTGCCCGCGATACCCGCGGCGCCTTTTGCCGAGTGCGTGGGATCGGATCCCGGCAAGCTTCGCATCGGAGTCCGCGTGCCGTCGGCGATCAAGCCCCAGCCGCATCCCGAAGCGTTCGCGGCGGTCGAAGGCGCGGTGCGGACGCTGACCGACCTCGGCCACTTCGTCGACGAACTGCCGCGGGCGCCCTACGACGACGCCGCGCTGGCGCGCGAGTTCCTGCTCACCTGGTTCGTCAACATCGCGTGGGAAGTCGACGACGCCAAGCGCTTGACCGGCGCCGGGGACGAGTCGTTCGAGCGCGACACCCTGATCATGGCTGCGCTCGGTCGAGCGACCCGCAGCGTCGACTACGTGGACGCGGTGCAACGGCGCCACGACCACGTCCGCCGGTTGACCGAGTTCTTCGACTCCTACGACCTGCTGCTCACGCCTACGTTGGCGACGCCGCCGCCACAGATCGGCGAGTTCGACTTACCGGTCGTCCTGCAGCGCGGCGCCGACGCCCTGATCAAGACGCGCAGCGCCCGGTTGCTGCGCTACACCAACATCGTCGACGACATGGTGGACAAGAACCTCGGCTGGGTGCCGTACACGCAGCTGGCGAATCTCACCGGCCGACCGGCGATCTCACTCCCGCTGCACTGGACCGCCGACGGCCTGCCGCTCGGTGTGCAGTTCGTGGCGCCCCTGGGTGGCGAATCGCTCCTGATCCAGCTGGCCGCCCAACTCGAGCAGGCGGCCCCGTGGACCGACCGGGTCGCGCCGCTGTAACGACATCCATTCGTAGCGGCCGCGAGACCCGTCGTGGGTTTCAGGTCCACGGCCGACGGGGTATGCCCCACTTATGAATTCGTTGTCACGGACGGCCGTCGGCCAGGTCTGCGAGATGAGTTCGGCCGGTGCTGCTGACGCCTCGACGGCGGGCAAGTTCCGCCGCGATTTGCAGAGGTGGCTGCAGGAGGTGGTGGACGACTCCCCAGAGGTCGGTGACATCGTGCTGAGCGTCAACGAGGCCCTGGCGAACTGCGTCGAACACGCCTACCGCGCGCAAGATGGGGTCGGACCGATGGAACTGCAGGTCAGCTACGACCGGACCGCGCGGAGTCTGCACATATGCGTCAGCGACCGCGGCACCTGGCGCCGGCCCGCGTCACGGTCGCGAGTCGACCCCCGAGCCTCGCGCGGGATCACCTTGATGCAGGCACTGTCGGAGCAGTGCACCATCAAAGTCCGTCCCGAAGGGACCACTGTTTGCATGCATTACATCGCACCGCCCCACCGCGGCAGATGAAATCTCCTGTGATCAGCCGGCGTTGCCGTACCACCCGGCCGAGCTAAACCCCCGCATCAGCCATAATCTTTTTCGACGATGTCGGCGCAGCCGTACATCGGGGCCGCAGGCCCGACTTCGATCTCGGTGGAAGCAATTAAGGCAACAGGAACTGCGGCATTCAGCCGGTGGCGTCGGGGCGACCAGTTCGACTGGCTGTCCGGCTACCTGGCGGCCCGGGGCCTGAGCGGCGCCACCCGTGCCCTGATGGCGTTCATCGCGTCGTCGATGGTGTTGTGCTTGATCGCGCTGCTGGCCGGCTCGGACGGACCTCGGGGGGCGGGTCCCGTCGCGATGACCGGGATCGCTGTCGCCGGCGGAGTCGCGGGTGCTTTGCTGTGGGTCTGGCGCTGGCCCACCCGCGGCCTGTCGATCGCCTTTGCGGTGATGTGCAACACCGCGGTTGCCCTGGCCTGTCTGGCCCACCCCAATCCGCTCGCCGCATTGATCGGGTGCATCGCCTTCGCCACCTTCGGCGCATACATCGCGTTCTTCCACACGACGGCTTTCGTGCTGTACAACTTCGCGATCGCGGCGGGCGTGGCGTCGTTCCAGGCCGCCCGCCTGGCCGCGTCCGGGCATCCCTACCTCGCGGGGGTGGACCTGTGGCTGGTGCTGGAAGTCAACATCGCGTTGCCACTGGCCATCCGGATACTGGTCCGCGCCCTGGCGGGGGATTTGCTGCGCGCGGACCGTGACCCGCTGACGGGTCTGCTCAACAGACGAGCGTTCCAGCACCATGCCCTGGGCATGATGCTCGCGCGGCGCGGCATCGACGAGCACCTGGTGGTGTTGGTCATCGACCTGGACAACTTCAAGAGCCTCAACGACCGGCGCGGGCACGCGGCCGGCGACAACGCGCTGGTTCAGGTCGCGCAAGTGTTGCTGGCCGCGGCCGACGACCAGACGGTGGTGGCGCGAAGTGGCGGCGAGGAGTTCCTGGTGGCCGGCACCGCGGGGCACTGCAACGCCGAGTCGTTGGCCAGCCAGATGTGTAAGGCCATCGGGACGTCGACCGCGGGGGTCACGGCCAGCATCGGCACCGCATGTATTTTGCTCGACGACGCTCCGCCCAGCGAGCATCAAGAGTTGCTGGACCAGTTGATCACCGCCTCCGACGCGGCGATGTACCAGGCCAAACGTCTCGGTGGTAACGGGTGTCACCACCATCGACTCTGCTGACTGGACCGGCCGGACCGGCAGCCGTCGCCGTCGCGCCCGTGTGCGACGATCGACGACGTGGCTGACGAGTTCGTCGAAATGATGAATGCCGGTATGGCATCGACCATCCCGGCCGCTGCCCGCATGGGGGTGCGGGTGCTGGAAGCGCGACGGGGATTTGCTGCCGCCAGCGTTCCGGTGGAGGGCAACGGCAACCATTTCGGTGTCGTCTATGCCGGCGTGCAGTTCACCGTCGCCGAGATCCTGGGCGGCATCATCGCGTTGGCGACGTTCGACTCCGGCAAGTATTTTCCGCTGGTGAAGAGCGTCGACATCGCTTTCGTCGGCCGAGCCACAACGGAATTGCGCGCCGAGACGGCGATGGACGACGAGACGATCGCCCGCGTCGAGGCGGAGGCGGCCGCGCAGGGCAAGGCGGATTACACGCTGGATGCGGTGGTCACCGATGCGGCCGGAACCGTGGTCGCCACCACCCATGGGCTGTATCAACTACGCGCACATCGCAATTGAGTGCGCCGTTCGCTAGCGGCGGCCGTCCCCGGTATGCCGCAGGTGATCCGCTACGCAGTCGATGAAGGCCTGACACGCCACCGACCGTAGTTGTGGGCGGGTGGTCACGAGGTGGACCTGGCGGTGCATGTCGGCGCCGGCTACCGAGCGCAGGGCGAGGGTCGAGTCGGAGTCAGCGCGGCTTCTGGCGACCGACTCGGGCAACAGCGCCACCCCGAGGTTCCTGCGCACGAAGTGAATGACCTCGTCCACCCGGGTGACTTCGAAAGCAACCCGCCGGGGCACACCGGCGAAGCCGCGGTCTGTCTCGTGACGCAGGCCGTATCCGGGCGGAAAGTCGATGAAGGGGAGCTCGGCCAGCTCGGTGACCGACACCGAGGTGTGGCGGGTCAGGTTGTGATCGGCTGGCATGACGGCCACCAACGATTCGCTGAACAACCGGGTGAAGACGAGTTGGTCGCCGGCCCGGGACACGTTGGAGCCCACGACGGCCGCATCGAGTCGTCGTTCGCCGGCGGCCTTGATCAGGACGTCGCTGCCGCCGCTGCGCAGGGTCACGCTGACGTCGGGATAGCGGGCGTGGAAATTCGCCATCAGGGCCGCCACGTCCAGGCTCTCCGACGGGACTTCCATCATGCCGATCGTGAGGCGGCCGGCGACGGTGCCGCTGAGCGCTTGCGCGTCGAACTTGATCTGCTCGATACCGGCCACCACCTGATTCAGCAGCGGCATCAGTGATTCGCCGGCCGGGGTGAGGGTCACCGTGCGCGTCGTCCGCTCGAACAACTGCACGCCGAGTTCCGATTCGAGACGACGCACCTGCTGGCTCAGCGCGGACTGAACCACGAACATGCCTTCGGCCGCCCGGGTGAAACTCTTCGTTTCGGCAAGGGCCACGGCGTAGCGCAGCTGCTGCAGGTTCACGATTGATCAGTATCGATGATAAATCGCATCAAATCTATTCGTTGGACTCCTAGGTCGCCGGACAGCAGGATGAGCCCATGTCAGTGCCCGGCCACCCGCCAGTCGTGGCGTTGCGCCCGCAGGGCCCGCCGTCCGGCAACGACTGCTCGGTGGCTGCGGTGCGCGATCGGATCACCGCGCAATTCGACGCACTGCCTTTCCTCGGCGAGCTGGTGTGTTCCCACCGGAGGCTGGTCGCCGGCTCGCTCGCCGAGGTGGTGTTCACCTACACCGTGGGCCGCTCCGGAATCGCCGACAGTGGCTGGCTGAAGCTGTGCTTCCGGTACTACTCCGACTGGGACTTGCAGACCTCCGATCCCGGTCGCCGCGACTACGTCTCGGCCCGTCTGGTCAGCCGGTCTCTGGTCGGCGGTGCATCGCAGGACGGCGTCGCGACGGTGCGCCAGTTGCTGATCCGCTACGACGTGAAGGGCGGGGAGCGGCCGTTTCAGAAATCGTTGCTCGTCCACGTGGTCGACGGGTATCTGCGCCCTGGCGACGTCATTGAAATCCGGCTGGGAGACCGCCGCTTCGGAGGCCCCGGCACTCGCGTGCAGACATTCGTCGAGGACGAGTTCGAGTTCCACTTGTTCGTCGACCCGCTGGGCACTTCACGAATGGCTCGCGCGGGAATCAGCAAGGTCGCCGTCGTGCCGGGTGCGCCCGATCGAGTCGTCGTGCACGGTCCGCGGCTGGTACGCGCCGACACATCCTCGATCGAACTACGGACTCACGTGCAGGACCGTTGGGGCAACACCTGCACCGATCTGCCGGGCGTCCTGCGCGCCTACGCCGACGACGTTCAGGTCGCCCAGGGCCGCACCCCGGCGACCGGCTGGGCCGCCACCCGGCTCGTGGTGCCGGCAAACCCGGGCCGCATCGACGTGGTCGCCGAATCCGGCGGACAGGTGCTCGGCCGCGGTTCGACCATGGTCGATGTCGTCGACGACTTCCCGGCGCCGCGGGCCTTCTTCTGCGACCTGCACGTGCATTCCAACGACACCGTCGGCACCCAGGACACCGGGTGGAACCTGCGGTACGGACGCGACATCGGCGCGCTGGACGTCTTGGGCTACACCGCCAACGACTTTCAAATCACCGACGAGGCGTGGGTCGACGTGGTGGCCGCATGCCGTGCGGCATCGAAGGACGGTGCGTTCGTCTGCTTTCCCGGCGTCGAGTGGTGCGGAACCGCCGGCGTCGGTGGCGACCATAACGTCGTCTTCCTCGGCGAGGACACCACACTGGCCCGCTCGATGGAATGGCGCCAGGGCATGTCCAGCACCTCACCCACCCCGCAGACCTGGCCGGTGACGCAGTTGTACGCCGCGTACGAGAAGGACCCGGAGTCCTATCTCCTCGTCCCACATGTCGGCGGCCGCCGCGCGATCCTCGATTGGCATCATCCTGATTTGGAACGGCTGATCGAGGTGCATTCGAGTTGGGGTAGCAGCCCATGGTTCCTGGAAGACGCGCTGTCCCGGGGTCTGCGGCTGGGGGCGAGCGCCGCCAGCGACGAGCATCGCGGCAGGCCCGGCGGAGGTGCGCCAGGGGCGAACATCTTCGGTGGTTTCGGTGGGCTGACGGGCGTCCTGGCCCCGTCGCTCACCGCCGCCGACGTCGGACGGGGACTACGCGCCCGGCGCACCTGGGCCACGACGGGCGCCCGCGCCGTCGCCCTGCTGCGCAGCGCAGACAACTGGATGGGCGACGAAATCATCAGCGACAGTGACCAATTGACCGCCAGCTATGCGCTCTACGGCACGACGGGCTGGGACGACCTCGCCGTGTACGACAGCGCCGGAGCCGCCTGGCGGCGCGACTTGCACGGCGAGACGGGGCTCTCCGGGAATCTGGTCCGGATCCGCTGGGGCGGCGCGCGGCACCGCGACCGCTACCGCTGGGCGACCTGGCAGGGCAAGATAACGATCGCCGGAACCGCGGTGCACGATATAACACCTTGGGCCACAACGCATCCCGAACAGGCCATCAGCATGAGCCAGGACGGGGCCAGCTGGCGGACCGTCACCTATGGTTCCGACGTCGGCATCGTGGTCAGGGTCGCCGACCTCACCCGAGCGCGCTTCGAACTCGAGACGACGGTGCAGGAGGACGACCTGACCGCCGGGGTCACACTGACCGGCGCCGAGCTCGCCGCCGAGCGCCATCGCGACGTCGTCGTCGGCGGTCTGAACTTGAGGATTCGATTGGAACGCATCGCCGAACCCGCGGCATTACCCGCCACCGTCAGCGGCGCCCTGAAATTGCGGCTGCCGGCCGCGAGCAGCGCGGTGTACCTGCGCGCACGGCAGTTCGACGGCCACCAGGTCTGGACCAGCCCGTTGTTCGTCGACCGCTCCGGCGCCCGGCGGTCCCGATGACCCACCGCCGTCTGATCCGCCGGCTGCACATCGACTTGCAGCGCGTCACGCGTGCGGCCTGTCGGGCTGCAAGCCTCCTGGTCTAGCAATCCCTGGCGCTTAGATGCGCCGAGTCCCGAAGGATCCCCTCATGTCGCGCCATCGTCTGTTCGCCAACGCCATCGCCGCCACAGTCGCCTTTGCCGCCCTGGCAACGGGTTTGACGGGGTGCTCGCACTCCACCACGTCCCCGACGTCCTCGGGCGCCGTCCCACTGCGGTTGGGTTATCTGACCCGCGTCACCCATGCGTCCGCGCTCGTCGGCATCACCGACGGATTGTTCAGCAGAGAACTCGGAGCAGGGGTCAACCTGACGACCCAACCGTTCAGCCAGGGCACCGAGGAGGTGACCGCGCTGCTGTCGGGTCAGCTCGACGCGGCCTACATCGGACCCAACCCGGTGTTCAACGCCTGGCAGCGATCGGGTGGCAAAGCCGTCAGGATCGTCTCCGGCGCAGCCAGCGGCGGCACGTCGCTGGTGGTCAAGCCCGGGATCAATGCAGCGCAGGATCTGCGCGGCAAGACGGTGGCCGACCCCGCACTGGGCGGGACCCAGGACGTCAGCCTGCGGCACTGGTTGGCCAAGAGCGGCTTACACACGAATACTCAAGGCGGAGGGGATGTTTCGATCAAGCCGACCAGCCCGGAGTCGGCTATCGTGCAGCAGTTCATCTCCGACCAGATCCAGGGCGCCATCGACTCGGCGCCGTTCGATGTGCAGTTGGTCAAGGCCGGCGGGGTGCGGCTGTGGTCTGACCCCAACACCATCACGGTGCTGGTGGTGCGGCAGGAGTTCTTGGCCGCGCATCCCGATGTGGTGGCGGGCCTGCTGCGCGGACAGGTCGCGGCGAACGACAAGATCGCCCATGACCCGGCGGGCGCGGCGCAATCGGCCAACGCCGCGTTGGCCCGGGCGCTCGGCAAGGGCCTGGAGCCCGATGTGCTGACCGCGTCGTTTCAGGAGACGACCTTCACCAACGACCCCGGTATGGCCTCGCTGAAAGACCAGGTCGACAAGGCGGTCGCGATCGGATTGCTCAAGCCGCTCGACATCAACGGCTTGTTCGACCAGGCCCCACTCAACGGGGTACTGGCCGCGTCCGGCCGGCCCCCGGTCGCCACATGACGCGCGTCGCCTATCCCCGGGATCGCGCGGTGAACCAAGGACCGCCCGCCGCGGCGGTGCAGTTACACGGCGTCACCAAGCGCTACGGACAGCGCGGGTCGACGACCGCCGCCGTCGACGAGATCTCGCTGACTGTGCACAGCGGTGAATTCCTGTGCGTCGTAGGAGCTTCCGGATGCGGCAAGAGCACCCTGCTCTCGCTGATCGCCGGTCTGGACGAGCCGACCAGCGGTGTGATCGACACCGGTGGCCGGCGGGTGGCGCTGATGTTTCAGGAATCGGCGCTGTTTCCGTGGCTGACCGCTGCCGGCAACGTCGAGCTCGCACTGCGGGCCCGTGGTGTGCCGCGCGCCGAACGGCGCCGGCGTGTGGCGCACCTGCTGGCGACGGTGGGACTGAGTGACTTCTCCGGCAAACGGCCACACCAACTGTCCGGCGGGATGCGGCAGCGCGTGGCGTTGGCTCGCGCGCTTGCCCAAGATGCCGATGTGCTGTTGATGGACGAGCCGTTCGGCGCGCTCGACGCATTGACCCGCGACCGCCTGCACGGGGAACTCGAACGCATCGTCGAGCAGCGCGGCCTGACCGTGGTCTTCGTCACGCACAACGTACGGGAGGCGGCGCGTCTTGCCGACCGGGTGATCGTGCTCAGCGCTCGACCGGGACGCATCGTGGAGGAGTTCGACGTTCCTGCGCCGCGACCGCGGGACATCAACACCGCCGACGTCGCCGAACTGGCCTCGCGCATCACGGCCCGCCTGCACCGAGAAGGGGCCGGATGATGTCCGCTCCCAACAACATTGCTCCCCGCCGGCACCCTCTGGTCACCGGCGCAACCCGCTTGCGCGGCTCGACGCTGAAGGCCGGGCTGGCGTCGATACGGGCGAAACTGCTTGCCGTTGCCGTCATCTTGGTGGCGTGGCAGGTCCTCTACCTCAGCGGCTGGAAGCCGTCGGTCGTGCTGCCCAGCCCGGGGACGGTGCTGGCGAACCTCTGGCAACAGCTGCAGGAGCCGCTGCTCTGGGAGGCTATCTGGACGACGATGAACCGCGCGCTGATCGGATTCGCTCTGGCGGTGGTCATCGGGGCGGTTGCCGGTGCCGCGATTTCGCGGAACAGGCTGGCGCGCAGCGCCTTCGGCCCGGTCGTCACCAGTCTGCAGACCATGCCGGCCATCTCCTGGTTTCCGTTCGCCATCATCTTCTTCGGTCTGCACACCTCGGCGATCCTGTTCGTGATCGTCATCGGGGCGGCGCCGTCGGTAGCCATCGGCGTGATCACCGGCGCAGACCATATCCCCCCGCTGTTGTTGAGGGCCGCGAAAACCATGAATCTGCAACGGTTCGCGCTGTACCGGCACGTGATCATGCCCGCATCGCTGCCCATGTTCGTCAGCGGTTTGCGCCAGGGCTGGGCCTTCGCCTGGCGCAGCCTGATGGCCGGCGAACTGGTGGTCTTGGTGAACAACACCGCCTCGATCGGGGTGCTCCTGGAGAATGCGCAGAACATGACCGACATGCCGTCGGCGATCGCCATCATGATCGTCATTCTGCTGATCGGCATCGTGATGGATGCCGCGTTCGCCGCCGCCGACCGGCGCATCCGCCGCCGCTGGGGACTGCTGGAGGCCGAGTATGGCTGAGCCGTTCAGGATTTGGGCGTTCGGCGACGCGCATGTCGGAACCGACAAGGAGCACGGTAGAGACAGCCTGGCCGAGGCGATCTCGCAGTCGGAGCACGGCGGCAACGAAGGTGGGCCACCGTTCGACTGGGACATCGCAATCGACGCCGGTGACATGTCCGGGGCGCATCACCACCTGCCCGACGACGCCGAAGGCCGAGAACTGCGGCGGCAGTTCGGGTTTCTGCGTCGACACCGCCGCGAAGACGTCTTCAGTGTGTGCGGCAACCACGACCGTAGTGGGCTCGACGAACCCGAAGCCTGGTGGTGGCAGAAATGGGTCGACCCGCTGGGACAGCACACGGCCTATTCCGGTGTCGACCCGTCGGCCCGGCGCTACCCGGTGCGCGGGACATGGCACCACTACTCCTTCCGCGTCGGCAACCTGCTGTTCTTGATGCTCAGCGACCGCAACGAACCCACCCAGGTGGTCGGGCGCGGCACCCTGGGCGGCAATCCCGGCGGGGTCGTCACCGGTGAGACCTTCCGCTGGTGGAAACGCATGGTGCTGAGCAACCCGGACGCGATCATCGTCACCGTGCACCACTATGTGCTGAAGGACACCACGGTGGCTTCCGGCGAGTGGGAGGGCGTGCGCAAGGACGCGGACGGCCGATGGTGCGAGCACTACCATCGACCATTCGAGCAGGGCACTCCGCAGGGCGCGTCCTACCTCTACTGGGTCGACAGCCAACCGGACTCCGGTGCGTTCGAACAGTTTCTGGCCCAACACCCGGGCCGGGTGGCGTTGTGGATAGCCGGCCACACCCACACCCACCCCGACGACAATTTCGGCGGCAAAACCCACATCGAACAACGGTGGGGCACTTGGTTTCTCAACGCCGCATCGCTCAGCCGCTACCACATGCCGATCACCACGCTACCGATCAGCAGGTTGTTGACGTTCATCCCGGGAAGCCGCGAGGTGCGCGTCCAGTGTTACCTGCACACCAGCCAGTACGCCCCGCAAGGGTGGTACCCGAAGGCCGAGAAGACCATCACGCTGGGCACCGAATTCGTCCGTCCGGTCGAGGAGACGGTGGGCAGCGCGCCGCGTTGAGTGATGATGGACGCGTGACGGCGCGAAAGCTGAACGATGTCCTGCAAATCGGTGAGTTGGAGCGAACCTTCGCAGCGGAACTGGCCGCACGCTACGAGTTGCCGAAGCTTCCCGACGGACCGGGCCGTGCCCAGTGCCTGGTGCAGCGCGCGGCCGAGGTCCGCATCGTGGTGACCTCGGGACCGCCCGGTGTGGACGCCGAAACCATGGCCGCGCTGCCCGGTCTGGAGGTCATCGTCAACAACGGCGCCGGGGTCGACTCGATCGATCTGGCGGCGGCCGAGCGGCTCGGCATCGGGGTGAGCAACACCCCGGACGTGCTTTCCGACACCGTCGCCGACACGGCGTTGGGCTTGATCCTGATGTCGGTGCGCCGATTCGGCGCCGCCGACCGCTATGTGCGGGCCGGCCGGTGGACCGACGAAGGCCCGTTCCGCTACACCACGGACGTCAGCGGGCTGCGGATCGGGATCCTGGGCCTGGGCCGGATCGGCTCGGCGATCGCATCCCGGCTGCAGGGATTCGGTTGCACCATCGCCTACCACAATCGTCGTCGAGTCGACGGCTCGCCGTATCGCTACACCGAATCGCCGGTGCAACTGGCCGAGTCGGTCGACGTGCTGGTCGTGGCCACGACGGGCGGTCACGACACCCGCAACCTGGTGGACCGGCGCGTGCTCGAAGCGCTGGGCCCCGACGGCTACCTGGTCAACATCGCCCGCGGCAGCGTCGTCGACGAGGATGCGTTGGTCGCGCTGCTCACCGCCGGCGGCCTGGGCGGCGCCGGGCTGGACGTCTTCGCCGACGAACCGAACGTCCCGGCCGAACTGTTCGACCTGGACAACGTGGTGCTGTTCCCGCACATCGGCAGTGCCACGGCACGCACCCGCAAAGCGATGGCGCTGCTGGCAATCCGCAACCTGGACAGTTACCTGGCCAGCGGTGAGTTGGTGACTCCCGTGTTGCCGCCGCGCCGATGAGTTGTCGGCGCTGCGTCACGCGTGAGCATCAACCGCCGGCGGCCGCGCGGAAGACGGCGATCGTCTCGGCCACCCTGTCGTCGTCACGCAGTTGTTCCAGAGTCTGCGGCAGCGGCAACCGCCAGTTCGGATACTCGTCCACCGTGCCCGGCAGATTCGGTTGACGCGTCTCGCCCAATACGTCGTACGGCGAAATCAACTTCAGCCGGCTCGGAGTTGCTGCCAGAAAACGATGCATCGCAACGATTATCGCGTTGTCGTCGGGCTCGGTCGTCTCGTCGAGCAGCCCTTCGGAGCGCAGCAGCGCCAGCCATTCCGTCCGTTCCTTCTCCGCGCCGGACCGTTCGGCCGGTACATCGTCGAGCAAGCCGAGTTCGGCGCGCGCCCGCACGTGTTCGCCGCTGAGAAACCCTGCCGCCGTGGGTAAGTCGTGCGTGGAGAGGGTGGCGGCAGCCCGCGCGGGCCAGCGCGCCGCCGGCAGCAGCGGCTCGTCCGGGGCGGACTGGTCCCGGGTGAACCAGGACACCGCACAGCCCAACATCCCGTTAGCCGCAAGGGCTTCGGTGACTTCCGGTTCGACGGTGCCCAGGTCCTCGCCCACCACGGTGGCCCCGGCGCGGTGCGCTTCCAGGGCCAGGACGGCCAGCATCACGTCGGCGTCGTAGTGCACATAGGTCCCACGGTCCGGGCCGTCGCCCGGCGGGATCCACCACAGCCGCCACAGGCCGGCAACATGGTCTATCCGCAGCCCGTCGGCGTGGGCGAGGACAGCCCGCACCATCTCCCGCATCGCCGCGTAGCCGGTGGCGGCGAGACGGTCGGGCCGCCACGGCGGCAGGCCCCAGTCCTGGCCGCGCGGAGTGAAATTGTCCGGCGGCGCCCCCACGCTCACCCCCGTCGCGAGTACGTCGGCCAGCGCCCAAGCGTCGGCGCCTTCGGGGTCGACTCCAACCGCGAGATCGTGCAGCACGCCCAGCGTCATGCCGGCGTCGCGGGCTGCCCGGCGCACCGCGGTCAGCTGCTCGGCGCAGCGCTGTTGCACCCACGCGTGGAACGCGACCCTGGGCGCCAGCTCTCGGCGCGCCGCCCCGACCGCCGCGCTCGCGACGTCGCGCAACGGTTCTGGCCACCGGGTCCATCGGCCGCCGTGCCGCTCGGCCAGCGCGCAATAGGTGGCCCAGTCGGTCAGTCCCGACGCTGCGCCCTCTCCCGGACCGGGCCTGCCCTCCGAGCGCCACAACAACTCCAGCGCAGCCCGTTTGGCCGCCCAGACCAAATCGTGGTCGATGCGCGGAGTGCTCGCCGATACCCGAAGCGCATCCACCTCGCTCCGGGTGTCCGGATCGGCGCGCCGGTACGCATCGAGGTCTTCGATGCGCAGCGCCAACGGGTTTGCGAACCGGCGACTCGACGGGGTGTACGGGGAGGGCTGCACCGGATGCGTCGGGCCGGGCGCGTGCAGCGGGTTGAGCAGCACCGCGCCGGCCCCGTGCTCAGTCGCGGTCCACTCCACGAAATCCCGCAGGTCACCCAGGTCACCGATCCCCCACGAACGAGCCGAGCGCAGCGCGTAGAGCTGCAGCATCCAGCCCCACGTGTCCGGCGTCGGAGGCACTCCGGGGGGCGCCGCCACCAGCGTGGCCTGCTGGCCGTCGAGAGTGTGCAGCCGGTACCAGCCGGGCTGCAGCTCGGCCGGTAACTCGTCGCGCACCTCGCTGCGGCTGCCGTCTTCGGCCTCCAGCAGGGCCGCGCCGGGCATCGGATGCGGTCGCCCGGTCAGACGCACCGCGACCGTCGGTGCCAGTGTGCCGGCCTTGTCGAGTTCGGCGAGCCGGGTCAGCTCACGTCGCCGGTCGGTTTCGGTGCCGGCCTCGACGTCGAGCAGTCCCAGCACCCGGATCACGACATCGGGGTCTACTTCGACCGGTTCACGGCGCTCGTTTCGATAGCTGGTTGCCACCCCGTGTGCAGCGGCCACCCGGCGCAGGTCATCGGGGATGGGTCCGGCGCCCACCGTCACCGGCCATTGTCGGCGCTCAACAGCGCGGATGCGAACACGCGGCAGGTATACCCGGCCGCCGTCGTCTCACACCCCGCTTGTCAACGAACCGTATTGCGCGCGAGGTAAATCCGCGTTTCAGAGCTCGTCGGAGAAATCCGCGGTGAGCCAGCGCTCGGGCCGGATGGTGAGCAGCACGGTGTCCTGGCCGTCGAGTTGCCGGGCGAAGGCGCGTCCGGCTTCGTCGCCGAGGTAGCGGACGGCGATCTCTTCCTGCACGTCCGCCGGGGCGGGTGCGGTGGTCTCGACGACGGAGCCCTCCACCACCACGTACTGGTACGGCGGTTCCTCCCGCTGCACGACCAGTGTCACCGCACCGGCCCGCTCGATGAGCCTGGCTTTGCGGGTCGCCGGGCCGGTGGTGATCCGGATGTTCCCGCCCGGCGTGTAGTCGTACCAGATCGGGGCGCTGGCCGGCGGCCGGCCATCGGCGGCGTCGACGGACAGCACGGCGACGTGCTTGTCGGCGAGGAACTGCTGACGTTCGGCATCCGAGAATTTCTTCATGCGGGTTTCAAACGCAGTGTCGCGGTAGCGCTATTCCCACGAGCCGTGATGGCGCGCCACGCCCCACCTCAGAGTCGGGCGAGCAACTCCGCCTTCTTCGCGGCGAACTCCTCGTCGGAGAGGATGCCGCGCTGATGCAGCCCGGCCAGCGACTCGATGGCCGCCACGATGCCCGCGGAATCGTCAGGCGCCCCCGCCGGCGGCGCGGACACCGGCTGGGAGTGCGGGGCGGGCGCGGCGGCCGGGGTCTCCGCCACCTGATGCGCACCGAGCTCACGAAGGCTGGATACGTCGAAGGTGCCGATCTGGCTGGTGAAGTACACCGAACCGTAGCCGCCGCCCTGCTGTTGCTGCACACCGCTGATCTGGTGTTCGCCGGTGTCGAAAACCTTTGTGACGCCGTTGATCTGGATCGCCAGCCGGCGGGTGTTCGGGAACACCGCGTAGCGCGCGTCGTTCTGTCCGCCGGTTGCGCTCGGCACGCCGAGGTCCGCGGGCCACCAGTTGGCGGAGGTGAAGCCGGCGGACGGTCCGGCGCCTTGGAATTGCGATTGGGAGTGGGGCTGGGATCCGCTGGTCGCGTTGCTCGCGTTGCGGAAGACGGGGGTGGTGGCCATCAGCTGGGTCAGCTCGTTGCACAGCGCGTCGACGCGTGCCTTGAGTGCGTTGTCGAACATGTTGCCGACCATCGTCATCCCGCCCCGCATCCACTGCCCGGAACCGCCGAGTTCGGGGATGGAGAACTGTGCCATCGTGCCCCCGCCGGTGTGAATGGCGAACAGCATCGCCAGCACCGCTTCGCGGGACAGGCCGTGGCGCTGCGCGATCTCGGTGATGGCGTTCTCGGCTTCAGGGGTCACCGTTGCCTGCATAGTGTGTGAATCTTTCGTCGTCGGGGCTCTTTTCGAGATTACGCACGAAGTCCGGGCAGCGCCGGTCACACCCGAGCCGGGGTTAAACGGCCGACTTCTCCAACACGTGCACCCCGCACGCCGAACCCAGTCCGATCACGTGGGCCAACCCGACCTTGGCGTTCTCGATCTGACGGTCCCCGGCCTCGCCGCGCAGATGGTGGCAGACCTCCCAGATGTTGGCGATGCCGGTGGCCGCGATGGGATGGCCCTTGGACTGCAGCCCGCCGGAGACGTTCACCGGCGTCGAACCGTCGCGCCACGTGGCGCCGGTGTTGAAAAAGTCGGCGGCGCCGCCCTCTTCACACAGCATGAGGTTGTCGTAATGCACCAGCTCGGCGGTCGCGAAGCAGTCGTGCAGCTCGACCAGGTCGAGGTCGGCCGGCCCGATGCCGGCCTGGTCATAGGCGGTCATCGCGGCGTTGCGGGTCAGCGTGTTGACATTCGGCAGCACCTGGCAGCCGTCTTCGAAGGGGTCGGTGGTCAGCACCGACGCCGACACCTTCACCGCGCGGCGACGCTGTTCCAGCGACAGCGACTTCAGCGTCTTGCCGTTGCACACGATCGCGGCGGCGGCGCCGTCACAGTTGGCCGAGCACATCGCCCGCGTGTTCGGGTAGGCGATCATCACGTCGTTCATGATCTGGTCGAGGGTGAACCGCTTCTGGTAGGCGGCCAACGGGTTCAGCGTTGAGTGCGCGTGGTTCTTCTCGCTGATCCTGGCGAACAACTCGAAGCTCGTCCCGCCGTACTTGTGGCCGTACTCGGTGCCGATCTGGGCGAAGACGCCGGGCATGGCCTCGGTGCCGATCCGCCCGTCGACCGGCGCGACCGCGCCGTAGCGGCCCTTGGGCGCCCAGACGTCGGCGTCGCTCGTCTTCTTGCCGCCCCCGCCCAGCAATCCGGCACCGGACAGTTTCTCCACGCCGACGGCCATTCCGTACTTGACCTCGCCCGCCTTCACGGCCATGATCGCGGTCCGCAACGCGGTGGCGCCGGTCGCGCACGCGTTGGCCACGTTGTAGACCGGGATGCCGGTCTGACCGATCTGCTTCTGTAGTTGCTGCCCGATTCCGGCGTTGGCCGCCATCAGATTCCCGGCGGCGAGCACGCCGATGTCGGCCATCGTCAGACCCGCGTCGGCAAGCGCGCCGGTCGCGGCCTCGGCGGCCAAGTCGACGGTGTCGGAGTCCGGGTGCTTGCCGAACTTGGTCATCTTGATGCCAAGGATCCAGATCTCGTCGCTGGCGCCCATGTCGTTGCTCCTTGCGTTGGATTGAGCGGCGTCTCAGGTCGCGGGTTCGAACCCGAACCCGATCGCCTCGGTGCCTTCGGAGTCGGTGCCCAGCGGATACGTGGCCAGCCGCACTTTCATCCCGTCGCGGACATGCTCGGGGTCGGGCTCGACGTTGATGAGATTGGCGCGGACCTGGGTGCCGTCACAGTCCACCACCGAGGCCACGAACGGGGTGGGGATCCCGGGCGCAGCGAACGTGACGATCGTGAAGGTGCGCACCGTGCCCTCGGTCGCGACGGGAACCGTGGTGAACTCGGTGGCGAAGCACGCGGCGCAGGCGTTGCGTCGGTCGAAGAACCGGGCGCCGCAGGTGGTGCATTCCTGCGCGACGAGGTGCGGCTCGCCGTCGTCGAGCACCAGATAGTCCACCAACGGGATCTGGCCAGCCTTCGAACCTGCCACAGCAACCTCCATCGTCTCCTCATGCAGCCTACGGAGCACCTGCCGCCCGCACGGCTGCAGTCCCCGATGGGGTTTGGAACGACACCAGAGCCGCGCAGGGACCTGGCAAGCGGCCGCGACTAGACAAGTCAGACAAGTCGTCTAGTCGTGCTGTATGATCATTGCGCACTACACGAGAGGCAGGGTCTGGTGGACGACCTGGACGACAATGTGGCGCGGGCCGGGTTGTTCCACGGCGTGGACCGGGGTGTGCTCAGTGAGCTCGCGAAGTCGCTACCGATGGTGACGTTCGCCCGTCGGCAGACGATCTTCGTCGAAGGTCAGGCCGGCGACTGCCTCTACATCATCGCCGAGGGCAAGGTGAAGATCGGCTGCAAGGGCCGCGACGGCCGGCAGACGCTGATCACCTTGCTCGGCCCGTCCGACATGCTGGGCGAACTCTCGGTCTTCGATCCCGCACCGCGTTCCTCCACCGCTGTGGCGCTGACCCGGGTCCGCGCGGCGGTGATGGAGGGCGACACGATGCGTGCCTGGCTCGACGGGCGCCCGGAGGTCGCCGACCAGCTGCTGCGGCTGTTGGCCCGCCGGATCCGCCGTACCAACAACACCGTTTCGGATCTCGTCTTCAACGACGTGCCCGGACGGGTCGCCCAACAACTGGTGCTGCTCACCAAGCGATTCGGGGTGCGAGTGGGTACCTCCTGGCGGCTGGACCACGGACTGTCGCAGGAAGAGATCGCCCAGCTGGCCGGCACCTCCCGCGAGACGGCGAACAAGGTGCTGCTGGAATTCGGCGACTACGGCTGGATCACGGTGCAGGGCAAGAGCGTGCTGGTGCACCAGTACGAGCAGTTGGCGGCGCGGGCGACCAGCGCTGTGACGCCGATGCGCTGGGCCTGACATCACGGACGATCACCGGGGAGCCGACGCGGGCGGTGGCGATCGCGGTTGCTGTAGCTAGGGCCGACGGTTGGGGATCCCAAACCGTACTGCAGCGGCTCAGGTTCGCCGCGTTCACGCGTACACACCCGGGTCGCGACCGCGCCGGGTCAGCCACCAAAATTGTTCACCGTGCCGGGTGGTTTCGACGTACGCGGGCGGGCGTTGCGCGCCGGTGAGCTCGCCGCGTGGTTGGCCGAGCACAGTCTGGGCAATCGGTTCGGCCTCGCCGTCGTCGGCGACCAGGCGCTGGCGATTGTTGCCGCAGACGGCGACGGCCGCTCTATCGACATCGCGGCGCTGATCGCCGACGACGAAGCAGCATTGGCGTCGTGGCTGGCCGATCCGGGCCCACCCAAGGCGGTGCACGACGTGAAGGCGACCATGCATGCGCTGGCGGGTCGCGGCTGGACGCTGCGCGGGGTCACCTCCGACACGCTGCTGGCGGCGCACTTGTTGCGGCCCGAGCAGCGGCGGTGGTCGCTCAACGACCTCCTGGTGCGTCATATGCGTTGCGCGTTGCCCGCCGAAGCCGTTGCAGAACAACACTTTTCGGCCAGCGAGCCGGCAATGCAGGCGCTGATCCTGCGGACCTGCGCAGTCCTGGACCTGGCCGATGTGCTCGACGAAGAATTGGCGCGAATCGACGCCTCATCCCTGCTGGGACGGGTGGAGCTGCCGGCCGCCGGGGTGCTGGCACGGCTGGAGACCACGGGCATTGCGGTGGATCAGGCAAGGGTGGCCGGTGATGAATTGCCGCAATCGATTGGCCCGGACGGGCGCATCCATCCCATCCTGGTCCCGACCGGCGCCGTGACTGGTCGGCTGGCGTGGTCGCGGCCGGCTCTGGGACTCGAGCTGCGCGCCGCGCTGGTCGCGGCGGACGGCTACCAGCTGATGACGGTGGGCTACCGCGACATCGAGAGGCGGATCATCGACCACATGACCGCCGGGGCTGGTCACCGCGAACTCGTCGAGGACGCGCGCCGGACGGGGTACGCGTCCACACTGCTGGGCCGCCGGCGGTATCTGCCCGACCTGTCCAGCAGCGTCCACCGGTTGCGGCTGGCCGCCGAGCGCGACGCCGTGCAGATGTCCGTCGAGGGCAGCGTCGCCGACTTGGTCAAGCTGGCGATGATCAACGTCGACCAGCTGATAACGGCGGCCGGGTTGAAGTCACGCATGCTGGCGCCGCTCGGTGACGACCTGCTGTTCGAAGTGGCCGACGGGGAACGCGGCACTCTGACCGACTACGTGGTGGCGCAGCTGACCGACGCCTATCCGATGGACGAGGCACCCGAGGTATCGATCGGGTAGCGATCACAACCGCCGCTGACCGGCCACCGCGCCGGGCGGAAACTGAAACGTGTTCTAATTACCCATCGACAGCTTGCGGTGGAGTCCCCCATGATGCGGTTTCCGAAGGTGCCCGCGGTGGCTCCCGTCGGTCAGCTCCCGGCCGGCGCGGTCGTGGACCTCCCTGGCCGGGGCAGCACGTATGTCTTCGATTCGGGTCCCTCCGACGGCCCGACCTTCGTGCTGCTGCACTCGCTCGCCTGCACCGGGATGATGACGTGGTATCCCGCGCTGGACGTGATCCGCGAATTCGGTCGCGTGGTGGTATTCGACCAGCGCTGCCACGGACAAGGAATCTCGCCGCCACGGATGCTGCTGGAAGACTGCGCCGACGACGTCGCCGCGCTGGCCGACGTCCTGGGGATCGACACCTTCGTGCCGGTCGGGTACTCGATGGGATCCCTGGTGGCCCAACTGGTCTGGCGGCGCCACCGCGAGCGGGTCGACGGGCTGGTGCTGTGCGCCGCCGCGGCCGCCGTCAGTCGCGCCGCCTACGAACGGGTGGCCACCGGCCTGTTCGCAGCCCTCATCGAGTCACTCACCCCGGCGCCGCGGCGCTGCGAGCCCGCCGCAGCGGTGACCCGCGGTCTGCTGCCGGACCACCAGTGGGTGCTGGGTCAGTTCCGCGCCACGTCGCCGGGCGGCATCACGCGCGCCGTCGCCGAAGTGGTCCGGTTCGACTCGACGTCCTGGGTGGCCGACATCGACGTGCCGACCGCGGTGGTCGTGACCATGAAGGATCGTGCCTTCGGCGTCCGCCGGCAGCAGTGGCTGGCCGACCAGATCCCGGACGCGGAAGCGATCGAGATCGACGCCGGGCACGCCGGGTGCACCTTCGCGCCGACGGCATTCGTCGCCGGGGTCAGCCAAGCGGTCGAATCGGTACACCGCCGCTTGCCCGCGTGCCACGATGGCAGGCGGGCAGTCCCGTAGCCCGACGCGTTCGCTGAGAGGAGCGGCGGTGAAGCGACTCAGTGGTTGGGACGTGTTCATGCTGGCCAGCGAGACGCCGAACGTCCACCAGCACACGCTGAAGGTGGCGGTCGTCGACACCTCCGAGTTCGAGGGCAAGGCGACGTTCGAGGCGTTCCGCGAGGTGTTCCGGGACCGGCTGCCGGTGCTCGAGCCGATGCGCTACCAGATGGTGGCCACGCCGTTGCGGTTCCATCGCCCGATCTGGCACGAAGACGCCCCACTGGACCTGGACTACCACCTGCAACACGTGCAGGTGCCCGCCCCGGGCGGCCGCCGCGAACTCGACGCGGTGATCGGCGCGATCGCCAGTTCACCGCTGGACCGCAGCCGCCCGCTGTGGCAGTTCTACTACGCCGAAGGTCTGGCCGACCGTCGCGTCGCGGTGATCGGCAAGGTCCATCACGTGCTGGCCGATGGTGTCGCCTCGGCCAATCTGATGGCCCGGACGATGGAGGACCCCGGCGCCGACCCGGCGCGACGGGCGCAACCGGGGGTGCCGCACCCGACCACTGGGGATGTCGCGCGTTTCGCGGCCCGCGACCACGCGAGCCGGATCCGGACGTTGCCGTCGGCGGTCCGCGACGGCGTGATCGGCGCCTACCGATTGCAGCGCCGGGCGCGTCAGCGTCTGCGGGAGCCGGAACTGGCCGACCGGTTCGATCCGGCACCCAGCTTCCTCAACCACAAGCTCTCGCCGGGACGGACTTTCGCCAGCGCCGCGCTGCCGTTGGCCGACATCAAGGCGGTCAGCAAGAAGCTCGAAGTGACCATCAACGATCTGGTGCTGACCGTCACGGCAGGTGCGATGCGGCGGGTGCTGCTGAACCACGGCGAATCCGGTCAGCGGCCGCTGGTCGCCTCGATTCCCACGGCCACCGACACCTCGCCGGACCGGATCACCGGCAACGCGTTGGCGACGATGCTGGTGTCGCTGCCAGTGCAGGTCGAGGACCCGATGGAGCGGTTGCGGCTGATCCGGACCTCGACGCGCATCGCGAAGGAGGACCACCAACTGCTCGGCCCGACCCTGGTCGGTCGGTGGCTGGAGTTCGTGCCGCCGACACTCACCCGCGCGACGTTCGGGTGGATGTCGCGGCGGGAGGCGCCCAACCAACTGTTCAACCTGATCGTCTCCAATGTCCCCGGGCCCCGCGAACGGGGCCACGTCGCCGGTGCCGTGGTGACCGAGTTCTATTCGGTGGGACCGCTGGCCGCGGGCGCCGCGCTGAACATCACCGTCTGGAGCTATGTCGACCAACTCAGCGTCGCGGTTCTCAGCGACGACACGACGCTGGACGACACCCACGAGGTGACCGAGGCGTTCGTCGCCGCCTTTGCCGAGTTGCGCGACGCGGCGGGTTTCCCCGGGACGGGAGAGGCGGTTTCGGCGCCCGCCGGCTGAGCCGCTGCTACCGAGATCCGTTGGCGAAGCCGGCCCCGTCCACCTCGACGGGCACCCCGGTCAGCCAGGACATGCCGGCCAGCGCCTCCAGGTCCTCGGGAGCGCTGGATGTCAGCTGATTCACGTTCGCACCGCCGGCCCGGTTGGCCAATTGCCATCTGCCGGTGCCCTTGTGGCCCCAACCGTGGGGAATGGCGACGGTTCCGCGGACAAGATCGGTGCTCAACGCCACTGCGATGGTGATCTGCCCATACGGCGAGCGCACCGTGACCGTATCCCCTTCGACGACGTCGCGCTGCGCGGCGTCGTCGGCATGCATTAATGCGGTGTGAGAACGGTTGCCGCGCATCAACAGTGGAGAATTGTGCAGCCATGAGTTCTCCGACCGGGATTCGCGCATGCCGATCATCCGCAACGGGTACTCCACCGGGGCAACCCGATTCGACAGCGCAGTGATCTCCTGCGCGATAGCGTTGTGCCGCAGCTTGATTCGTCCGCCGAAGTATGCAACCACCTCGTCCAGCAGACCGGTTCGGAGGTGCGGTGCGACGACGACCCCGTGCGGATGACGGCCGGACAGCCGGCGGAAGGTCAACCCGCCGCGCCGGATACCGAATCGGTCGCCCCCTTCGGACATCCGGATCATCAGGTCGACCACCGGCCTGGGCTGCATGCTTCTGCCCGTCGCGGCCAGCACGCGCCGCAACCCGGACAGCGCCGCGAACACCGGTGTGCGGGTGGCTATTCGGGCGATCAGATCGGTGATGATGTCCCACTCGGTGCGCGCCTGGCCCACCGGCTCCACGACCGCCTCGGTGACCTGACGGAATGGCGTGGCCTGGAACGTCTGGAAAGTCACGGCGAAGTCGTCGCGCTCGTACATCGTGGTGACGGGCAGCACGTAGTCGCAGTGCGCCGTCGTCTCGTTGACATACAGGTCGAGCCCGACCATCAGGTCCAGACCGGCAACGGCCCGCTCCAATTCGTCGCCATTGGGGACCGACAGCACCGGATTGCCGGCCCCGACGAACAGCGCCTTGATCTGCCGATTGCCGGGCGTGGTGATCTCCTTCGCCATCAGCGCGGCGGGTTCTGCCCCGATGGCCGCGCCGAAACCCCCGACGCGGGTGCGTTTGCGGCGGTAGGTGCGGCGCAGCGACCAGCCCGCCAACTTCAGCGTCCACTTCTGTCCCGGCATCCCGAGGGTGCTGAAGACGCTGCCGCCCGGACGGTCGAGGTTGCCCGCGACCAGGTTCACCGCATCGATCAGATAGGTGGTCAGGGTGCCCTGTCTGCCCACGCAGGTGCCGAGGCGCCCGTACACCGCGGCCCGCGGCGTGGAGGCCAGCGTCCTGGCCAGCGTGCGCACCGTCGCCGGCGCGATCCCGGTGTGCCGTTCGGTGCGCTCCGGAGTGAACGGCGCGCACTGCTGTTCCAGCCATGCCACGTCGTCGGCGCAGTCCGCCACCGCAGCGCGATCGACGAGCGACTCGCTGAACATCACTTCCAACAGCGAGAGCAGCAGATACGCGTCGGTGTCCGGCACAATGCCCAGCCACTCGAACTGGGCGGCTGTCTCCGAGCGGCGCGGGTCGACCACGATCACGCGGCCGCCACGCTTGACGATGTCGTGCATGCGGTCTTTGATGCGTGGGGCGGTCAGGAAACTACCGTGCGAGACAACGGGATTGGCTCCCATCATGACCAGCAGGTCGGTACGCGACAGGTCCGGGATCGGCACCGACATCGGCGATCCGTAAAGCAGTTGACTGGCGATGAGCCGACTGCTGGTGTCCTGCGACGACGACGTGAAGAAGTGGCTGTGCCGGCCGATGCCCTTGATGAACGACATCGCGGCGAACAGGTGCGAGTAGCTGAACGCCGCCGGATTGCCCAAATACCAGCCGAATGCGCCGGAGCCGTGCGCGCGGTGGATCGCCGCGACGCGGGTGGCGATGTCGTCGAGCGCGTCGTCCCACGACACCGGTTCGAACCCGGTCTCGGTGCGGCGCAACGGTGTCTGCACCCGGTCGGGATCGTTGACGACCTCGGCGAACGCAATACCCTTCTGGCAGGCGAACCCGGCGGACAGCGGATGGTCTTTGTCGGGACGCAACGCCACCAGCTTGCCGTCCTCGACGGTGGCCACCATGCCGCACAACGGCTCGCAGATCCGGCAGAACGTGGGTTTGTGGACGACATGGCCAGCCATCCAAAAGATCGTACTGTACGGCTTACGGTATTTCCCGTGGTCGGCCGCCGGAGCGCCCTACAGGTCGAGCGCGCCGACCCCCAGGGCCGCGGCGTTGACCTTGGTCAGCGCCTCACGCAGCTGCTCGAGTTCGGCAAGATCGACACCGAGCCGTTCGACCACCGCCGGCGGAACCTTCAGCGCCTGGCGACGCAGCTTGCGCCCCTGCGGGGTCAACTCGATGTGGGTGGTCCGCTCGTCGGCGGCGTTGCGGGTACGGGTGATCAAGCCCTGCGCCTGCAGCCGTTTGAGCATCGGTGAAAGGGTCGCCGGATCCATTTGCAGCAGCGCGGCAACGTCTTTGACCGAAAGTGGCGCTCCGCCGGATTTGGCGTTGTCCCACAGGGCCAGCATCACCAGGTATTGCGGATGGGTCAGTCCGAGTGGCTCGAGCAACGGACGGTACACCGCCAGCACCGCGCGGTTGGTCACGGCCAGCGCGAAGCAGACCTGACGCTCCAACGACAAGGGGTCGATGTCCGGGGCAATTGCCGTGGCCGTTTGTCGGCGCATCGTCGCGGCTCCTCGCACTAGAACGGGCTACTGTTCGCCTGCCACTCTGCTGATTCCGGGCGCGGCCCGAAGCGGCGTGCGTAGTCCTCGTGGATGTGCGCGTCGCGTTGGCGCTTGAGTACGTCGACGAGATTGGGATCCAGACCGTGCTGCGCCAGGCGGTGTCGTCGCCACACCTTGTTCAGTGCGAACGCGATCAGCAGGCTCCAGATGTAGATCGGCGCCGTCATCTCCAGGTGCACGTACAACGACGCCGGCAGCAGCCACAACGGCGCAAGGACGAATAGGGGCGGTATCGAGACCCGGATCATGTGCCGGCGGATGGCGCCCGGGCCGGCGAGGTCGTTGGCAACCCACTCGCGCATCGAGTCGGGCAGACGCCGTCCGTACGAGTACGTGAGGTACTGCCAGAGGTTCGGGCGCGCGGAAGCCATCATCGCTCCTGAGTTTCGGAATTGCTTTGTATCCCATAGTACGCCAATAGTTAGCGCCCTAACTATGTTGGGCGAGTCACATCGGGGTGCGTGCTGGTCGTCGCACGGCCTATGGTCGAGCTGTGACCATCGGCTACGACGACGCGCTGCGTGAACAGATTCGGGGCCGGCTGGCGCAGCACGAGCGGCGTGCGGTGACCGACCCCACGAAGCGGCATGCCGCGGTAGCGGTGGTTCTCGTCGATTCCGAGGCCGGCGAGGACAGGGTGGACCCCGCGCCGGTGGACGACTGGATCGCCGACCGGCCAATGCCGGGCGGCCTGGACGGACACATGGTCGACGTAGCCGGCGGTGCGGCTTTCCTCCTGTGCCGCAGGACATCTCGTCTCTCGTCGCATGCCGCGCAGTGGGCGCTGCCGGGTGGCCGGCTGGACCCGGGGGAAACCGCCGTCGACGCCGCGCTCCGTGAACTGGACGAGGAGGTCGGCGTCACGCTGCCCGGCTCGGCCGTGCTGGGCCTGCTCGACGACTACCCGACCCGGTCGGGATACGTGATCACCCCGGTGGTCATCTGGGGCGGTGGCCGGCTCGATCTGCGGCCGGCGCCGGCGGAGGTGGTCGCCGTATACCGAGTGGGGTTGCATCAACTACTGCGTGAGGATTCCCCGCGCTTCATCACGATCCCGGAGAGCCCGCGTCCGGTAGTCCAGATACCGTTGGGTAACGACTTGATTCACGCACCGACTGGCGCCGTGCTGTTGCAACTTCGATGGTGGTGTTTGGAAGGCAAGCACGACCCGGTCGACGAACTCGAGCAACCGCTGTTCGCCTGGAAGTAGGCGGTACGGACACTAGTGTCCCGGACGGACGCGTTCTGACCCTACGGTTCGTCGTCGTCGTCGTCGTCTTCGTCGTCGTCGGGTTTGAGTGGTTTTTCGGCGTGGTGCATGCAGTTGATGTAGGGGCGGCCGTGGTCGAGGTGTTTGGGCGGGATCCATTCGGTTTGGCCGTGGGCGTTTCGGCAGGTGGTGTATTTGCGTAGTTCGACCATGCGGTTGTGCGGTCCGCAGGCCAGGGTCAGTTCGTCGATGTGGGTGCGGCGCTTGGCGAACCAGCCCTCCAGATGGTGGACCTGGGTCCAGTAGCCCTTGACCGTGCAACCCGGGCAGGTGCAACCCCGCTCTTTAGACAGCAGCACCAGCCGCTGCTCGGGGGAAGCGATGCGCTTGCCGTGGTAGAGGGCTTTGGTTTTGTCCTTGTCGAACACCGCCAAATATTGGTAAGCGTGGCTGGCTTGGGCGATCACATCGGCCATCGGCAACAGGGTGCCTCCGGCGGTCAGCCCGTGTCCGGCGCCGGCTTCGAGTTCGGCCAGGGTGGTGGTGATCACGATGCAGGTCGGCAACCCGTGATGGCGGCCTAACTTTTTCGACATCAGCAGCGCGCGCAGCGCGGCCAGCAGCCCGTCGTGGTTGCGTTGCTCAGCACTGCGGGCATCACGCTGCACCGCCTCCTGCGGGGCGCGCCCGTCGACGGTCGGGTTTTCATCGGCGGGGTTACACATTCCCGGGGCGCCCAGTTTGGCCAGCACCGGCTCCAGGGTGGCCCGAAACTGCGGGGAGATCAGCCCGCTGATCTTGGACATGCCGTCAGACTGCTGGCGCCCGATGGTGATGCCGCGTCTGCTGCGGGCCCGCTCGGCCTCGTCGGGCACGAAGTCGCCGTCGGGTTTGAGGCAGTCCTTGAGGACCCGGGCGTATTCGGCCAGCTCGTCGGGGCGAAACCCGGTGCCCACCAACACCAGCTTGGCTTCGGCATCAGCACGGGTGGGTGCGTCCACCGCCTCGGGCAGCTTCTTGAAGAACTTCTGGACGATCCCCACCTGCTCGCCGCCGAGCAGCCCCTCGCGCTCGGCGGCGGCCACCGCCGGCAACACCGGCTCCAGCGGCTCCCCCGTGAGCGCGCGGCGCGGACCCAGATCCGCGGCGTGGGCGATGCGCTGAGCGGCCTCGGCCTTGGTGATCCGCAACCGATTCGCCAACGCCTCGCGCAACGAACCACCCAGCTCGCCGGCGGTGGCTTCGGCACCGAGTTGATTGATCAACGCGTGCTGAGGCACCCGCGCCCGACGGATCCCCCGCTCGATGCGGTCCATGATCTCCAGCCGCCGCGAATTGTCCTGCGCATCAAAACTCAACTCGCACAACCGATCCAAAGCATCACCATACGCGACGAGGACCTCCTCGATCTCCGCGTACGTGCTGGCCGGCATGCCATGATTCTACGAAGGGGCACCGACAAGCACGCGAAGCCAAAGACGAAGCTGTGCACAAACATTCAACTGTGGATAAGTGCGGATGCGGAGCCCGACCGGTCGACATCCCGCAATAGCGCCTGGTGTTGTCCACCGAGGTGATAGGAGGTGCCGGTGCGCCCACCTCCTGCGTGGTCACCAGGCGCAGGTTGCGTGCTGAGCTCGAGATGCGTTAGTGGGCAACTACATTCGTTGAGTCGCGTCCATCGACCACAAAACGTCTGCGGCAGCGGCCAATTCGTCCAACCTACGTCGATCCGCGCTGAGGCGAGACCTAGTCGCCGCCGCCACACCCGCCGCCGCAGCCCCCGCCATCGCCGCCACTGCAACCGCTGGCATCGCCGCCGCCGCAACCACCCGACCCGTCCGAACCCGATCCGGACGACCAGATCCCACGGCCCCCGTTGCGTCGGGCGTCTGGCGAGTTGCGCAAACCTTGGACGACGCCCCAGAGCAGCAGGCCACCGGCCCCGCCGATGATGCCCAGTACGACGCTCGACATGTGCCAAGGTTACGCCGGATATCACGCGTATCTGCCAGTATCTCGATGCGCCGCTCTACAGTGATGCGGTGCGGTATCGACGACACGATCGATACGAACGAGCAAGCCGTGCGGTCGCTGATCTCCAGTTGCCGGAGGCCGTCTTCAAGACGTGCCCCTGGCAGCCGCGCGCGCTCGTCGAGACCGGGTTGCGCCAATGGCTTCGGTGCTGCGCACCGGCGTTGCGGGACAAACAGGTGATCGGCATGCCGTCCCACGCGGTAGACGAGGCCTGGCACGGTCTGATCCTGTGTACCGCCAGATATGCGACGTTCTGTGATCAGGCGTACGGCCGGTTTCTGCACCACCACCCCGATGGTGCTGCGCCGGAGGGGAGCCGCGCGGCGAGCGATTCGGCCGACGAGCAACTGCGCCGCACCGTGATCGCCTGGCACTTGGTGGCTCAACCCGGTGAGCAATGCGTGCTGTGGGACCTCGACGAGCAGGTCGGAGTCGAACATCCCTGGGGCATCCCGGCGGCCCGGGTCACCGAGATCCGGACCGCGGCCGCGCGGCTCGTCTGACGGGGTTGACGTGACCCGCCGCAGAACCGATCCGGGTGTGCTGTACAAAAATCATGTGCCAGGCGATTTTCCCGACGCCACCGACGCGGCTTCGTTGCCGTACTTCGTGCGTGACGAAAACCATTACGTCCCAACCGTTATCGCCCGAGGGGGCTGGGGGCCTTCGCTGAGCGGCCACGTCGTCGGCGGCCTGCTCGGCTGGGCGGCAGAACGCGCGGTCGACGACCCGCAGTTCCAACCGGCACGGCTCACTGTCGACCTGCCCCGGCCGACCGCGCTGAAACCGCTCGAGGTGCACACCCGCGTGCAGCAGGACCGGCGACGGCTGCGAACCGTCGAAGCCACCATGATCCAGGACGGGGCGATCGTCGCGAACGCCAGCGCGCTGTTCTTGCGGCGCGGTGAACAGCCCGACGGACAGGTGTGGTCGACACCGGTGCAACTGCCGCCGCTGCCAACCGATCCGGACGGCGTCCAGTCACTGTTCATCCGGACCTACGGTTGGGGCACCGAGGTGCAGAATCCCGATCCGGAATGGACGCAACAGCAGGGTCCCAAGTACACCTGGCTACAGGAGACCCGGCCTCTGATCGACGACGAACCGTTCACGCCCTTCACCCGTGCCGCAATGGCAGGCGACATCACGGCGTCGATCGCCAACTGGGGCACCAAAGGGTTGCAGTTCATCAACGTCGACTACACGCTCACCCTGAGCCGACTGCCCGACGGACCTCATATCGGTCTTGCGTCACTGACGCACTACAGCAACGACGGGGTCGCCACCGGCGCGGCCGTCCTCGTCGACCAGAACGGGCCGATAGGCAATGGTGTCGCGGTCGCCATCGCGCAATCCGGATTCCGTCCCACCTCGGCGAAGCCACCGGACGGTCAATGATCCCGATCACTCAGCAGACACAGCGCGGTGAGCAACTGCCACAACAGGATCGAGTACACACTGCCGCGTTCCCATGTGCCCTTGGGAATCGACTGCAACACCGGCAACCCGCTGGCGAATCCCACAAAGCATAGGAAACCCAGCGCTGCAATCGCTTTGGAGACCCTGCGGTACCAGGCGCGCTGACTGAGCAGGCCCGAACCGGCCACGATGGCGGCGTTTCCGCCCACGATCGCCAGCACGGCCCCGATGGCGTGCAACGTGCCGCGGTGCACGGTGCCGACTATGCAGTTGCCGACGGCATTCGCGGCGGCCAGGCCGAGCAGGACACGGGCGCCGCCCATGGGCGGCCGACCGATGATCAAGCCCGCTCCGAGCAGGAACAGCACGCCTTGCCAGCAGAACGCGAAATGCATCAGGCGCGTCCGAGGACCGAACAGGCCGAGGTCACTGATGTAGTTGTGCGCGTAGCTGTAATCGGATCCGAGGGCGGTTGCCGCGATCGCCTCCAGGAGCAGGTATCCGACTGGTCCCAGGATCCACAGGACGGCCCCGAGTCGCGCTGCCAAGCCAGCTAACCTCTTCCGTGCCTACTCACGCCGCGGGAACCAGATGAATGTTCCTGGCGCCCTTGACGTTTCGCAAACCCGAGCAGTTCACGCAGCCGATGCAACCGACGCAATCGGTGCAGCGCACGCACGCGAAGCAGGCAACGCAGCGGGTGCAGGCCACGCAGGCCAGGCACGCCACGCATTCCCGCACGGCGACGCACACCACCGTCAGCAGGCTTGCGACCACCGCGACGCTGCCGGCAGTGGCCGCCGATGCCGCGACCGCCACGCTGCCCGCGGTCGCAACCGATCCCGCGACCGCGACGCTTCCTGCGGTCGTCGCCGACCCGGCCACCGCGACGCTGCCGGCAATCGCGACTGAACCCGCCACCGCGACGCTGTCCTGTACGACGATCGAGCCCACCACCGATTCACTGTCGGCGGCAACCGCCGAATCCAACGCAATCGCCATGGCTGCCATCATGGCAGCCGCCCGACGGAACCTCGGCGCGGCCTAGCGGATAGCCAACCCGGTCAGCGCGCGAGAGATCACCAGGCGCTGGATTTCGCTGGTGCCCTCGAAGATCGTGAAGATCTTGGCGTCCCGGTGCATCCGCTCCACCGGGTAGTCGCGCGTGTAACCGTTGCCGCCCAGGATCTGGATCGCCTCGTCGGTGACGTAGACGGCGGTCTCGCTGGCGACCAGCTTGGCCATCGAGCCCTCGGCGGATTCGAAGTTCTGGTTGTTGCGCGCCATCCAGCCGGCCCGCCATACCAGCAGCCGGGCAGAGTCGATCCGGCTCTTCATGTCGGCCAACTTGAACGCCACCGCCTGGAACTCGCCGATCCTGCGGCCGAATTGCTCACGCTGGCAGGCGTAGTCGAGTGCGTACTCGTAGGCGGCGCGGGCCACGCCGACGGCCATCGCGCCGACGGTGGGCCGGGTTCGCTCGAACGTCTTCATCGCCGCCTGTCCGCCGGCGGACGCGCCGGACTTGACCCGGGCGATCCGGGCCTCGAACTTCTCCCGGCCACCCAGGATCGCGTCCTCGGGCAACCGGACGTTGTCGAGCACCACCTCGGCGGTGTGCGACGCGCGGATGCCGTGCTTTTTGAACTTCTGGCCCTGCGCAAGGCCTTTGGTGTCGGGCCCGATGACGAAGCTGGCCTGGCCCCGGGTGCCGAGTTCGGGATAGACCGAGGCCACCACGATGTGCACGTTGGCGATACCACCGTTGGTGGCCCAGGTCTTGGTGCCGTTGAGCACCCACTCGCCGGTCGCCTCGTCGTAGCGCGCCCTGGTGCGGATACCGCCGACGTCGGAACCGGCGTCGGGCTCCGAGGAGCAGAACGCACCCAGTTTGGGCTCGTCGGCGGTGCCGAACATCTCGGGCAGCCATTGTCCGAGCTGCTCGGGAGTTCCGTTGCCCGCCAACGCCGCTGCGGCCAGCCCGGTGCCCATGATGGACAACGCGATGCCGGCGTCACCCCAGAACATCTCCTCGAACGCGGTCAGCATGCCCAGTCCGGTCTCCTCGGCGGCCTGCTGTGCGAAGAAGTCCGGGGAGTACAGACCGACCTTCGCCGCCTCCTGGATCACCGGCCACGGGGTTTCCTCGCGCTCGTCCCATTCGGCGGCGGCCGGGCGGATCACGTCGGCGGCGAACTTGTGCACCCAGTCGCGCACCTCGATCACGTCGTCGCTGAGTTGCATGTTGAAAGTCACGGCTGTGCTCCTGATGGTGTCGATTTCGGTGTTCGGTACTGCGCGAGGACGCTGAGCGTCTGATTCACCCACGCCTCGAAGTAGCGGTCTTCGTCGATGTTGCCGGGCAGCCGACCGGTCAGCGCCTGCAGCGTCGCGGCGTACGACAGCGATCCGATGGCCACTGCCGCGGCCGCCTCGGGATCCGGAATGTCGGTGCGGCCGGTGCGGTTGGACGCGGCGAGTTCGTCGGCGAATCGCTGGTAGGCGTTGTCGGTGATCACCTGCCAGGTCTTGTCGTCGAGGTCGCCGAGTTCGTCGGGCTCCCGGAGCATGACCTTCAGCAGATCCTCGCTTTCCTTCATGTGGTGCCAGATCAGCCGGCCTGCGGTGCGCACGGCGTGTTCGACGCCCTCGGGCTCTTCGGCGTCGTACTGCTCGCGGGCGGCGACGACCCCGTCGATGCGGTGTGCGACGGCGGCTTCCAGCAACTCGCGTTTGGAGCCGAAGTGCTTGTAGAGCGCCCCGGATCCGGGTGCCAGACCCGACGCCCGTTGGATGTCGGCCACCGACGTGGCCGCGTACCCCTTGGCCGCGAACAGCTTCAGCGCTTCGGCGAGTAGCCGGTCGCGTCCAGCGGTTCCCATAAGGTGAGAGAGTACTCACTCACCGACGTGACCGGCAAAATCTGTGGCAAGCATCACCGGGCCGTCAGGCGAGGACCACCAAGCCGCAGCTTCCCGCACCGAACGACGATCCTCGTCAGAAGTAGAACCCGGCGTAGGGCGCCTGCGGCACGGCGAACAACCGATCGGCCGCCGCCAGCACGGCAGGATCTTCCGCCTGCACCAGTCCGGCCACCGCGAGGCCGGCCCAGGTCGCGCCGCCCAGCAGTACGCTGCCGAGCCCGGCGATTCCGACCCGCAGTTGCGGACGCTCCCCGGTCGGCTCGGCACCGTCGCCGGTGACAGCGTAGGTGGCCGAATTCTGTTGCAAGAGCGGGTCATCGACGGCGATGGTGACCGAGTCCGCACCGGCATAACGGCGGGCCGCCAGGGCCTTTGCGACGTCGACGATGCGCAGCCAGGTCTCGTCGTACACCGCGGTGACCTTCGCGGCCCGCCGATCGCGCAGCAGCACCGGCAGCGGATCGTCGAGGGGCAGCATCCAGAACACCACGCGGTCAATGAGATCCAGTCCGAAGAGGAACCGCAGCAACCCGAGGTAGGCGTCGGGGCTTGGTGCGAAGAGGTCTTCCACCACAATGGTGCGCTGATCGCTGACGAACCACTTCTCGGTGTCGATGGGACGGTAGCGCACGAAGCCCGACTCGGCACCCGGTTCACCGTGCACCGCGAAATACGAAGGCCCCGGAGATGATTCGTTGCGCAGCCGCACGCTCTGCCACCACACCTGGGATCGGTCGAGGCTGCCGGGTCGGGACGGCCGATGCGCGGAGTAGATGCGCGGCAGCAGCTCCCACGCTTCGGCCGCATCCAACAACCGAACCGGACCCCCCGAGCCGGCGCCGGGACGTAACGCCGCCCGCGCCGTCGTGACCTCCACGCTCTGCACCGAACTCGCCACGCCGTAGCCGTAGCGCTCGTAGATCGTCGCCTCCGACGCCCGCAACGTCGCGACCACTTCGCCGCGGGCGGCGAAGTCGCGTAGTTGGTGGTGCACCAACTCGGTGGCGATGCCCTGCCGGGTGGACGACGGCAGCACCCCGATGTGCGTGACAGCGGCATGGCCGACGATCGCTCCGCCGGGCAGCGTCAGCCGGCTGGTCACGGCATCTGCGGTGCCGACCAGTCGGCCGTCGACGAACGCCCCGATAGTGCGCCCCGGTTCCAGCAGGGTGCCGATCTGGCCGGGCTGCAGGCTGAGCGGCGGGAATCCGACCATCGCCGTGCGGAACACGTTGGACGCCGCGATGAGCTGTTCCTCGGTGTCGAGCACGCGGATTTCGGTGTTCACCGGCCTATCATGCCGCGAGGCAAGAACTTTGGAGTGCGCGGCTCGACACTGACGGTCGGCCGAAGCAGATCAGCTGGCGGGATTGCGCGAGCGCTCGCAGCAAATTGCCAGGGAAGTGTCCTTCGCTGCGGCGTTAGGCCATGGCGCCAGGTGGGTACATGTTTGAGTGAACGGTTGTTCGCAGAGCTAAAACGGGGCGCGGCCCGCAGCGCCTTGGAGGCTCAATTCGCGGAGGAGTATTCATGCCTGAAGTCGCACTTCATCACGACGGATACCCGAAGTATCGCCGGATGGTGCGCTTCGATTGGTCGGACACGCCCCTGCACTGGGTGCCGGATGACCCGTTCTCGACACACATGATCAATGTGTTGCACCTGCTGCTGCCGGAGGGAGAGCGGCATTTCATCAAGGCCGTCCTCGAGGCGTCGTCGCTGGTCGACGATCCGGAACTGGAAGCGGCGATCAAACCTTTCATCCAGCAGGAGTCCTGGCATGCCTGGGCGCATCAGATCGTGCTGGACCATCTGGCCGAACAGGGCATCGACACCAAGCCGTACACCGACCGGCTCGGCAAGACGTTGTCGGTCAGCCTCGGTGATCCGCCCAAGTTCTTTCCGCCGGCGCTCAAACGCTGGTGGCTGTATCGACGCCTGGCGGATGTGGCCGCGCTGGAACATTTCACCGCGATGCTGGGCGAGTGGGTGCTGACCAACCGCGGTCTGGACTACGCGAAAGCCGACCCCATGATGCTGGATCTGTTGCGTTGGCACGGGGCCGAAGAGGTCGAGCACCGCTCGCTGGTTTTCGACGTCTACCAGCACGTGTGCGGGAACTACGCCATCCGGGCTTTCTCCATGCTGATGACCGCCCCGCTGTTCATCGGCTGGTGGATCGCCGGCGCCAGATACCTGATGAACAGCGACCCGACCATCGACGACAAATGGCGGTGGCGCGACTGGATGCGGGCGGCGCGTCAGTACCGGCTGCCCGGACCCTGGAAACTGCTGGTGACCTCACCCGCCCGGTACATGCGGCCCAGCCATCACCCCGGCGCCGAAGCCGACAGCCAGATGGCGATCGATTACCTGAACTATTCGCCGGTGGCCAAGGCGGCCCGCGAACGCGCGCGTGGCGCAGCACGTTTCGACAGTTTCGATGGGGGAGCGGAGAGGGTCGCGGTGCGATGAGAGTCTCGGTGGATCTCGACACATGCGATGGGAACGGCGTCTGCATGAGCATCTGCCACGAGGTGTTCGACGTACGGGAAGACGGGCTGCACGTACTTCAGGACGAGCCCGAGGCAGCGCTGCGCCAGCAGTTGAAGGGCGCTGAAGTGTCCTGTCCGACGCAGGCGATCACGGTGCGGGACTAAGTGATGCCGACCGATCTGAAACGGGTGGTCGTCGTCGGCGCCGGGGTCGCCGGGACGCGGGCCGCCGAGACGTTGCGGTTGGAGGGCTACGACGGCGAACTCACCGTCGTGGGGTCCGAACGGCACGCGCCGTACCATCGTCCGCCGTTGTCGAAGAAGTTCCTCAGTGGGCAGGTGCACCGGGCCGGCATCGATCTGGCTCCGCAATTCGATATGGAGGCACGCGTACTGCGCGGAGCATCGGCGCTGAGCGTCGACATGTCCTCGAGGACCGTGCGGGTCCGAGACGGTGACGACGAACTCGCGCTGCCGTTCGACGGTCTGGTGATCGCCAGCGGCGCAGTCCCCCGCGAATGGCCGGCGGGACCGGTTCCCGACGGCGTCTTGGTGCTCCGCACGGTCGAGGACTGCCTGGCCATCCGCGAACGCCTTGCCTCGCGACCCCGGGTAGTGATCGTCGGTGGGGGATTCATCGGTGCCGAGGTCGCGGCAACCTGCCGCTCGATCGGGTTGGACGTGGTCCTCGTCGAGCAGGGTGATAATCCCTTACTCGGCGCGCTGGGAAAGGAGTTGGCTCCCCGTTGGGCCGACCTGCACCGTCAGCATGGCGTCGACCTGCGCGTCGGCGTCGGCGTCGACGAGTTCATCGGCAACGGGCAGGTCCAGTCGGTGCGACTGACCGACGGGTCGGAGCTGCCGGCCGACCTTGTCATCATCGGGCTGGGGGTGACTCCGGCCACCGATTGGCTGGACGGCTCGGGACTGCGCGTCGACGACGGCGTCGTCTGCGACGCAACAGGCGCAGCCGAAGGCGGTGAGGGCGTCGTCGCCGTTGGTGACGTGGCGTCGTGGTGGCATCCGCTCTATGAGCGCCAGCTGCGTGTCGAACACTGGGACCATGCCGGCCAGCAAGGCGTGGTGGCGGCTCAAACGCTGCTCGCGGGGCCCGGACACGGACGTGAATATGACGAGATTCCGTACTTCTGGTCCGATCAGTATGCCGTCAAGGTCCAGATGCTGGGTGTGCCAACGGATTACGACGCAGTCGAGGTTGTCGAAGGCGATCCGGACGGGTGGGAATTCGTTGCCGCCTATGGACGCAACGGCCAGACGATTGCGGTTTTGGCAACCGTGACAGGGCGAGTGGGGGCTTACCGCGACGCGATCGCCGACCGCGCGCCGTTCCCGCCCAGCCGGCCGGATTAGAAATCAGTTGCCCGCCAGATGGTTACCGGCGGCGGTGACCAGAGCCGCTTCGGTCCAGCGCCGCAGCACCGCGGACCACGCCGGTCGATCGGTCGAGTCTCCCGCCCAGGCGATGTAGCCGTCGGGACGCACCAGCACCGCCGGGCCGTCGTCCGTCCGTTCGGCCTGGACCAGGTCGAACGCATCGACGGGGTGTGCTCCGCGTTCGCGGACGAGCACGAAACCCGGTAGCAGACGCTGCAATTCGGTCAGTCGCCGTCCGGTCATCAGCGGAATCTGGGTGGCCCGGGTGCCCACCAGCGGGCTCTCGCCGCGCCGGCGCGGATACCGCAGCGCCGTCCCGGCGAAACTGCCGGCTACCGCGTCCCGTACCCGGGGCCGACGTAGCAACAAGGGCGCCAACATGTTTCGCAGCGCGCGTGCCGGCCGCGGATGGAGGGTGACGGCCCGGGCCAGCAGGCCGGATTGCAGCAGGACTCGCTTGCCGATCGGGTGACGCTCGTCGTGATAGGTGTCCAGTACGGCATCGGCGGCGCCGTCGAGTACCGCGTCGATCTTCCATGCCAGGTTCGCCGCGTCCTGGATGCCGGTGTTCATGCCCTGCCCTCCCATCGGGGAGTGGACGTGCGCGGCGTCGCCTGCCAGGAAGACGCGGCCGTGCCGATAGCGCGTGACTTGCCTTTCCTCAGAATGGAAACGGGACTTCCACTCGATGTCGAGCACGTCGAGGTCGGCGCCGATCGATTGGGCCAGGATGCCGGTGATTTCGGCGTCTCGTACCGGTTCGCTGTCGGGTAGCTGGTTGTTGCGGTCCCAGACCATCGTGCGGTACCAGGTGCCGGCGGCGTCGGTGCGGCGGTAGGGCGCCAGGAACGCGAAGGTGTTCCGGGTGCTGCCGACTCGCAGGCTGTCGCCGGCCGGTCGGCGTGCCACCTTGATGTCGGCCAGCACCACCGACGACAAGATCGTCTTTCCGGGAAAGTCCGCGCCCAGTAGCGTGCGAACCGTGCTGTGCGCACCGTCAGCACCGATGACATAGCGTGCGCGCCAACGGGTTCCGTCTTTGGTCGTGACGGTGACACCGTCGGCGTCTTGCTGGAGTTCGGTGACTTCGACGCCGCGGCGGATGTCGGCACCGTGGGCGGCGGCGTAGTCATGTAGTGCCTGGTCGACATTGACCTGCGGCGTCACCATCACGAAACGGTAGGCCGAGTCGAGATGGGTCAGGTCGATGCGCGCACCGCCGAAAATCGTCACACCCGGCGCCCGATGCGCCTGAGCCAGCAGATCCTCGGCCAGGCCGCGGGCGTCCAGCACCTCGAGAGTGCGGGCCATGGTGGCGAACGCGCGGCTGGACGGGTTCACCGTCGGCCAGCGGTCGAGCACGATCACCGACCGGCCCGCCCAGGCCAGGTCACCGGCGGCGGTGAGTCCGGTGGGTCCGGCGCCCACGACCAGCACGTCAACGTCATGAGCGGTCATTTCGCCACCGCCTCGGGGTACCAGCGCCGGATGTCGTCCGGGGTGGACTGGGCCGCGCGATTGAAGACGAATCGACAGCCGGGTTGGCTGATGTGCGCGGCGTTGATGATGGCTTCGAACAGCAACGTGTTGGCTGCGACCAGTCGTACGCCGGCTCCGATGAGTACCGCGTCGTAGTGGCCGGCTTCCAGCCACCGGCGGGCTTTGGCGGCACCGGGCTCGCCGAAGCCGATCAGGCAGTTGTCGACGTGGTAACCGGCGGCGCGCAACGCGGCGACGTTGTCGTCGTTGGCGGCGCGCAGCCCCTCCCTGTTCAGGCCCGGGAACTGGGCGAAGTCGGGCGAGGAGTAGTCGATCACGTCGGGATCGAGCCCGATCTGGATTGCTGTGACGGCCATGTCCGCTACCTCCTGCCGCGAGTTCAACAACTGTTGAATCTCAACGTAGACCCCGCGGATGGCCATGTCAACAGTTGTTGAATACACTGCTGGCATGGCTTCCAGGACGCGCGATACCCGAGACGGGCAGACCACCCGGGCGACGATCCTGGCCACCGCGCGGTCCCAGTTCGGTGACCACGGTTTCGAACGCACGACCATCCGTTCGGTGGCGTCCGCGGCCGGTGTCGACCCCGCGCTGGTCATGCACTACTTCGGAAGCAAGGCCGAATTGTTCGCCGCCGCTTCGCGATTCGACATCACGTTCCCGGATCTGTCCGGTGTCGCGCCCGAGCGCCTCGCCGACGTGCTGCTGCCGATGTTCGTCTCGGTGTGGGGTTCGGAGGGACCGTTTCTGCCCCTGCTGCGCGCCGCGGCCACCAACCCCGTTGCCGCGGACGCGTTGCTCGAGGTGTTCGTCGAGCGGGTGGCCCCGGCCCTGGCCGCAGCCGTTCCCGATCGCGCCGCCGAGCGCGCCGCGCTGGTCGGATCGCAGATACTGGGCTTGGCGACCGCACGCTACGTGTTGCGGATTCCGGCACTGGCCGACATGGACGACGCGACTCTGACCGAGTGGTTGCGGCCGGTGCTCGCGCACTACCTGACCGGGGCCGGCCCTAGCGGACCGTGAAGTGGCCGGACTCCGGTTCGGCGAGCATGCTCGTCAGCGTCGCGCGGTCGTACGGCCACAGGTCGACGCTGTTGTTCTCGGTCAGATACCACGAGTTGCAGCCGGTGTTCCACACCGTCGGTCCCATCGCCTCGGCCACGTCGGCATTGAATTCGTCGGTGGCTTCCTCGGTCACTTCGATCGACGTGGCCTCGCCGTCGCGAAGCATCTCCAAGAACCGGGCGATGTAGTTGGCCGTCCGTTCCGCCGAATACTGCAGCGAGATGGATCCGGTGGGGGAGTTGGGGCCCAGGACGGTGAAAAGATTGGGGAATCCCGGGATCGCCGTCATCCGGTACGCCCTCGGTCCGGCGGCCCAGGCCTTGTCGATGGTCAGGCCGTCGCGTCCGGTGATCTCCATGGGGCGCATGTAGTTGTGCGCCAGGAATCCGGTGGCCAGCACGATGACGTCGGCAGGCCGGGTCCGGCCGTCGGCCGTGCGGACACCGGCCGGGGTGACCTCGGCGATCCGCTCGGTCACCAGCTCGGCGTTGTCGGATTGGATTGCGCGGTAATAGGTTCCCGAGACCACTTGCCGTTTGCACAGCGGCTGATAGTCGGGAGTGAGCTTTGCCCGCAGTGCTTGGTCACGCACCTGTATACGCAGACACAGGCGGGCATAACCCTGTACCGCGCGCCGCCGCCAGGACGGGCGGGTGGTGACGTCGGCCAGAATGCCCGAAACCCACAGCAACCTCTGATACATCCAGTCGTGGGCGGTAGGGAAGCGCTGTAGCGCGGCCCCGAGAAAGCTGCTCTGCCGCAACGACATCGGGGCCCACAGGATCCATTGCGCAGAGCGGACGTAGTGAGTGACGGAGCGCGCCTTCGGTTGCAGGGCGGACACGATCTGCACGCCGGTGGATCCGGTCCCGATCACCGCGATCTGCTTCCCGACCGTGTCGACGGTGTCGTCCCACCGTGCGGTGTGCACGACCGGGCCAATGAACTCATCGAGTCCGGGTATGTCGGGGATGGCGGGATGGTGCAGCACGCCCGTCGCGCAGACGACCACGTCGGCAGCGATCTCCTCGCCGGCGTCGGTGCACAACGTCCAGCCGGCACGGTCCTCATCCCATTGCGCGGCAACGACTTCGGTGTTCAGCCGGATCCGCTCGGCGAGCCCGAGTCGGTCGACCACGTCGCGGTGGTAGCGCTGGATGGCGTCCCCGTCGGCCCAGATATGGGACCAATCGGGCTTGGGCGCGAACCCGAATTGGTAGATCTGCGAGGGTACGTCGCAGGTCAGGCCGGGGTAACGGTTCCAGTGCCAGACTCCGCCGACGTCGGTGCCCTTCTCCAGCACGGTGACGTCGTCGAATCCGCGTTGGGTGAAGACGTGCAGCGCGGTGATCCCCGCCAGCCCCGCGCCGATGATCACGACTCTGGGCGCAGATGTCGTGCACCGGTCCGTCATCGCTTCTCCCTCGAGGGTCTAGGGGCACCCGTTCGGGACAGAAAGGCGAACCGTTCCCGCAGCTCGTCCTCATCGATCCCGAACTCCGCTGGCGTGTAGCGGTGCCGTCCCCTGTCGGCGGTGTGCGACGAATGGTAGTCGGCGACGAATTGCTCGAGTGCGCCCGGCGGCTCCATGCCCGCGGCACGATAGATGACATCCAGTGCGGCAGCAGGATTCGCGGTGAATCGGCGGTAGTCGAGGTCGACGAAGGTCACGTCGTTCGCTGCGGGCGACGCGCGGAACTCGCTCGCCCGACGCAACCACAGTTCGCTCTGCTCGACCTGTTGTCGGCCGACCTCGACTGCATCGACGTCGTCGCTGTAGGTGGACCGGTACACGGCGAACAAGCTGGATCCCGACGTCAGCGTCTCCACGATGTCGCGTTCGATCTGTACGACGACGGCGCCGGGAAAGGTGGCGACCAGATGCCGCAGTTCCGCGGTGTGGGCCGGTGCTTTGAGGACGAAGCGGCGGTCGTCGTGCGTCGCCAGCAGCTGCAAGACTTCCCGATAGCGGGCGTAGCTGGCGCCGAAGTCCTGCTCGGACAACCACTTTGCGTACTGCGGCAACCGCAGCATCGACGTGAAACCCCAGTTGCGCAGGTCGGTCCCCATCCCCAACACGCATTCCTCGGGCAGCGTGGGTCCCGACGGATGAACGAACGCCATATCGGGATTGAGTGTGTGCAGCATCAGGGTTGCCGGCGCGGTGATGAACGGGTCCGGGGGCGGTTGTGGGCCGGCGAACAGCCATGGGGCGACGAGTTCTGCGGGCAGCGGAGCGCGCAAACGTGGGTCGCTACCCAGCAGCCGGAACAGAAACGTCGTTCCCGTCCGCCAGCCACCGATGATGACGATCGGCGGGACGAGCTGTGCGGCAGCGACTTCGGGGTGATCGGCACGGTACTGAGCGATGGTGGCACCGGCGGTCAGTCTGCCGACGGCCAGTTGACGCGCCATTCGTATCCCGATCGCGTTGAGCCGCGCATCCTGGTGCGCTGACTTCAAGAACGCGTCCAGTCCGTTGCGCCAGCCGTCGGCGAACAGCGATTCGTCGCAGCGGCGCGAGGCCTTCTCGATCACGGCTTGCGGATCGAGGAGGTATCGCTCGGGATGCTCTGCGCGTTCCCGTTCGGCGGCCGCATAGATGGCGGCTGCCTCCGGGCTTCGTGCCGGGGCGCGCCAGCTCATCCGAGCTCACCGAGTGGGACGCGGCGCACGGTGGGCAGCTCCGGTTCGGTTGCCGGCTGCAGGAACCGCATGACGAACAGGCCGAAGGCACGTCCTTCGGTGTCGAGCCAGTCGTATCCGGCGACGTGCGGATCCCGGCCGGCGAGTACGAAGCGAAAGCGTCCGTCGGTGAGCGTGCTGGTCGCCCCGGTACGTGAAACGACCCGATGGCGATAGTCCAGCGAGTTCAGGAAACGGTTGTACAGCACGATGTTCCAATGCCGGCATGTCACCGATGGCCCCTCCACGACAAGCGCTTCGTCGGGTCCCAGCTGCCAGGCTCCGCGTAGATAGTGGATCCCGGGCTCGGTGAACGCCGCCCCGCCGACCATCGACGTCCAGTGACGTACGGTGTTGGGCGCCTTGAGGTCGTCGGCCACAGCGAACCCGAGCAGCGTGGGCAGCTGACCCACGAACGTGCCGACCCGAGACAGCTCGCGGTCCACGCGTCGCCGGTCGACCGGTGCCACGGCCGCACCGTTCAGCGCCTCGATGCGACACCACCCCGGACGGGCCGGACGAGTCTCGTCGTGGACGTAACGCACCCACACCGAGGTCGAACCTTCCGGCAACCGCAAAGCCACACCATCATCGGAGCTGTTGGGGGACAACGCGATCGAGAACTCACCGGCGGCGTCGGGTACCAGGTCGCCGCTGTCGATGCGCGCCACGGCGCTCGTCGTCGCGATATTCGTCCCGGCGTAGACCGTGACCGACTGATACACCGAGTCGCCGATGTTGCCGGTGATCCGGTACTCGCCGTCGTCGCGGATGTCGGTGATCCAGTAGCGGTAATCCGGATTGTCCATGAAGAACTTCTCGCGCCAACCGTTGAACGGCACGAGTTCGGGGACATCACGGTCGATTTCGACCCGTCCGAGCAGATTGTTCAGCGCCCGCAACAACGCGAGTTGAGCGTCGGCATCGTCTTCGGCAGCCGACATCGCTTCACTGGCAGCCGACAGCCCGGAAATCAGATCCCGCCAGCCGTCGCCCGAGCCGCCCGTGACCATCGGAAGCGAGTTTCGCTCAGCGGCACTGGCCTGTCAACGCGCGAAGAGCCCGCGTTCGGCGTGGCTGTCGTCGACGCGGACGCACTAGTCTTCGACTATGGCTCCCAAAAACCTGTCCCGCCTGTTCCTGGAATGGCCCGTGGTGCGGCAGTTGCGGTCCGGTGACGTGTTGGGCCGCGGTCCGGCGGTGACCTCCAAGCAGACCCGGGCGCTCACCCCGCGCACCGCCACGGCCGACCGGGTGGTGCAGAGCGTGTGCCCGTACTGCGCGGTCGGTTGCGGGCAACGGGTCTACGTCAAGGACGAGCGAGTCGTCCAGATCGAAGGCGACCCGGATTCGCCGGTTTCCCGCGGCCGGCTCTGCCCGAAGGGTTCGGCCAGCGAACAATTGGTGAACTCGCCGGGGCGGCAGACCAAGATGTTGTATCGGCCGCCCCGGGCCACCGAGTGGCAGTCACTGGACGTGGACACCGCTATCGACATGGTGGCCGACCGGTTCATCGAAGCGCGCCGCCACGCCTGGCAGGACATCGACAAGAAGGGCCACCCCCTGCGGCGCACCATGAAAATCGCGGCGTTGGGCGGGGCCACGCTGGACAACGAAGAGAACTACGTCATCAAGAAACTCTTCACCGCCGCGGGCGCCATACAGATCGAGAACCAAGCGCGTATTTGACACAGCTCCACGGTTCCCGGTCTGGGAACCTCCTTCGGGCGCGGCGGCGCCACTCAATCACTGCAAGACATGGCCAACGCGGACTGCATCGTCATCCAGGGCTCCAACATGGCCGAGTGTCACCCCGTCGGCTTCCAGTGGGTGGAGGAAGCTAAAGCCCGCGGCGCCAAGGTCATTCACGTCGACCCGCGCTTCACCCGTACGTCGGCGGTGTCCGACAAGCACATCGGGATCCGGGCCGGGTCGGACGTGGTGCTGCTCGGTGCGTTGATCAACTACGTGATCACCCACGACCTGTGGTTCGCCGACTACGTCATCGCCTACACCAACGCCGCCACGCTGATCAACGAGAAGTACCGCGACACAGAGGATTTGAACGGGCTGTTCTCCGGGTTCGATCCCGAAACGGGCCACTACGACCCCTCGACGTGGGCCTATGCCGAACACGAATCAGACGACGAACACGGCGCGAGTGCTTCGGCGCGCGCCGCAGGGGATGATCATGGCAGCGGCGGCCCCCCGCTGCGGCATGCCCACGTGCAACGCGACGAGACGCTGCAGCATCCGCGCACCGTGTTCCAGATCCTCAAGCGGCATTACGCCCGCTACACACCGGAGATGGTGCGCGACGTCTGCGGCATCAGCATCGAGGATTTCACCTACCTGGCGCGCGCGGTGACCGAGAATTCGGGACGCGAACGGACCACCTGTTTCGCCTATGCCGTGGGCTGGACCCAGCACACGCTGGGTGCTCAATTCATCCGCGCCGCAACGATTCTGCAGCTGCTGCTGGGCAACATCGGCCGTCCGGGCGGCGGCATCATGGCGCTGCGCGGCCACGCCACCATCCAGGGCTCCACCGACATCCCGACACTGTTCAACCTCCTGCCCGGCTATCTGCCGATGCCCAAAGCCGGCAGTCACGACACCTTCCGCGACTACGTCGAGGCGGTCGGACCCAAACAGCAGAAGGGTTTCTGGGCCGACGCCGACAGGTACCTGGTCAGCCTGCTCAAGGCGTGGTGGGGGGAGGCCGCCCGCGAGGACAACGACTGGGCCTACGACTACCTGCCGCGGCTGTCGGGTCCGCACGGTACCTATCAGACCGTGATGGCGATGCTCGACGACGAAGTCGACGGGTACTTCCTGCTGGGCCAGAACCCGGCCGTCGGATCCGCGCACGGCCGGATGCAGCGGATGGGTATGTCGCACCTGAAATGGTTGGTGGTGCGCGACCTCAACCTCATCGAGTCGGCCACGTTCTGGAAGGACGGCCCGGAGATCGCGTCGGGCGAGCTGAACACCGAGGACATCGAGACCGAGGTGTTCTTCTTCCCGGCGGCGACGCACGTCGAGAAGGCCGGCTCGTTCACCCAGACCCAACGCATGGTGCAGTGGCGGCATCAGGCCGTCAACCCGCCCGGGGACTGCCAGAGCGAGCTGCAGTTCTTCGTCGAGTTGGGTCACCGGATCCGCCGGCGCCTCGCCGGTTCGACCGACCCACGCGACCGGCCATTGCTCGATCTGACTTGGGACTATCCCGTCGACGAGCACGGCGAGCCGGACTCGGAGGCGGTGCTCGCCGAGATCAACGGCTGCCACCTCGCCGGCCCCGACGCCGGCCGACCTGTGTCCGGCTATCCCGAATTGCGGGCCGACGGCACGACGTCGTGTGGGTGCTGGATCTACGCCGGGGTGTACGCCGAGGGCGTGAATATGGCCGCGCGCCGCGCGCCGCTGGGCGGACCGAGCCCGAGCCAGTCCGAGTGGGGTTGGGCGTGGCCCGCCGACCGGCGCATCCTCTACAACCGTGCCTCGGCCGACCCCGACGGCAGGCCGTGGAGTGAGCGCAAGCGTTACATCTGGTGGGACGAGCAACGGGGTCGCTGGGTCGGCGACGACGTTCCCGACTTTCCCGAAGACCGCCCACCGCACGCTCGGCCCGACCCGGACGTCGGCGGGCCGGATGCGTTGGCCGGCGACGATCCGTTCATCATGCAGGCCGACGGGAAGGCCTGGCTGTTCGCGCCCAAGGGCCTGGTGGACGGACCGCTGCCCACCCACTACGAACCGCAGGAGTCCCCCGTCGCCAACCTGCTCTACCCGCAACAGCAGAATCCGTCACGGATCATGTTCCCGCGCAAGGACAATCTGTGGGCGCCCAGCGCGGGGGAGCCCGGCGTCGACGTCTACCCGTTCGTCTTCACCACCTACCGGCTCACCGAACACCACACCGCCGGCGGCATGAGCCGCTGGCTGCCGTACCTGTCCGAGTTGCAACCGGAGATGTTCTGCGAGGTCTCACCGGAACTGGCCGCCGAACGCGGTCTCGAACCGTACGGGTGGGCCACCATCATCTCGCCGCGCGCGGCGATTGAGGCCAAAGTGCTTGTGACAGAACGAATGTCACCGCTGGTGATCGGCGGGCAGACCATCCACCAGATCGGCCTGCCCTATCACTGGGGCGTCGGGGGTGACGCCGTCGTCAGCGGGGACGCGGCCAACGATCTGCTGGGTGTCACGCTGGACCCGAACGTGCAGATCCAGGAATCGAAGGCGGGGTCCTGTGACATCCGGCCCGGTCGCCGACCCCAGGGTGAGGCATTGCTGCGGCTCATCGAGGAATACCAGTCGCGCGCGGGGGTAACCGTCGAGACGGACAATAGGCGCGTCACCGACGCCGAGAGGGAGGGCTGATGGGCCAGCTGGCCGGGCCGACCGATCCCACCGCGGACGCGAGATGGCCGCAACCTCAGCCACGCAAGGGTTTCTTCACCGACACTTCGATCTGCATCGGCTGCAAAGCATGTGAGGTGGCCTGCAAAGAGTGGAACCGCAATCCGCTCGACGGCGACCTGCAGATACTCGGGTCGTCCTACGACAACACCGGCCAGCTGGGTGCCAGCACCTGGCGGCACGTCGCGTTCGTCGAGCAGGGGCGCGAGCGCATCGAACAGGCCCGCGAATCCGGGCGTGCGCTGGTCGATTTGGGGATGCCCGGGGTCGCGGGACGTCCGGACACCAGCCCGCCGGACACTCCGGAGTTTCGCTGGTTGATGGCGTCCGACGTGTGCAAGCACTGCACGCACGCCGGGTGCCTGGACGTCTGCCCGACGGGTGCGCTGTTCCGCACCGAGTTCGGCACCGTCGTCGTGCAGCACGACGTCTGCAACGGGTGCGGCACGTGTGTGGCCGGGTGTCCGTTCGGCGTGGTCGAACGCCGCAGCGACGGCACCTACGCCACACCGGTCAAACGCTCCGAGCAGCCGGGGCACGAGTTCGTCACCGGTGTCGCCCAGAAGTGCACCCTGTGTTACGACCGATTGCTCGAGGACCAGACACCGGCGTGCGCGCAAGCCTGCCCGACGACCTCGATCAAGTACGGCGATCACGACGATCTCGTCGCCCAGGCCCGCGAACGCGTCGCCAAACTGCACGCGCAGGGACTCACCGAAGCCCGCCTGTACGGCGCCAACGAGCACGACGGGGTGGGCGGCATAGGGTCGGTCTTCCTGTTGCTGGACGAGCCGGAGGTCTACGGGCTGCCGCCCGATCCGCGGGTGTGCACGACGGACCTGGTGACCATGTTCAAGCGCGCTGGCCTCGCCGGAGCGGGCATGGTCGCCGCGGCGGCTTGGGCATTCCTCGGGGGGCGCCGGTGACGACGTCGGAGTTCGACAGTCTGCGTCCGCCCGAACCCGCCCGCGGCCCGAAGCGTCGCCGTCGGGGTAACCGGCGCCGCCGCGACGAGTCGCTGATGGTGCCGGAGGCGGAGTTCAGCAGTTACTACGGACGCCCGGTGGTCAAGCCGGCGCCGTGGGGCCACGAGGTGGCGGCCTACCTGTTCCTGGGCGGTCTGGCCGGAGGTTCGGGCTTGCTGGCCGCGGGTGCGCAGCTCACCGGGCGGCCGTTGCTGCGGCGCAATACCCGGCTGTCCGCTCTGGCGGCGGTGGTGCTGAGCGCGGGTGCTCTGGTGTACGACCTGGGCCGGCCGGAGCGGTTCGTCAACATGTTGCGGACCATCAAGCTGACGTCCCCGATGAGCGTCGGGTCGTGGATTCTCAGCGCCTTCAGCGCCGGTATCGGCGTTGCCTCGGTGTCGGAACTGGATCGGCTGACGGGGTCGCGGTTGCCGCTGGGTGTGTTGCGTCCGGTGCTGCGGGCGGTGGAGGGGCCGGCCGGTCTGGAGGCCGCGGTGTTTGCCGCGCCCTTGGCGGCTTACACCGCGGTGCTGCTGTCCGACACCGCGACCCCGACCTGGAACGCGGCTTACAAGGATCTGCCGTTCGTGTTCGTCAGTTCGGCGAGCATGGCCGCGTCCGGATTGGCGATGATCACCACGCCGGTCGCCGAGGCCGGCCCGGCGCGGCGGCTCGCCGTCATCGGTGCGATCGGCGATCTGGTCTCCGCCCGGGTCACCGAGCACCGGATGGACCCGGTGACCACTGAACCGCTGCACCACGGCACGCCCGGGTGGATGCTGCCGTGGAGCGAAAGGCTCGCTATCGCAGGCGGTTTGGCCGCTTTGCTCGGTGGACGGCACCGCGGCGTCGCCGTGTTGTCTGGCCTTGCCCTCATGACAGCGTCGGCTTTCATGCGGTTCGGCTTCTTCGAGGCGGGCAAGGCGTCGGCGCGCGATCCGCGCTACACCATCGAGCCGCAGAAGCGGCGGCTGGCGGCGCGGCGCGCGGCGGGTATCACCGACGACTCGATCACGACGGCCGGTTAGCGGATCTGGATCCCCGGTTCCGTGACGGTGTGCCCGATCACCGCATAGCCGGGCACTTCGCCGACCACCAGCAGCCCACCGGAGGTCTGCGCATCGGCCAGCAGCAGCAGGTCGTCCTCGGGCACGTCGTGACGTAGGTGTGGCCGCACCCAGTCCAGGTTGCGTCGGGTGCCGCCGGAGACGAACCCGTCCCGCAGTGCCGCGCGGGCGGCCTCGAGCACCGGCACAGCCGCGCGGTCGACGACCGCACCCACGTTCGAGGCCCGGCACATCTTGTGCAGGTGACCGAGCAGCCCGAATCCGGTGACGTCGGTGGCCGCCTTTGCACCCGCCGCGGCGGCGGCTGCGGCGGCGTCCCGGTTGAGCTGAGTCATTGTTGCGACGGCTTCGGCGCAGACCTCGCCGGTCTGTTTGTGCCGGTTGTTGAGCAGGCCGGTGCCCAGCGGTTTGGTGAGGGTGAGCGGCAGACCTGGTTCGGCCGCGTCGTTGCGCAGCAGCTTGGTCGGGTCGGCGACGCCGGTGACGGCCATGCCGTACTTCGGTTCCGGGTCGTCGATCGAGTGCCCGCCGATCACCGGGCAGCCGGCTTCGGATGCCACGGCCAGCCCGCCGCGCAGCACTTCGGTCATCAGCTCGAGCGGGAGTTTGTCGCGCGGCCAGCCGACCAGGTTGATGGCGACCACCGGGCGGCCGCCCATGGCGTAGATGTCCGACAACGCGTTCGCGGCGGCGATCCGGCCCCAGTCGTAGGCGTCGTCGACGACCGGGGTGAAGAAGTCCGCGGTGGACAGCACCGCGAGGTCGCCGACCAGCACCGCGGCGGCGTCGTCGCCGTCGTCGAGACCGACCAGCACGTTGTCGCCGTGCTGGCCGACCAGACCGCGCACCGCTTCTTCGAGCTCGCCGGGCGGGATCTTGCAGGCACAGCCGCCGCCGTGGGCGTACCCGGTGAGCCGCGTCATGGGGCGAGCGTACGCGGGGGGCGGGTGGCTGCCGGGTTGGTCCGCCCGGGCGCCGAACGTGCGGCTGGCCGCACACCGGGCGCGAGGTCCCCGGGTGGACGGCCCGATTGTCCGACTAAATTCACCGGTGGAGGCGTTTGGGTTCCTGGTGGTCCCCCCGGTCTTCAAAACCGGTGAGATCGAGTATCTCGGTCTGGCGGGTTCGATTCCCGTCCGCCTCCGCGTACGGCCCCACCACGGAAGCAGGGACGAGCAGTGACGCAAACGGACCCGCGCCGGGCGATTCCCCGCACGGATCAGTTGCTTGCCCTATCCGCCGTGCGGGAGGCGCGAAATCGGCTCGGCGACAACGTTGTTCGCGCGATTGTGCGCGAGTTGCAGGACCGGGCCCGCCGCGGTGACCTGCCGCCCGATCAGGTGCAGGACGCCCTCGCGGCAGCGCTGGAAAGACACCGGACCACCTCGCTGCGCCCGGTGCTCAACGCCACCGGCGTCGTCGTCCACACCAACCTCGGACGCGCACCTCTGTCGGAAGGCGCGGTCGAGGCGCTGGTCGCGGCCAGCGGCTACGTCGACGTCGAACTCGACCTGGGCACCGGCACCCGGTCCAAGCGCGGCGTCGGCGTCCGCCAAGCGCTGCGCGACGCCTGCCCCGCCGCCGAGGACGCGCTCGTCGTCAACAACGGCGCCGCCGCGCTGGTACTGGTCACCACCGCGCTGGCCACCGGTCGCGAGGTGGTCGTCAGCCGCGGCGAGCTGATCGAGATCGGCGCCGGCTTCCGGCTGCCCGACCTGATCGCCTCCACCGGCGCCCGGCTGCGTGAAGTCGGCACCACCAACCGCACGCATCTGCACGACTACCAGACCGCCATCGGGCCCGACACCGGCTGCGTGCTCAAAGTGCATCAGAGCAACTTCCGGGTGGACGGGTTCACCGCCGCCACGTCGCTCACGGAGTTGCGAAAGTTGGCCGACGCCAACCAGATTCCGCTGATCGCCGATCTCGGCAGCGGCCTGCTGCAACCCGACCCGCTGCTACCCGACGAGCCCGACGCCGCCACCGCACTGTCCGAGGGCGCCGACGTCGTCACCGCCAGCGGCGACAAACTGCTCGGCGGCCCGCAGGCCGGCATCATCCTGGGGCGCGCTGAGATTCTCGGCCGCCTCGCACGGCATCCGCTGGCGCGCGCGGTCCGCGCCGACAAGCTCACGTTGGCCGCCCTGGAAGCCACCGTCCGCGCCGACCAATCCCCGGTGACGCAGGCGCTGCACGCCGACCGTGAACGGTTGCGGAGCCGCACCGAAACGCTCGCCGCCGCAGTGGGAGCGACCGTCGTCGCGCACGACGGACGCGTCGGGGGCGGGGGAGCACCCGGGGTGCCGCTGCCGGGATGGGCAGTGCGCCTACCGGAGTCGACGGGCGCCGCGTTGCGCGCTGGTGACCCGGCGGTGCTGCCGCGGGTGCATGACGGGGCCTGCCTGCTGGACCTGCGCTGCATCCCCGAAGCCGACGACGACAGGCTGCTTGCCGCGGTACGTACGGCGTTGGGTGCACAACGCTGAACACGACGCACGTGGTGGCCACCGCCGGCCACGTCGACCACGGCAAGAGCACCCTTATCCACGCGCTCACCGGCATGGAGCCCGACCGGTGGGAGGAGGAACGCCGCCGCGGCCTGACGATCGACCTCGGGTTCGCCTGGACCAGCCTGCCCTCGGGTCGACGAGTCGCGTTCGTCGACGTGCCCGGTCACCACCGGTTCCTCGGCAACACACTGGCCGGACTCGGACCGGCCCCAGTGGTCTGCTTCGTCGTGGCCGCCGACGAAGGATGGCAGGCGCAGTCCAGTGACCACCGCGATGCCGTTGCGGCACTGGATATTCGACACGGACTCATCGTCGTCACCCGTGCCGACCGGGCACCGGACCAAGGCGCCGAAGCTCTGGCGCAGGCCCGCGCGGAGCTGGCCGACACCGGTCTGCGCAACGCGCCGTCAGTCGTCGTCTCGGCGACAGCCGGCACCGGTTTGAGCGACCTGCGTGCTGCCCTGGACGATGTCCTGGCACACCTTCCGGCTCCGCAGACCAGCGCCCGGCTGCGGCTGTGGGTCGACCGGTCGTTCACCATCACCGGTGCCGGCACGGTGGTGACCGGAACCCTGTCGGCGGGCTCGCTGGCCGTCGGTGACCGACTCGAACTCCTCGGCAGCTCACGCGGCCGGGGCGTGACGATCCGCGGACTGCAGAGCTGCGGCGAACCGCATCCGAGGCTGGGTCCGGTGACCCGGGCGGCGCTGAACCTGCGCGGCGTCGCTCGCGACTCCGTCCGCCGCGGTGACGTGCTGGTCACTCCCGGCGCCTGGCCGAGCACCCGGACGCTCGACGTTCGGCGCACCACCGGCGGGCCGTTCACCGACGCGCCCGCGCAGCTCGTCGTCCATGTGGGCACCGCGGCCGTGCCCGCGCGGCTGCGGCCGTTCGACGGCGAGAACGCCCGCCTCACCCTGGACCGTCGGTTGCCGTTGGTGTTGGGTGACCGCCTGGTGTTGCGTGATCCGGGCAGCGCCCGGGTGCTGGGTGGAGCTCAGGTGCTCGACGCCGAGCCGCCCGCGCTCCGGCGGCGCGGCGACAGCGCCCGGCGCGCCGCGGCGCTGAACGGGTTGGACGCTGCCGGCGACGTCGGCCACGAGGTGGCGCGTCGGGGAGCGGTGCGGGCCAGCCACCTGCGGCGGCTCGGGCTGTCGCCTGGCGCGGTCCCGGAACAGGTTCACGTAATCGATGATTGGTGGATACACACCCCGACATATGACGCTTGGCAGCAGCGGTTGCGAGCGGCGATTCAGGATCTGGCCGCACGAGATCCACTGGCCGACGGCATCTCTCGGGGTGCCGCGGCCGATCTGCTGGCGTTGCCGGACGAGGCCCTCATCGATGCCGTCGCCCGGGACGCGGGTCTCGAACAGCACGCCGGCCACTTCAGAGCGACAGGCGCTCGCACCGACCTCGGCGCTGCAGAAACCGCGATCACCGAATTGGAAACCCGGCTGCAGGCCGAACCGTTCCGGGCCCCGGAAGCTCACGAACTGCAAGCACTGACACTCGGCATCCGTGAATTGGCAGCCGCCGAGCGCGCCGGAAGGGTGCTGCGGTTGCGTGACGGCATCGTGCTGCTGCCCAACGCGCCCGCGCTGGCGATGCGCCAACTCGCCCAGCTCGATCAACCCTTCACCACAAGCCAAGCGCGACAAGCACTTAACACCACCAGACGTGTCGCGATACCACTACTGGAACATCTCGACGCCCGCGGCTGGACCCGCCGAGTCGACGCCGGCCACCGCGAAGTCGTGCGCTAGCGGCGATACGCGGCTTAGCCAAACCGTTCGAAGAGCGCGGCGCCGTCGACGTCAAAGACAAGGATGTCATGCGCACCTGGCACCTGGTTGGTCGGCGGCAGAGTTAAATGCCTGCCGCGTCGGCGATTTCGCGTGCCCTGCGTACCCGTGCGTCGATCCAGCTGGTATCGGGAGTGCCAGCCGACGCCTTGTTCAGGGGATGGTCCAGCGCGCGGCGCATCACACCTTCGGCGATGATCGCCAGTTTCCACAGCCCCAGTGCGTGCCAGTACTGCAACGCACTCGAATCACGCCCCGTCGCTTCGAGATACAGCCGGGTCATCTCCGCGCGGTCGGGAAAACCCGGCAGCGTCGACGGCGCGTAGTCGCCCTGCAACGCTTCACCCGGCTCCGCCCAGTAGGTGAGCAGTGAACCCATGTCGGCCAACGGATCTCCCAGGGTGGACAATTCCCAGTCCAGGGTCGCCACGATCTCCCCGGTCTCCGGCGAAGTGATGAGGTTGCGCAGGTGAAAATCGCCGTGGACCAGGCTGATTTCGCGTTGTTCGGGTGCGGCGGCAGTGAGTCGACGGGTGAGGTCGTCGAGTTCCGGCAGATCCCGCGTCTTGGACAACTCCCATTGGCCCGTCCAGCGTTTGATCTGGCGTTGCGCATACGGCTTATGGCTGGCCAGGTCCGCCAATCCCACCTCGGCGAGGTCGACGGCGTGAATCCTGGTCAGCGTGCGCGGCAGGTCCACCGCGATCTGATGACGCTGCTGCGGGGTCAGCGCCTCGGCGACCTTCATCGTGTCGACGACCAACCCGTCGACGAACTCCATCAACACCAGCGGTGCGTCGCAGAACTCGGGATCGGTTGTGGTGGCAAGGATTCGAGGTACCGGCACATCGGTGTCGGCCAGGGCTGCGATGATGCGCGCTTCCCGCAGGACGTCGTGCGCTGACGCCAACAAGTGACCCAGCGGCGGGCGGCGCAGCACCCAGGCGCGCCCGGCGGCGTCCTCGACGCGATACGTCAGATTCGACTGACCCAGGCCGATCCGCTGGAACTGCAGAGGCATCTCGAACTCGATGCCCAGCGTGGTGAGCCAGCGGGCGACGGCGTCGGGGTCGAGTCCGGCGGTTCTTGCTTCGGAGGTCATGACGGTGCCTCTGCGCGGTACTTGCGCAATTCCTGGCTGGCGATGGCGCGCTTGTGCACCTCGTCGGGCCCGTCGGCCAGCCGCAGCGTGCGCAGATGCGCCCACGCCATCGCCAGCGGAAAGTCGTCGGTGACACCGCCGCCGCCGTGCACCTGGATGGCGCGGTCGACGATCTTCAATGCGATGTTGGGCGCGGCTACTTTGATCGCGGCGATCTCGGTGCGGGCCTCTTTGTTTCCCACGGTGTCCATCAGGTAGGCGGCCTTCAGGGTGAGCAATCGGATCATCTCGATGTCGATGCGGGCCTCGGCGATCCAGTCCCGGATGTTGGCATTGTCGCTGATCGGCTTCCCGAAGGTGACGCGGGATTGGGCCCTCCTGCACAACAGCTCCAGCGCGCGTTCGGCCATCCCGATGGCGCGCATGCAGTGATGGATGCGTCCGGGTCCCAGCCGGGCCTGGCTGATCGCAAACCCCTCACCCTCACCCTTGAGGACATCTTTGACGGGCACTCGCACGTCGACGAAGTCGATCTCGGCATGTCCCTCGCGGTCCTGGTAGCCGAAGACCGAGAGATTGCGCCGAACAGTGAGCCCGGGCGCGTCGATCGGCACCACCATCATCGACTGCTGGCGGTGCGGGGCGGCATCCGGATCGGTCTTACCCATCACGATCAGCACCTTGCAGTTGCGGTGCATGCCGTTGGAGGCGAACCACTTTCGACCGTTCAGAAGATAGTCGTCACCGTCTCGGACCATCGACATCTCGACATTGGCCGCATCTGAGCTCGCAACCGCCGGCTCAGTCATCGCGAAGGCCGACCGGATCGTGCCGTCCAACAGCGGCTTGAGGTAGCGCTCCTGGTGCTCTCCGGTGCCGAACAACGTCAGCACCTCCATGTTGCCGGTGTCCGGGGCGCTGCAGTTGCACGCCTCGGATGCCAAATGGCTACGCCCCATGATCTCGGCCAGCGGCGCGTACTCGAGATTGGTCAGTCCCGGGCCCCACTCGGGGTGCGGGTGAAACAGGTTCCACAGACCGCGCTTTCGCGCCTCGGCCTTCAGATCCTCCAGGATGGGCGGGTGGAAGTGCGGATCACCGGCGTCCCGCATCTGCTGGTCGTAAACGGCCTCGGCCGGGTAGACATGCGAATCCATGAACTCGAGCAGATCGGACTGGTATTGCCGGGCGCGATCGGAGATGTCGAACAGGGACATGAGGACCTCGGCCATCTAGGGAGACGGTGTGTTCTTCCCTTCCTACACCGTGCGCCCCTAATGGATGATGACGCCGCGAATGTTCTTGCCGTCGCGCAGATCCTGGTTGACCTGGTTGACCTGCGCGAGGGAGTACCTGGTCGTCACCAGTTCGTCGAGCTTCAGTCACGGATGGTCTTTTCGGTGAGGGTGAGCCTCGCACCGGAGACTATCCTTGATTCGGGCGGCACTCTGTTACCGGATGGATCGGGAGCCAATTTGTCATGACGCAGCCGTTTCCCGGGACTTCTATTGCACGTTTTCTGTCAACAGCATCGCCAGTTCATCGGGGGTTGTTTGCGCTCTCGAGCGCACAGCGGGCGTGGACGTTAGCCGAAGACGTCCTACACGGCGTGCAAAGTGAGGATCGCGAAGTTCTGCTCGGTGCACTCGATACATGCTGGTCTGTGCGCGACACACGGGATGTATCCACTCTGACCGCGTTGCTTCCGCCTCTCATGGCACGCCTCGTAGACGAGGACGACGAGTCCTACGGTTTTTATAACTCTGTCGTGAATGATGCGCTCACTTCAACGATTTACTCTATTCGCGCATGGGAGGACTCGACTGAGTCGCGCTCGAGCGCGCGATATGCGGCAGAAACTTTTTACAATCTGGTGGACATGCTCCTTCATCGCGACGAAGTCCGATATGTCAAAAACCTTGCTGCTGAGCCGATGATGCATGATGCGGCCGAGTGCATCGAACGGGATACGACGAGCGTGGGTAATATCACCGGACCAAAAGACAGTGCTTACTATCGCGACCTATGCATCGCTGATGGCCATCACATTGCGCGACTTGCCAGCGATAACTGAACTCCGCCGCCACTCGCGAGCCATTCCGAGAGTTGGCTGCTGCCTTCGCACCAAGGCATGGGGTGCGATACCAGCGTGAGTCGGACCGCGGGCTACTTCCGACGGCGAGCATTCGCTGGTGCCATTTCATGCTTGCTTGTGAACCGTTGGCGTTCATTGTGAAACTACGGCGTTGAGAGTGAGCTCAGGGCGGGATTTCGGCCAGATCCACACCCAGGCTTCACGCCCGACGCCCAGGCTTCACACCCAACGCCCAGGCTTCACGCCCGACTATCTCGGACCGCGGGCTACTTCCGACGGCGAGCATTCGCTGGTGCCGTTTCATGCTTGCGTGTGAACCGTTGGCGTTCATTGTGAAACTACGGCGTTGAGAGTGAGCTCAGGGCGGGATTTCGGCCAGATCCGCACCCAGGCTTCACGTCCAACGCCCAGGCTTCACGCCCAACGCCCAGGCTTCACACCCAACGCCCAGGCTTCACGCCCGACTATCTCGACCGGCGTGCCGCATACGTCTGGAGATAGGCGGTCAACAAACGACGCACCTCAGCCAGCACCGCTTCGTCACCGGCGGGAGACCCCCGAAAGGCGACGTCGAACAGTCGGTTGCCGGCCTCGAAGGCCAACTGCACGACAAGCTGAGGTGTGTCGGCGCGAACCAACTTCCGGTCGATCAGATAGCTCCAGAACTGCTTGGCCTGGAACTCGTCGAATTGCAGCGCCAGTTCGCTCAGCGTCGGGGTCCGACCGGCGAACCACAGTTGCAGGAAGTCGGGGTGCTCGCGGAAGTAGGCGAGGTAGGGATCGACGACGGCGTCGACGGCGTCGCCCAGGGTGCGCACCTTCGAATTGCCCACCGAGGCGGAGATCTGCGCATCGAGTTCGCGCAGATGACGTTGCACCAGCGCGGCGTCGACCTGATGCCGGTCCGAAAAGTAGTGGTACAGCGAGGCGGTCGGGATGCCGGCACGCTCGCCGATCGCCTTCAGCGTCGCGGCTTCGTAGCCGTGCTCGCCGAGCAGAAACTCGGCCGCATCGAGGATCGCCTGCACGCGTTCGATCCCGCGGCGCTGCACCACGGCCGGGCGGGCGGAATCATCGAACACGAGTCGAGATCGTATCAGCCGCCGATGGCTCGGCTCAATCATGTTGTGCGGTAACCGTGTTCGACAAAGACTCGACTCGTGCATTGACAACCGCTCATCGCAAACCTTAAAGTCGATTACGAATCGAGTTTGAGAAACTAGGAGCATGCCATGCTAGTCACCCAGCAAATGAAGCACGACCTGGCCACCGACGGCGCCATCGTCGTCCGCGGTCTGTTTCCGCCCGAACAACTGCAGCGGGTACGGGAGTGCTTCGATTACGGCATCGCGCACCCGGGACAGGCCAGCAAGGTCTACGAGGGAACCGACGACGAACACTTCAACGAGTACGGCAACCCCGCCAACATCGAGCAGTACCTGGCGCTCATCAAGGAACTCGAACTCGAAGAATTCGTTGCGTCCCTGTGGGATTCGCAGAACGTCTGGTTCCTCGGCGAGGAACTGTTCATCAAGTCCGGCGGCAAGGCCGGCCGCTCACCCTGGCATCAGGACACCGCCTACATGCCGGCCAACGGCCCCCACCTGCTCAACATCTGGATCAGCTTCGAGCGGATCCCGAAGGAGAACTCACTGGAGTTCGTGCGCGGCTCGCACCGCGGCGTCGAATACGACGGTACGTCCTACCTCGATCCGACAGATCCCACCGCGCCGGTCTGGGGTGCGGAGCACTTCCCCCGGCTGCCTGACATCGAGACCGAGCGCAAGCAGGACCCGACGTCCTGGGACGTCATCTCGTGGGACATCGAACCGGGCGATGCGCTGGTGTTCCACTCCGGAAGTCTGCACGGCGGCGCTCCGGTGTCGCCGGCCTGCCCGGTCCGTCACACCCTGGTGCTCAGGTTCTTCGGCGACAAGTTGTTCTACCGGCCGCTGCCGGAGAAGCGGGCCAATTTCGCGGCCGATCCGAGTTCCCTCAACGACCCGTCGCTGGTCGCGGGAGATCCCTACCACCCCAACTACTTTGCCCAACTGCGCTGAGTGAGGACCAAGCCATGAAGCAAATCATTCCGGAGTGGATGAAGCCGCTCTACGACACCCATCATTTCGCGCCCGCGCTGATCGACGGCGAGCACCTGCGGTGCTCGGGAATGATCGGGCTGCGACCGGATCTCAGCGTTCCGGAAGACCCGGCGGCACAGTTCACTCAGGCCTTCGAGAACCTGCGCGGACTTCTCGACGAGGCCGGTCTGACATTCGCCGACGTGACGGAGATCAACTCTTACCATGTCGGATTGCAGACGCACATAACGACTTTCACGACGGTCAAGGACGAGTTCATAGTCGCACCCTATCCGGCGTGGACGGCGGTCGGCGTCACCGAACTCGCCGTTCCCGGCGCGCTGGTGGAGATTCAGTTGACTGCGCGGATAACGCGGTAGCGGGCCGAGTTCCATTGCGCCGCGGTAGCGGAGGGGGCGGCGCACCAGTCCCCAGATCGGCGACGCGGGTCTGGAAGGGCGGCGGTGCGGGACGGCCTCGGGCACCGGCGCGTATTGCGTCATTGAGCGCCTGCTTGAACGACACGCCACGCTCCCGCATCAGTTGCTGCACCACGACGACCGTGTCGTCGTCCAGAGTTACGGTCGTGCGCATTGTGACAACATAGCGTCACCCCCAATGACAGCATGCTGTCATTGAGGGGCGTGGCCGCGAACGTGACGTGGCTGCGATTTTCCGTTCAAAATTTCGCAGTGGCGTCACGCTCGCGGCCAAGCCCGAGGGCGCGGCCAAGCTTGAAGCGCCGCCAAGCCTGAGGGCGCGGCCAAGCCCGAAGACGTGGCCAAGCCGGGAGCCAAGCCAAGCTCGCCAGGGCGCGGCGTTACTCCCGCGCGTCGTCCAGCGCGTCGTTGAGTGTCTTGCTCGGCCGCATCACCGCCGCGGTCTTCTCCGCATCCGGGTAGTAGTAGCCGCCGATGTCGGCTTCGCTGCCCTGCGCCTCGTTGAGCTCGGACACGATCTTTTCTTCGTTCTTGGCGAACACGTCGGCGAGCTTGCCGAAGTGCTCCTTCAGTTCTTCGTCGTCGTCCTGATTGGCTAGTTCCTGCGCCCAGTACAGCGCGAGGTAGAACTGGCTGCCCCGGTTGTCGAGCTCGCCGGTCTTGCGCGACGGACTCTTGTTGTTCTCCAGCAGTTTGCCGATCGCCTGATCCAGAGTCTTGCCCAGGATCTTGGCCCTCGCGTTGTCCGTCTTGATCCCGATGTCCTCGAAGCAGGCGCCCAGCGCGAGGAACTCGCCGAGTGAATCCCAGCGCAGGTGGTTCTCCTCCTTGAGCTGGTGCACGTGCTTGGGCGCCGAACCGCCTGCGCCGGTTTCGTACAGTCCGCCGCCCTTCATCAGCGGCACGATGGACAGCATCTTCGCGCTGGTGCCGAGCTCCAGGATCGGGAACAGGTCGGTCAGGTAGTCGCGCAGGATGTTGCCGGTGGCGGCGATGGTGTCCAGGCCGCGGATCAGGCGCTCGAGGGTGTACCGCATGGAACGCACCTGCGACATGATCTGAATGTCCAGACCTTCGGTGTCGTGATCCTTCAGATAGGTGTTGACCTTATTGATCAGCTCGTTCTCGTGCGGGCGGTACGGGTCGAGCCAGAACAGCACCGGCATGCCCGAGTTGCGTGCCCGGTTGACGGCCAGTTTGACCCAGTCCCGAATCGGTTCGTCCCGCACGATGGGCATCCGCCAGATGTCGCCTTCCTCGACGTTCTGGGTGAGCAGCACTTCACCCGATTCGAGATCGACGATGTCGGCCACCCCGTCCTCGGGGATCTCGAATGTCTTGTCGTGCGAGCCGTATTCCTCGGCGCGCTGGGCCATCAGACCGACGTTGGGCACGGTGCCCATCGTGGTGGGATCGAACTGGCCGTTGGTCTTACAGAAGTTGATGATCTCTTGGTAGATGCGGGAGAACGTGGATTCAGGGTTGACGGCCTTGGTGTCCTTCTGCCGCCCGTCGGCGCCGTACATCTTGCCGCCGGCGCGGATCATCGCGGGCATCGAAGCGTCGACGATCACGTCGCTGGGGGAATGGAAGTTCGAGATCCCCTTGGCCGAATCGACCATCGCCAACTCGGGGCGGTGTTCGTGGCAGGCGTGCAGGTCCCGGATGATCTCGTCGTGCAGGGACGCCGGCAGTGACTCGATCTTGTCGTAGAGGTCGGTCAGCCCGTTGTTGACGTTGACGCCCAGCTCGTCGAACAGCTCTTGGTGCTTGGCGAAGGCGTCCTTGTAGAAGATGCGCACCGCATGCCCGAACACGATCGGGTGGCTGACCTTCATCATCGTCGCCTTGACGTGCAGCGAGAACATCACACCGGTTTTGTGCGCGTCCTCCATCTCCTCTTCGTAGAACTCGATCAGAGCCTTCTTGCTCATGAACATGCTGTCGATGATGTCGCCCTCGAGCAGCTCGACTTTCGGCTTGAGCTCGATGGTCTCCCCGCTCTTGGTATTCAGCACCATCTTCACGTTGCGCGCCCGGTCCAGCGTCATCGACTTCTCGCCGTGATAGAAGTCGCCGTGCTTCATGGTCGCGACGTGGGTGCGGGAGGCCTGTGACCACTCGCCCATGCTGTGCGGGTGCCTGCGCGCGTACTCCTTGACCGCCTTGGGCGCACGCCGATCCGAGTTGCCTTCCCGCAGAACGGGATTGACCGCGCTACCCAGGACGTTGGCGTAACGCTGCCGAATCTCCTTCTCCTCGTCGGTCTTCGGGTTGCCGGGGAAGTCCGGAATGTTGTAGCCCTTGTTCTGCAGTTCTTTGATTGCCGCGACCAGCTGCGGCACCGAGGCACTGATGTTGGGCAACTTGATGATGTTGGTGTCCGGATCCTGGGTGAGTTTGCCCAGCTCTGCCAGGTTGTCGGGCACGCGCTGATCTTCGTCGAGTTCGTCCGGGAACTGGGCGAGGATCCGGGCCGCGACCGAGATGTCACTGGTCTTGATCTTGATGCCGGCCGGCTCGGCGAAGGCCCGCACTATCGGCAGGAAAGCGTAGGTCGCCAGCAAAGGCGCCTCGTCGGTCAGCGTGTAGATGATGGTCGGCTGCTCGGCGCTCATGCGTAGTCTCCCGGCGTCAGTGTCGGTCGGATTGTGGAGGGCTCAGTTCTTCGTCAGCCACACCAGCGACCCTAACGTACGGGGCCGATCGGGGTTCGGGTCAGACGCTGCGACGTCACCTGGCTGACAGTCTCTGAACGGCCAGTTCGCGGAGCTCACCGGCCTTGATCTTGGCGTTCCCGGTGACCGCCACTTCGTCCTCACGGAAGAACAGCACGTGACGCGGCACCTTGTAGCTGGCCAACCGCTGCCGCAGGAACACCAACAGCTCTTCGGTGTCGATGGTCGCTCCGTCGTGCGGGACGACGCAGGAGACGACGAGCTCGCCGAGCTTGTCGTGCGGGACGCCGACCGTCTGCGCAACCCGGACCCCGGAGTGCGCGATGAGCGCCTCGTCCACCTCGCGTGGCGAGACGTTGGCCCCGCCGGTCTTGATGATGTCGGTGAGCCGGCCCTGCCAGAAGAGCCGGCCGTCGTCGTCGAGGTAGCCGCCGTCGCCGGTGGGGAAGAAGCCCTCCGAGTCCAGCGTTTCGGCCAGCGGGATGCCGATATAGCCGAGCATCAGCGTGGGTCCCTTGACGCCGATCTCGCCGGGCTCCCCGCGCGCAACGATCTGCCCGGTGAGCGGGTCGGTGATCTTCAGGGTCACCCCGGACAACGGCACCCCGAAACTGTCCCGATGGACATCGGGCGGGGTGTTGGCCGGGTAACCCGTTGTGATGGTGAATGTTTCGGTGTTGCCGTAGGCGTGGCCCGGCTCGTACCACTCGCCGGAGACCGTTGGATGATGCGCGATCGGGGTCTTGAAGTCCGCGAACCTGACGCAGCTCAGGTCCACCTCGTTCCAGTTCGGTGCGCCCTCCAATTGGGCCCATTGGTGCGGCCAGGCGAACGGGAAGTTCACCCGCTCGGCCTGCATCAACTCGAGCGCTCCGGCGGCGTCGAAGGTGGACTGCAGGACGAGGGATCCGCCGCTGGCCAGTGTCGAGCCGAGCACCATCGCGAAGTTGCCGGACCAGAAGAAGCCGTTGGCGGTCCAGCCCCGGACGCGGTCGTCGGGGGTGAAGCGGTACATGCGGCGGAACCGCCACAGCTGGATCGAGACCCCGCGGTGGGAGCTGAGGATTCCCTTGGGCTTGCTTGTCGAGCCCGACGAGAAGAACAGCACCGCCGCATCGCTGGGCAGCACCGCCGCGGCTGTCGCCTCGACGACTTCGCGGGGCTCGTCGTAGCCGGCGGCCAAGAACTCATCCCATGTCTCGATGCCGGGCGCCGCGTCGCCCACCGCCGCGATGCGGCGCAGGAACGGATACTTCGCCGATTGCAGCGGGCCCGCAACGCCGATCGCCGGCTCCAGCTCGACCAGAGTCGCCGCGAAGTCCTTGGTCAGCACCCGGCGCTCGAGGAGCAGCACCGAAACCGAGGAGGCCCGCAGCAGATAGTCGAGTTCGGCCGGCGTGGAGAAGGTGCTGAGGGTGACCGCCACCCCGCCGGCCAGCGCCGTCCCGAATACCGCGGCAAGCCATTCGGGCCTATTGGTCATCAACACCCCGACCCGGGCGTCCTTACCCAGTCCGCACCCGCGCAGCGCCTGCGCTACCTCGACCGCCCGTTCCCACAATTGCGTATACGTCCACCGGGTGACGTCGTCGCCGGCGTGCCAGACCAGCGCCTCGCGTTCGCCGTAGGCCTGCGTGACCTCGCGCAGAAATCCCGGCAGCGTCAACGTCCCGAGCCCGGGCTCCTCGGACAGCGGCGGCCCGGAGACGAGCGAAAGATTGTGCGCCGCTGGCGGTTCCGTATCGTCAACCATGGCTACAGCGGCAGCTCGACCTCGGCTGTGCAGCCCACCAGCAGCTCGCCGTTCTGATTGGTCAGACGCAGCTTGACCTGCACCAGGGGAACACCCCAGGTCGATTCCGCCTTCTTGTCGACGACCTCGGCGTCGAAGTAGGTCACGTCGCCCTCGAAGGCGGGGGTTCGGAAGTCGGCCTTGGAGTGGCGCACCATGCCCTCGTGGCCGGCCCAGTACGCCAAATAGTCGGTGCACCAGGCGCCCATCGTCGCGCCGTAACCGTAGGCGCGCGCCATGCCGACCTCGCTGGCCCGGTCGGCGTCGATATGCCCGCGCGACGGGCCGACGTACAGGCCGTCGCGCTTGCGGGGATCGATCATCGCGTCTTCCTCGTCGAAGGCGAAATCCTTGCCCCAGCCGGGATCCTGGTAGACCCACGGATCGTCCATACCGGGCGGCGCGACCCAGTGGAACGTCCCCCAGATGTTGAACAGAAACGCCCGGTATTCGGTGGTGAAGCTGGCGATGCTGTGCGGGCCGATCACCCGGCGCGGCAACGTATCACCGATCTTCACTTCGTCGAAGCGCGGCGAAACACCCGTCCGGTTGGACTCCAGCCAATCCCGGCGCAGCCGCTCGATCTCCTCCAGTTCGAGTTGGGTCCAGCGCTTGATCTCACCGAGCTGGCTTTCGAACATTCCCCGTTTGGTCGCTTCCTCGTAGAGGTAGCGGATCGCGGTGGAACGCTCCCGGGCGACCAGGGTGCCGTGCTGGTTGGTGTGGGTGGTGTCGCCGCGGGAAAACATCGTCGGGCCCGCGAATTTCGTCTCGGTCACCTTGTAGTCGTGAAACCGCCGCTCTTGGAACAGCTTGTCCCCGGGTCGCACCGGACAACCGTAGAACCACCATTCCTCACCACCGAAGATCAAGTGGCTGTTGGGAATATGGCCCACGCAGGCCGGCGCGGCGCCGTGCCCGTAGTCCAGGGCGACCGCGATGGACTGGGGCGCGACGATGCCGCCGAACTTCGAGTCACGGGCGAAGCGCTCGTCCCAGTGCAGCGGGTTCGGGTAGTCCATCGCCATCACCCAGCGGCGGATGTCGGAGGAACTACACGGGTCCCACAATTGGCCGCCGCCCACGGGTTTGCCGACCCGGTGCTCGACGTCGGACAGATCGAGTTGCGGACTGTGCTCGGGCATCTCAGCGCTCCCTCAGCGGTTGACGTCGACGACGATGCGCCCGCGCACCTTGCCGTCCATCAGTTCTCGTGCCGAGTCGATTGCCTCGCCCAGGCCGATCTCCCGGGCGATCGAATCCAGCGCCTGCGGGTCCAGGTCGCGTGCCAGTCGTTCCCAGGCTGTCAGGCGGCGCTCCTTGGGTGCCATCACGCTGTCGATGCCCAGCAGCGAAACACCCCGCAGGATGAACGGGGCAACTGTCGCCGGAAAGTCCATGCCCTGCGCCAGTCCGCAGGCGGCTACCGCCCCGCCGTAGCGGGTCTGCGCGCAGGCGTTGACCAAGGTATGGCTGCCGACGGTGTCGACGACACCCGCCCACCGTTCCTTCTGCAACGGTTTGCCCTTCTCGCTCAACTCGGCGCGGTCCAGGATCGCGACGGCACCGAGTTGCTTCAGGAACTGCTCTTCGGACGATTTCCCGGTGGAGGCGACCGGTTTGAATCCGGCTGCGGCCAACAGCGCGACGGCGACGGTCCCGACGCCGCCGGTGGCGCCGGTGACCAGGATCTCACCTGCATCGGGTGAAACCCCTTGCTGGATCAGAGCTTCCACGCACAGGCTGGCGGTGTATCCGGCGGTGCCGATCGCCATCGCCTGGCGGGTGGTGAACTGCGACGGCAGCGGCACCAGCCAGTTACCGTCGAGCCGCGCACGCTGAGCCAGTCCGCCCCAATGGGTTTCGCCGACGCCCCACCCGTTCAGTACGACACGGTCACCCTGCTTCCAGTCGCTGTGGTCGCTGTCGGTCACCGTTCCGGCCAGGTCGATACCGGCGACCATCGGAAACTTGCGTACCACCGGAGATTTGCCGGTGATGGCCAGCCCGTCCTTGTAGTTCAGCGTGGAGTACTCGACCTCAATGCTGACATCACCGTCGGGCAGCTGCGCCTCGTCCACCTCGGTGACGCCGACCGTCTGGCCGTCCCCGCCCTTTTCGATCAGAACTGCGGAAAACATCTGTGTCTCACTCCTTTTCGTCGGGTGCGTAGCCCAAGGCGCTTTTGACCTCCAGGTATTCGTGGAACCCGGCGTCGCTCCACTCGCGGCCGTTGCCGCTGTGCTTGTAACCGCCGAACGGTGCGTTCATGTCGAAAGCGTGATTGATCGTCACCCAACCGGCGCGGATCTTGCGGGCCACCTCCCGCGCCTTGCCCAGGTCGGCACCCGACACGTATCCGGCCAGACCGTAATCGGTGTCGTTGGCGATCGCGACGGCCTCGTCCAGGTCGTCATAGCCGAGGATGCACAGCACCGGACCGAAGATCTCTTGGCGCGCGATGGTCATGTCGTTGGTGACGTTCGCGAAGACGGTCGGCTTGACGTAGTAGCCGTTGTCCAACGAGTCCGGCCGGCCCGCGCCACCGGCGACCACGGTCGCGCCCTCCTCGATGCCTTTCTGGATCAGGCCCTGGACTTTCTCGAACTGCATCTTGGACGCCACCGGTCCGATTGCGGTCTTGTCCGCGGGATCACCGACCTTGACCTGCTCGGCCGCCTCCCGCGCGATGTCGATCGCTTCGGCCATCCGCGAATTCGGCACCAGCATCCGCGACGGTGCGTTACAGCTCTGCCCCGAGTTGGGCATCATGTTGCGCACCCCGGCGCGCACACTGTCCTGAAAAGCCGCGTCGTCGAGGACGATGTTGGGGCTCTTGCCGCCGAGTTCCTGCGTCACCCGCTTCACTGTCGGCGCGGCGTTGCGCGCCACTTCGACTCCGGCCCGGGTGGATCCGGTGAACGACACCATGTCGATGTCGGGATGGCTGGAAAGAGCCATGCCGACGCCCGGACCGTCTCCGTTGACCAGGTTGAACACCCCGGCCGGCACTCCCGCCGACGCGAGCACCTCGGTGAAGATGTGGGCCGAGTACGGCGCCACCTCCGACGGTTTGAGGATCATGGTGCAACCCGTCGCCAATGCCGGGTAGACCTTGACCGCGATCTGGTTGAGCGGCCAGTTCCACGGGGTGATAAGCCCGCAGACGCCGATCGGCTCCTTGAGGATCAGCGTCGCGTCACGCTGTTGTTCGAAGGAGAAATTCTTCAGCACGTCGATCGCCGTCATCAGGTGACCGATACCCAGCTGGACCTGCGGGCCGGCAGCCAGCGACGGCGGTGCGCCCATCTCCTCGGTGACCGCATCGGCGAGATCCGTTGCCCGCTTCTGGTATTCGGCGAGAATGGCCTGCAGCAGGTCCAAACGCTCTTCGCGGCTGCTCTGCGACCAGGAGGCGAAGGCGCGCCGGGCCGCGTTGACCGCCACGTCGACGTCGGCGGCCGAACCGAGTGAGATCTTTCCCGAGACCTGTTCGGTGGCCGGGTTTTCGACGTCGAAAGTGTTGGGCCGCAACGGGTCGACCCATTGGCCGTCGATGTAGAACTTCAGGTATTCACGCATGGGATCAGCCTTCCTGCTCGCGCATCACTGGGTGCCTTCGGCGTACCACGTTCTGAATTCGTCGTACTTGGGCATCTCTTCGGAGTTTGCCTTCGGGTCGATGCAAACATGAACCACGGCTGTCTTGCCGCTGGCGTAGGCCCGCGCGATGACGGGGCCGATCTCGTCCTCCTTCTCGACATACTCACCGTGGCAACCGAATCCCTCGGCGATCTTGTCGAATCGCACGTCCTTACTCCAGTGCACCCCGGGTTGCGCCGACGGCTGGGCGAACGTGCGCTTGTAGACGCCTACCTCCAGCCCCCACTGGTGGTCGACGCCGACCACGCACACCAGCGGAAGATTGTGCCGCGCAGCGGTTTCCAATTCGGCGATATGGAACAGGAACGCGGAGTCACTGGTCAGCAGCATGACCGGGCGCTTGCCGCCGTCGGCGACCGACGCGCCCACCGCGTACGGCAGACCGGTGCCGAGATGGCCGAAGTTCTGATTCCAGATCACGTCGTGCGGCTTGGCTTGCGAGTAGGTCCATTGGAAGATCACAGTCGCCCCGCCGTCGCGCACCAGGATGCCGTCTTCGGGGAAGGCTCGGGTCGCCTCGACGACGAAGCGGGCCGGATGCACCGGGGTTCGCCCGCTGGGCGCATTCTCCGCGAGTTGGGCGAGTTCTTCGGCGTCCTCCCGAATCCAGCGATCGAGGTCAGCGGAGGGCTGGCGCGGATTGTCGCGCAGCGCGTCGACGAGCTGGGGGACGACGCCGCGCAGGTCCCCGACCAACGGCACGTCGATTGGACGGTTCACACCGATCGCAACCGGATCCTGCTCGACCAGAATCCATTTGCGTTCGGCGTTGTTCTTCGCCCAGTGCCGCGTCCTGCCGTAATGGCTCGGCTCGCCGAGTTCGGTGCCGAGCGCCAGGCACAGGTCGGATTGCACCACTGCCTCGACAGCGGCCGGTGAGAAGCCGTAGGCGAAGGTGCGGTCCTCCAGCCCGGCGATGAACGATGTGCCGCCGGAAGTCTGAATCACCGGGCAGGCCATCAGGTCCGCGAGTTCCTTGACCGCCGCCCCGGTGCGGGAGGTGTGCACGCCGTGTCCCACCAGCAGGATCGGGCTCTTGGCCGCCCGGATCAACCGGACGGCTTCGTCGACCTCACCCGCTCCGGCGCCCTGGTTGACGAGGCGATACCTGTTGGGCGGCAACGGGTCGGCGACGTCGAGCTCTTCGAGGATCACGTGCGACGGGAACTCGATGTAGGACGGTCCCGGGGTACCGGACATCGATCGGCGGATCGCTTCGTGGACGATCTCGTCGGTCTGGTCGGCGTACTCGATCGAGCTGCTGTATTTGACCGACGGGGTGAACAGACCTTCCTGTTGCACGAATTGGATTCGGCCGCGGCGCACCCGCCGTTCGGTGATGCGGGCTCGCTGACCCCCGAGGAAGATCACCGGCGAGTTCTCCACCAAGGCGCACATCATCGCGCCGGCGATGTTGGCGACACCGGGGCCCAGGGTGCCGATGCACAGGCCGGGCTGGCCGGTCATCCGCGACACCGCCTCGGCCATGAACCCGGCGCTCAACTCGTGGTGCGGTGCCACCACCGACCAGCCACGCGCGTCCGCCTCGTGGAACATGTGCACGAAGTTCGGGTCGGGGATGCCGAAAATCGTGCGCACACCTTCGGCTTCGAACAGATCCAGGATCCGTTTGTACACGGGCACGGTCATGGTCAGACTTCCTTTCCTTCGCGGGCCGGGGGTACCGCCCGCTTGCGGGGGAGTGTGAACTCCCCATCGGGCAGGCCATTGGGGGAGTTGTTGCGTTTGCGCGCGCCGATTTCAGCGAGCACTTCCTCGGTGTGGGCGCCCAGTTCTGGTGCCGGGCCTGCAACGCGGCCGGGCGTCTGGGAGAACCAGGTGGGCACGCCGGGGAAACGCACCGGTCCGTGCGGGGTGTCGACGGTCTCGAACATGCCGACGGCGTTGAGGTGCGGGTCGTCGAACAACGCGCCGGGTTCGTTCAGCGGGGCGGCGGGGATCTCGAGTTCGTCGAACAGCCTCAGCCACTCACCGGTGGTGCGTTCCTTCATGGTCTCGGCCACCAATCCGTAGATGGTGTCGATCTGACGCGCGCGCTGCTCCAGCGTCGAGTACGACTCGTCGGCCCACGGGGGCCGTACCGAGTTCATGAACGCGTTCCAGTGCTTGTCGTTGTAGATCAGCGCGGCGACGAAGCCGTCGCTGGTGCGGTACGGACGACGGTTGGGTGCCACGGTGCGTGGATATACCGCCGGTCCCAGGGGCGGATCGAACAGCGCACCGTTGGCGTGTTCGACGAGCATGAACGACGCCATGGCTTCGAACATGGCGACTTCGACTTCCTGACCCGTCCCGGTGCGCTCCCGGTGGAACAAAGCCATGGTGGTCGCGTACAGCGCCGTCAACCCGGCGATCTTGTCGGCCATGATGGTCCCGACGTAGTCGGCCTCGCCGGTGAGTTGCTGCTGGACAGCCGGCAGGCCGCATTCGGCTTGGATGGTGTCGTCGTAGGCCGGCCGGTCACGGGCGGGTCCGCGACGGCCGTACCCGTAACAGTTGGTGTAGACGATCGCCGGGTTGATGGCGGCGACGTCGTCGTAGCCGAATCCGAGCTTGGCAATGGCTTTGGCGCGCATCGAGTGGATGAAGACGTCCGCGGTCTCGATCAGCATCCGCAGTTCCCGCGCCCCGGCGTCGGTCCGCAGGTCCAGCACGACACTGCGCTTGCCGCGGTTGACGTTCACGAACACCCCGCTCATGCCCGGTGCGGGGCCCACCGAGATATAGCGGGTGTTGTCGCCTTGTGGCGGTTCAACTTTGACGACGTCCGCACCCATGTCGGCCATGATCTGCGTGCAGTACGGCCCCATCACCATCGCGGTGAGGTCGATGACGCGGATGCCGGCCAGTGGACCGCTAGGTCGATTGGCGGCGACCCGCGGCGCCCGGCTATCGCCGCGCTTGCGATCACCGCTAGGTCCATTGGCGGCGACCCGCGGCGCCCGGCTATCGCCGCGCTTGCGATCGCCGCTAGGTCCATTGGCGGCGACCCGCGGCGCCCGGCTATCGCCGCGCTTGCGATCGCCGCTAGGTCCATTGGCGGCGACCCGCGGCGCCCGGCTATCGCCGCGCTTGCGATCGCCGCTAGGCACGGCGCGCGTCCTGGGCGGCCATCGAAAAGCTGTAGCGGATGTGCTCACCGTGCCCGTCCGGCACCACCGGGAACACGACCGGGTTCGACGTGTCGCGGATCGCCTCGATAGCGGCGTCCACATCCTCGATCGACCACGAGGGCCGATACACACCAGGCGCTTCGGCGACGACGGCCCTGGCTACCCGACCGGCCAACGCGATCAGCACTTCGCCTGTCACCGAACAGGACTGGTGCGCCAGCCAGCCCACCACCGGCGCCACCAGTTCAGGTTCCATCGGCGGATATGCCGACGTGTCGATGCCTTCGGCCATCCTCGTCACGGCCGCCGGCACGATCACGTTGCTCTTCACTCCCTCGGCCGCCCCCTCCAGAGCGGCGACGTGGGACAGCCCGATCACACCGGCTTTGGCGACCGCGTAGTTGGCCACCCCGTGATTTCCGTACAGCCCGCCGATGGACGACGTCAGGACGATGCGGCCGTAGCCCGCGGCGCACATCACCGGAAACGCAGGCCGCACAACATGAAAGGCCCCACGTAGATGGACGTCGAGCACCGCCTCGAAGTCTTCGTAGCTCATCTCTTTGAGCGATGCGCGGCGCACGATCCCGGCGTTGTGCACCAGGATGTCGAGGCGGCCATAGGTGTCGAGCGCCGCGTCGATGATCGCCTTGCCGCCGGCTGCGGTGGCCACGGAGTCGGTGTTGGCGACGGCGTGACCGCCGGCGGCGACGATCTCGCGCACCACCTGAGAGGCCGGAGCGCCGTCGCCACCGTCACCGGTCAGACCACCGCCGGGATCGTTGACGACGACCGCCGCCCCCCTGGCCGCGAGCAGTGTGGCGTAGCTGCGGCCCAACCCGCGCCCACCGCCGGTGACAACCGCCACCCTGCCGTCGAATCGCAAGTCAGCCACCTATTTACCGAGAACCAGGCCGGAGAGGTCGCCTTGGGCGCGCCATTGCGCGAGGAGTTCGTCGAAGACGTAGAAGCCCGGCATGTAGGGGTCCCCGATTGCCGAACGAATGCCTTCCCCACCCCCGCCGCCCTCGTTGTTGTAGTAGCCGGGTGTGCAGGAGATCGCGAATTCCGATGCGTCGATGGAGGTTTCGCGGATCGTCTGGACCCAGTCGTCCTGGGCTTGCTGGCTCGGTTCGACGGTCGCCGCACCGCGCGCTGTTGCCTCGGAGATGATGTAGGCGATGTGTTCGGCCTGTTGCTCGAGCATCGCGGTGGTGTTGCCGGCCACCCCGCCCTGGATGAAGCCGGTGAAGAACTGGTTGGGAAAGCCGCGGCTCGTCATGCCGTGCAGCGACTTGTATCCGTCGCGCCAGTGATCGAAGAGCGACAGGCCGCCGCGGCCCTCGATCGCGTCGAGCGCGTACCGCCGGCTGATGTCCGTGGTGATCTCGAAACCGCTGGCGAAGATCACGCAATCCACCTCGTACTCGACGCCGCCGGCGACGATCCCCTTCGGGGTAAGCCGTTCCACCCCTTTGGATTCCGACACGTCGACCAGCGTGACGTTCGGACGGTTGAAGGTCGGCAGGTATTCGTCGTTGGAGCAGGGACGCTTACACATGAAGCGGTAGTACGGCTTCAGGGCCTCGGCGGTCGCCGGATCCTCGACGACCTCCTCGACACGACGCCGCAGTCGCTCCATGACCTTGTAATCCTCTTCTTCGCGGAAGGTCATGATCTGCTCGATGCTCAGCGCGGTCGGATCCTCGGAAGCGGCGATTCGCGCGGTCAGGTTGCGCCCCAGCTCCGTCCAGAAGTCGCAGACCATGTCCGGTTCGTCGAACACCGCGCCCTCCCCCAGCGGCGACCAACGGTGGAAGTTGCGCTTGCGTTCTTCCTGCCAGCCCGGCTGCAGTGCTGCCGCCCACTGCGGGTCGGTGGGCACGTTGCCGCGCAGGTCCACCGACGAGGGGGTGCGCTGAAAGACGTACAGATGCTGCGCATCTCGGCCCAGGTGGGGTACCAGCTGGACCCCGGTCGCACCGGTGCCGACCAGCGCGACCCGCTTGTCGTGCAGCTTGTGCAGTCCGCCGTTGGCATCCCCACCGGTGTAGTCGTAATCCCAACGGGCGGAATGGAAGATGTGTCCCTGGAAGTCTTTGATTCCTGGGATGCCGGGCAGCTTCGGACGGTTGAACGAGCCCTGCGCCATGACCACGAACCGGGCCCGGATGTCGTCGCCGCGATTGGTGCTCAAGCGCCACCGCTTGATCGACTCGTCCCAGCGCGCCTCGCGCACCTGGGTCGAGAAGATCGCACCGTCGTAGAGACCGAAATGTTTTGCGATGCGCTGGCAGTGCTGGTAGATCTCGGCGCCGTCGGCGAACTTCTTGGACGGGATGTAGTTGAGTTCTTCCAGCATGGGGATGTAGCAGTAGGCGTCGTTGTCGCACTGGATGCCCGGGAAGCGGTTCCAGTACCAGACCCCGCCGAAGTCTCCGCCCATCTCGATGATGTGGACGTCGTCGACGCCCGCCTTCTTCAGGTAGGCGCCGGCCAGCAGGCCGGTGATGCCGCCACCGAGAACCGCGACTTCGATGTTCTCGTCGATCGGCGTTCGGGGCGTCACCGGGGTGTGCGGATCGACCTCCGAGAACTCCGAGAAGTCGCCCGCGAGTTCCAGGTACTGCTTGGACCCTTCCGGGCGAAGACGCTTGTCGCGCTCTATCCGGTACTTCTCTCGCAGCGCGTCGATGTCGATGTCGTCGGGGGTCCGCGTGGGTCCGCAGGTCTCGAATAGTGTCATTTGTCTCGAAGCTCCTGCGGTTCGCCGGTACCCATGTATTTCGCCAGTTGGTAGTGGAGGTTGACGGTGCTGCGTTCGCGGTACGGGTTGGGCTTGGTGCCCGGGAAGCCAAGGGATTTCATGCCCTGCTGTACCGCGGCCATGTTGGAGAAGTCCTGCGGCAGCACCGATCGCCACCTGGGGTCACCCACCGGGGTGTACTCCCACTCCGTCTGCGGCTCTTGACCTTTCGGGTACAGCTCGAAGACCGAGACCTCGAAGATGCATTTGTCGGGGTTGTAGCTGGGGTGCGGCCGCGCGCCGTAGCACAGCGCGCTGGTCAGGCCCTGCCCGATCTGGAAGTTCGGAAAGATCTGCCACGCGGTACCGGCCTGACCCAGGATGTCGGCCGGAATCGTCGGCCAGACCACGCCGCGCGCTTCGTCGTCTCGGCGTGCCGAGGCCAACCAGTGTTCGAGCACCTTGTCGGCCGGTGTCCCCTCGGGCAGTTCGTCCACCAGACGCTTGGCGGCTTTCACCAGCGTCTCGGTGGTGGTGGCGTTGGTCTCCTCCATCGTGTAGATCTGCATCTCCGCGGTCGACACACGCGGATCGGTGCCGATGCCGAGGCGGATCTTGGACTTGGTGGCCTCCATGTCCTTCGGAGCGTCATAGCCGATGTTGCTGTGCCGGCCCTGCGCCTTGGCCCAGCCCTTGAATTCGCCGAACTTGTTGAATTCCGGGTGCGTGGTGAAAACGTGGTAGGTCTCGTTGAACGCCTCGAGCGCGACCTTCCAATTGCAGTCGAAGGACAGCCATTTGCGCCATTTGCAGCGCATGTTCTCCAGGCCGAACGGGTCGAGGATCTTGGCGGCGGGAAACAGGTAATCGGCCAGCGGCTCGCAGTCGGGGTCCATGTTGATCCACAACCAACCGCCCCAGGTGTCGACTCGGACCGGGCGCAGTCGGGTGTTGTCGGAGGACAGCGTCCCCTGCCAGTCGTCTTGCTCGCGGATGTGGGTGCATGCCCCGTCCAGGCTGTAGGTCCAGCCGTGGAAGCCGCAGACGAACGACTTGCGGGCGCGCCCGCGGGCGTTCTTGGCGCCCTCGGGGGTGTCGATCAAGCGACGGCCGCGGTGCATGCAGACGTTGTGGTGCGCGTGAAACTCGTGCTCGCCGGTGCGCACCACGATGATCGAGTCGTCGAGAATGTCGTAGGTCAGGTAGCTGCCCACGTCGGGCAGTTCTTCGACCCGGCCGACCTGCTGCCAGACCTTCCGCCACAGCTTGTCGCGCTCGGCTCGGGCATAGTCCGCGCTGATGTATGCGTCGACACCGATGGTCATCGGGGTCGAGAGTTCCTCGGCCGCAGCAGAATTCACGTCTTTCGCGACATCGGTCATCACATCCTCCTAATCGACGCGCGGAAGGATTCGTCTTTGAGAAACAGCGACGTGTTGTCGGCACCCAGATGGTTCCATTTGAGGTTGAGCCCGCCGTCGACGAGCAGCGTCTGTCCGGTGATGTAGCCCGACAGCTCCGAGAGCAGGAAGAGGATGGCGCCGGCCTGCTCCTCGGGGCGGCCCCGCCTGCCCATGGCGATCGCCCGCTGATCCCGTTCGGGGTCCGCTTCGGTGTAGGTGCGCGAGGCCGCGGTCTCGGTGACCCCCGGCGCGACCGCATTGACCCGGATGCCCGACGGTGCGAGCTCGACAGCCATCGTGCGCGTCATGGCGACGACCGCGGCTTTCGCTGTGCCGTAGGCGATGTGGAAGGGAGCGCTGTTCATGCCGCTGATCGACGAGATCGACACGATCGATCCGGGTAGCTGCTGCGCAACGAGTTCGGCTGCGACGGCGCGGCTCATGAAGAACGCCGTTTCGAGATTGTCGGTGAAGATCTGGCGCCAGTCGCTGCGCGCGACCCGGGTGGACGGCATCCACGTCGATGGCGCGGCGCCGCCGGCGACGTTGACCAGACCGTAGAGGCTGCCGTCGGTACGCCGCACCTGCTCCATGATCGACTCGATGCCTTCGTCGGTGGACGCGTCGGCCGCGACAGGGATGACCGCGAGACCTTCGCGCGCCAGCGGTGCGACGTGCTCGTCGAGGTTTTGCTGCGATCGGCTGACCGCGATCACGGTGGCGCCCGCACGGGCCGTCATCGCGGTCACCGTGGTGCCGATACCGCCGCCGCCGGCGCCGGAAACTACCACGATGCGACCGTCGAGTCTGAGGAAGTCCTCCATACCTGCTTCCGTTGCTGCGGCCGGGCGAAAGTCGCTGCCGCCATTTTGTCCGGACAAAATATGGCATTCTGTCTATACGAGAACACTATTCCGATCGTGAGACGGGCCTGTCAAGATGAGGGCAGCTGCTTACGCAGCTATTGTCTGGACTAGCTGCATCTTGATAACGTCCCGACGACGCACGTGTTTCGAAGCGGAAGGATCCGAGCGGGACCATGGCTCTGATGGCGCAGCCCTCGCGGTACGCACTGGCGCACCCGGTCGAAGTCGCCGAGGGCTGGCGACTCGAACGGGTCACCCCGCCGAGTCGTCTATTCGGCGCCAACGGTCTGCGAACCGGCCCGGACGGCCGCATCTACATCGCGCAGGTGACCGGCAGTCAGATCAGCGCATTGGATCACCGCACCGGACTGGTGACAACGGTCAGCGCCAAGGGTGGCGACATCATCGCGCCCGACGACGTCGCGTTCGACACCAACGGGAACCTCTATGCGACCGAGGTGATGGACGGTCGGGTGAGCATGCTCGATCCCGCCGGGGGAACTCGTCTGCTGCGCGACGATCTTCCGTCGGCCAACGGCATCACCGTCTATCAGGACCGGTTGTTCATCAACGAGTGCCGGGAAGGTGGCCGGCTGCTGGAACTGGATCTCAACGGCGGCCCGCCCCGGTTGCTGTTGGAGAACCTGCCGATGCCCAACGCGATGGAGGTCGGTCCGGACGGACTGCTGTACTTCCCGGTGATGGGCGCCAACGAGATCTGGCGCGTCGATCCGGAGGGCGGCGAAGCCCAGGTCGTCGCAGGCGATCTCGGGGTACCCGACTCGGTCAAGTTCGACGCGCAGGGCTTCATCGTCTCGACCCAGGTGGCCAGTGGACAGGTGCTGCGCATCGATCCGCGCAGCGGCGCCAAACAGGTGCTGGCCCAACTCAATCCGGGCCTGGACAACTGCACCTTCGTCGACGACAAGCTGCTCGTGTCCAACTTCACCGGCGAGATCACCGAGCTGTCCCCGGACGGTGGGATGCGGATGGTGTTGCCGGGTGGCCTGAACTGGCCGCTGGATCTGACCGTCGGCCACGATGGGCGGCTCTACATCGCCGACGGCACGTACTTCTACGCCGCTGAGCCCGGCGGCTCCCTGCAGACCGTGGCGATGCTGTTCAGTCCCGGCTATCCGGGATTCCTGCGCGGCGTCGACGTCAGCGGACCCGGTGAGTTCATCGTGACCACCTCCATCGGACAGGTCACCCGCTACCGACCGGCCGCGAACGAAAGCGAAGTACTGGCCGAGGGTTTCGACCAACTCTATGGTGTCGCGGTCGTGCCGGGCGGGGTGATCGTTGCCGAGTTCGGCACCGGGCGGGTGCTGTCCGTGCGGTCGGGACACACAGAGGTGCTCGCGACCGGGCTGCGCGAACCGATCGGGGTCGCAATCGACGCCGACGGAGCGTGTCTGACCGCGGAGGCCGGCGCCGGGCAAGTGGTGAAAGTCGGTGGCCTGAATGCCGAGGCCGTCGTCACCAATCTGCAACGCCCGGAAGGCATTCTGGTGCGCGACGGTGTGTTGTACATCGTCGACTCCGGAGCCAAGCAGTTGATCTCCTACGATCTGCAGACCAATGCGCGGCGCACCCTGGTGTCCGGCCTGCCGGTCGGACCTGCGCCGGGTGTGGTCGCCAAACCGTTGAAGGGCATGCCGCCGTTCTCCGGACCCCAGGGACCCTTCGCCGGCATCGCGGCCGCGCCCGACGGCACGTTGTTCATCTCGGCCGACGCCGACGGCAGCGTACTGGCCCTGCGCCCGTCACCGGACGGGCCGTGATGTCCCAGGCCATCTCGAACGATCACCGTTATCTGCAGATCGCGCGCACCCTGCGCAAGGAGATCGTCGACGGCGTGTATCCGGTGGGCTCGCAACTGCCGACCGAGCAGCAGTTGTGCGAGCGATTCGCCGTCAGCCGCTACACAGTGCGCGAAGCGCTGCGGCGGCTGCGTGAAGACAACCTCGTCGCGTCGCGGCCACGCGCGGGCACCCGCGTGGTACCCCGGGCGACGGCGAGTTCCTATGCGCAGGACGTGATGTCGATCGACGACCTGCTCGCCTTCGCCTCCGGGGCGCAGCTCACCATCGAGTCCAACGCGATGGTGACAATCGACGGCGAGCTTGCCGGCCGCACCGGACTCGACGTCGGCACGCAGTGGCTGTCGGTGCGGGGCTACCGGCAGGCCGACGACGCGTCGGTGCCGCTGTGCCGGGCGGAGTACTACATCAACCGGGCATTCGCCGCGGTCGGCAGGCTCCTGCAACGGCACACCGGCCCGGTGTTCCCGTTGATCGAGGACTTGTTCGGCGTCAGTATCGCCGAGTTGCAGCAGGAGATCGCCGCCGTGCTGCTGCCACCCGAGGAAGCCGGCCCGCTCGGCGTCGAGACGGGAACGGCGGCGCTGCAGATGCGGCGCACGTACAAAACCTCGGACGGCGAGATCGCGCAGGTGACCGTCAACACGCACCTGTCGTCGAGCTTTCGGTACGCGATCACCATGCGCCGCGTGACTGGATACGCCGGTTGAGGTGACGGTCCGGGCGCATCAGGACCCGGCCCGCGCGGCGGAGGCATACCGGCGCGGGTTGTGGGTGCATACCACGCTGGCGGACTCGATCCGCGCTGCCGCGGCCAGCTCTCCCCAGCGAATAGTATTGGTGGACAACGATGTCCGACTGGACTGCGCGACGCTCTACGACCAGGCGACCACCCTGGCGGGCGCACTGCTGTCCCGCCTGCCGACCGGCAGCGTGGTGTCGTTCATGTTGCCGAACTGGCACGAGGCCGCCGTGGTGTATTTGGCCGCGACGCTGGCCGGGATGGTGGTCAACCCGATCCTGCCGTCGCTGCGGGATCACGATCTGCGGGTGATCCTCGAAGACGTCGGGGCTGGGATGATCTTCGTCCCGGGGCAATTCGGCGGTCACGACTACGCGGGGATGCTCGACCGGGTGGCGGCCGCGATGAGCTCGCCCCCCGAGGTGGTGGTGGTGCGTGGGGATTCCGGCTCGCACACACCGTTTTCGGCGTTGCTGCAGCTAAGCGATCCCGAACCGGAGCCGCTACCGGAGCTGAACCCCGACGCCGTGCGCCTGGTGCTGTACACATCAGGTACCACGGGACGCCCCAAAGGTGTTCTGCACAGCCACAACTCGATCCATGCACTGATCCGCCAGATCCGCGAGGCCTGGGCCGTCGAGCCGGGCGACACCTTTTTGGTGCCGTCCCCGGTCGCCCACATCGGCGGCTCGATCTACGCGGTCGAGTGCCCGCTGCTGCTGGGCACCACCGCGGTACTGATGGACAAGTGGGATCCGGCAACGGCGTTGGCGCTGATGGACGGTGAGCGGTGCACTCACATGGCCGGGGCGACACCTTTTCTGCAGCAACTTCTGGCGGCCGCCGACAGTACCGGCAACCGCCTGCCCCATTTGCGGGTGTTCATCTGCGGGGGTGCCGCGGTGTCACCGACGCTGATCCGCCGTGCCGCCGCTCATTTCGAGCGGGCGGTGATCACCCGGGTCTACGGTTGCACCGAGGTGCCCGTCGCGACCGTCGGCGCACCGCGCCCCGACGAAGCGGGGTACGCCGCAGACACCGACGGACGACCCGGCATCGCCGAGATCACGCTCGCCGCCCACCCCGCCGCGCCAGCAGGCGAAGGGGAGATCTGTCTGCGCGGTCCGCAGATGCTGGTCGGTTACCGGCATCCGGAGGACGACCGCGACTGCTTCGACGCCGCCGGGTTTTTCCGCTCCGGTGATCTGGGCCGTTGGGTCGAGGACCGGTACCTCGTCGTGACCGGTCGGGCCAAGGACATCATCGTGCGCAATGGCGAGAACATTTCGGCCAAAGAAGTCGAAGACTGGCTCGTCGGCCACGACGGCATCGCCGAAATCGCGGTCGTCGGGGTTCCCGACCAGCGCACCGGGGAACGGGCGTGCGCGGTGATCGTGCCAGCCGGCCCGCAGCCACCGGACGTCGCAAGTCTGAGGTCGATGCTCGAACGGATGGGTGTCGCGAAATTCAAAGCGCCAGAACAGGTCTTCATCTGGGATGCGTTGCCCAAAAACGATGCGGGGAAAGTTCTCAAGCATCAGATCAGAGCGGTGCTGGTGCAGAAGGATGGCTGAGATGCAGGTCGCAATCGTCACGGGAGCAAGCAGTGGCATTGGTTTCGGGTGCGCGACGAAACTCGCCGAGATGGGAATGGCGGTCCTGGGCACCGGGCGCAGCGACGAGCGGTTGGCGGAGCTGGAGGACGCCATCGACGATCCGCACCGGGTCGCGACGCTGGCTGTCGATCTGACCGACGACGACGCACCGCGGCGCATCGTGGAACGTGCGGTAGATCGGTGGGGCCGCATCGATTTCCTGGTCAACAACGCCGGGGTGGGCAGTCCCAAGCCACTACACGAAACCGACGACGAAACGCTGGACTATTTCCTGGATCTGATGCTGCGTGCCCCGTTCCGGTTGGCCCGCGACGTGCTGCCCCACATGCGGGCCGGAGCGGCGATCATCAACGTCACGTCGACTTTCGCTGTCATCGGCGGTCTCCGCGGCGGCGCGTACTCCGCTGCCAAAGGCGGACTGACCGCGCTGACCACCCACATCGCCTGTCAATACGGGGCGTCAGGCATTCGTTGCAACGCGGTCGCGCCGGGGGTGGCGGTGACGCCGATGACCGAAAAGCGTTTGGAAGACCCGCGATTCCGCAAGATCAACACCGAGATGACGCCCCATCAGCGGCTGGGCAGCATCGACGACATCGCCAGCACCGTCGCGTTCCTGTGCTCACCGGGTGGGAGTTTCATCAACGGGCAGACGATAGTCGTAGACGGCGGCTGGAGCGCGACGAAGTACCTCTCCGAATTCGCGCTGACATCGGAATGGGTCGCCCGCTGACTCACAGGTCGCCAAACTCGATGATGCCGCGGATGTTCCGGCCGTCGCGCAGGTCCTCGAAGGCTTCGTTGATGTCGTCGAGCCGGTATTGGCGGGTGACCAACTCGTCGAGTTTCAGGGTCCCGGCGCGATACATCGACAGCAGCTTCGGCACGCTGGTGCGTGGATTCATCCCGCCGTAGAGCACCCCTTTGAGCTGTTTGGCCGACAGCACCATCTCCTGCAACACCAGCGGCACCAAGGGTTCGCTGTACGGGGTGATGCCGGTGACCACGCACGTACCGCCCTTGCGCAGCAGCCGCATCGCCAACGGGATCAGGTCCACATGCACCACGCCGGCTGTCACGATGACGCGGTCTGCCATCACCCCGGCGGTGAGGGCTTCGGTGAGTGGGATCGCCTCCTCGCAGCTGGCGACGGTATGCGTGGCGCCGAAGATCTTGGCCGAATCCCGCTTGGTGTCAACGGGATCGACTCCGACGATATAAGTTGCCCCCGCGGCGCGCGCACCCTGCAGCGAGTTCATCCCGACACCGCCGGTGCCGATGACGACAACGGTGTCGCCCGGCTCGGTCCCCGCCGACACCGTCGCCGAACCCCAGCCGGTGCTGACGCCGCACGACACCAGCGAGGCGGCGTGAAAGGGAATCGCGTCGTCGATCTTGATGACGGACCGTTCCGACAGCACCGCGTATTCGGCGAACGTGCCGAGTTGGCCGTAAGCCAACAGCTTTTCGCCGTCGAGGTGACGACGACAGGTTCCGTCGGTGGGCATCTCTTTAGCGAACAGGCTGGCGCCGGCGTCGCAGATGTAGCTCTGGCCGTTGACGCAGAATCGGCAGTTCCCGCATGCGGGGATGAAAGACATCGCCACCCGGTCCCCGGGCTGCACCGTCGTCACGCCGGGACCGACCTCTTCGACGACGCCGGCGCCTTCGTGACCACCCAACAGCGGAAACCAGTCCGGCGCGACCATTCCGCTCGCGGCCAGCACTTCCGGCGTCGGCACCACATCACCAGTGATCAGGTGGTCATCGGAATGGCAGACACCCGCGACGGCCATCCGCACCAGGACCTCACCGGTGCGCGGCGCGCCGAGATCGATTTCGACGATCTCCCAACGCTCACCGACCCCCCGCAGCACAGCGGCACGACATTTCATTGCATCCTCCGTGGTGACGTGAGGCTCAACCTACGCGCCGGTGCGCACACCCGACACAATGGCCCAATGCTGGCATCGGGTCTCCGCCAATCCCTGTTGATCGCTGCGCTGCTTCTCGCTTTGACGGGTTGCGCCGGCAAACCTGCGGGCAGCCGGCCCGCGCCGCTCGCCCCGGGTGACATCGCCGGTCCGGTAGAGATCGGCAACGGACGGCACCTTTATCTGGAGTGCCGCGGCCAGGGCGCCCCGACGGTCATTCTGGAATCCGGTTACCACAACTCGTCGGATCCGTGGAGCAAGTCCGACGCGACCGCTCCGGCGACCGGTCCCGCGGTGCTGTCCACGATTGCCCGTGAACATCGTGTCTGTGCCTACGACCGGCCCGGTACGTTGCGCTTCTCCGATCCGCCCGTCGTCGTCGACAGCAGCTCACCTGTGCCCATGCCGCGCACCGCACGCGACGTGGTCACCGACCTGCACACGCTGCTCGACGCCGCGCACGTGCCGGGCCCGTACGTGCTTGCCGGGCACTCGCTGGGCGGCCTGTTCGCGCGGTTGTATGCCCAGACCTACCCGGACCAGGTGCGCGCGATGGTGTTCGTCGACGCGTTCGGCATCGAAATCCCCGACCTGATGGGACCCGACTGGCCCGACTATCGGCGCGAACTGGACGCACCGCCCGCGCAGATCGGGGACCCGAAGTGGTTCGAGGAGATCGACATCGACGCCAGTGTCGCCCAAGTCGCCGCGGCAGCACCGTTCCCGGCCATCCCCACCGTCGTCCTGACCCGGACCGAACCGTTCCTGATCCCGCCGGACCTGCCGGCCGACAAAGCCGCCAAGCTCGAACAGGCCTGGCGCGACGCCACCGCCAAACTCGTCGGTCTGCGGCCGCAGACACCCCACGTGCAGGCCACCGGCAGTGACCATTTCGTCCAGATCCACCAACCCGACCTCGTCGCGGCCGCCGTCGAGCTGGTGATTCAGCGGTCCGGCACCAACCGCTGAGCGGCGGCATGCGTGCCTGCGCGCCGGCCGCCGAACACGCAGTCGGCCAGCGACAGTCCGCTGACGTAGGAGTTGGAGCAGATCCCGGTCGCGGTGCGTCCCGCGCTGTACAGGCCGGGAATCGGTGCGCCCGATCCGTCGAGCACCGCTTTGGTGGCTTCATCCACCCGGATACCGCCAAGGGTCAGCATCGGGGTCGGATTGAACAGATTCGGCCGGATCGAAATGTTCAGCAGGGTGTACGGGGGCGTGCTGATGCGGCGCACGAAATCGCTTGGCTTCCCGACCGGATCCGGGTCACCGGCATCGAACGCCTGGTTGTGCGCATCGACGGTGGCTGTCAGTCCGTCGGGGTCGATGCCGGCGCGTTCGGCGACCTCGCGCAGTGAAGCGCCTTTGGACGACGAGAGCAGCATCTGCGCGGCCGATTGCCCGCGCTGAAACCACAACGGTTGCGAAATCATCTGCCGTCGTGCTTCTTTCATCAGATCAGCGTCGGCCAGGATCCAGCCCTTGCCGTCGTGGTGTCGCACCATGGCGTGTCCGACCGCCGCGCCGTAGCGGGTCTCGTCGATGATGCGCCGGCCCTGCTCGTCGACGATGATCGCGCTGATGAAAGCGCTTGGCGGCGTGATGAATCGCCACGCCGAGACATTGTCCATCCGCTCGGTGACGGCGCCGACGCTCTGCGCCAGCGCGATACCGCTGCCGTCGTCACCGCTGGTGCCGAGCTGCAGACCCCCGGCGTATTGCGGCGCGTACCGCTGGATCCACTCGTTGTTCGCCATATAGCCGCCGGCACAGAGGATTACGCCGCGTCGCGCTTCGATCTGTATCGGGCGTGCGTACCGGCGCTCGAGACCTCGCAGCCGTCGTTCCATCTGAGTGCGCAGCGGTGGGTAGTAGATACCGGGTTTGGTCGACAGCGCGGCCAACCGGGAGTACACCTGCCGGATGCGGGGCGGCGCATCGCGCATCGTCATGGCACGTATCCCGGTCACCCGGGCGGCCGAGTCCTGCACCAAATCCGTGACGATGGTGTGCGGATGGAATTGAACACCTAGGGCCAGTGCGGATCTCGCCAGCGGCGCATACAGCTCCTTGCCGGAGGTGCCTTTGCCCTTCACCCGGTGTCCCCGCTGGACGGGCGGGGTGCGGCTGCGGAAGGCGCCGGCGTTCTCACTGCCGGAGTGGTACAGGTAGTAGCGGTTGTTCGGGTACGACGTCTTGTAGGGGCACAACGTTGAGTCGAACGGCACGCCGCGTTCGCTGAGCCAGCGGATCATCTCCGGGCTGCCCGCCACGAAGGACTCCAAGGTTTCGGGACTGACGGCATCGCCGACCTCGAGGCGAAGGTAGGCCAGCATCTGCTCGGCGGTGTCCTCGACGCCGGCCTCTTGCTGAACCCAGGTACCGCCGCCGGCGTAGATGATTCCACCCGAAATCGCGGTCGAGCCACCGCCATTGGCGCGATCGACGGCGACGACGTCGGCGCCTTCTTCCCGCGCGGCGATCGCCGCGCACGTTCCGGCCGCCCCGAAGCCGACCACCACGACGTCGGCGGATTCGGACCAGTGCCCCTCATCCCTCATGATGGTTCCACCGAAAACCGAAGGGCCGCCGCGGGATTGGGGCCGATCGGATCATGGGTGCCGACGTTGGTCCTGGTGACGTTGACGGCGCCGTCACCTTTGCCGACGGTGAAGTCCTGGTGCGCGTCGAGCTGCAACTCGAGTTGATAGTTGACGATCTGCCCGGCCTTGAGGTCGAACGGCGGCACCAGCGTCTGCAGCAGGAAGTCCATTCCGCCTGCCTGCCGGTTGTAGGGAGCGACGACCCACTTGTTTGTGTTCGGGTCGAGCATGCGCAACGACCCGAGCGGCATCATGTGTTCCTCGGGTGAGCCGCAGCCGCAGTGACCCAGGGACACCACCAATCCGATCTGGCTCATGTCGGCCGGGGTGGTGTTGAGCAGCGCGACGTTGAAGGACAGCGGCCGCCCGCCCGGTCTGATGGTCGTGTCGCCTTGCGGAGCAAGGGTGATGGACAGGCCGTCGGCCGTTCCGTGGCGCCTTGGCCCTTCGGGTGCGGACGTCGTGGGCGTGGTGGTTGCCGGTCGATTCGACGGGGCCGACGCGCTGGTGCTGGTAGCAGCAGGTCGGCTCGAAGTCGAGCACCCGGCGACGGGCACAATCAGTGCGGTGAGCAGGGCCGCCATCACGGCCAAGCGACTTGTCATCGCGTAAGGCTATTGATCGTCGGAGATATCGACAACCAGCGCGGTGATGTTGTCCGGCCCGCCGGCCTCGTTGGCCGCGGCGATCATGGCTGCGCACGCATCCGACGGTTCGGGATCCGAGTCGAGAATCGCGGCCAGAGTGGCGTCGTCGAGGACACCGTGCAATCCGTCGCTGCACAGCAGGATCCGATCACCCGGCAGCAGATCCACGGTGGCGGTGTCGGGCAACGGATCCGGAATCATCGCCACGTGCCGGGTCAGGATGGCGCGGGTGGGGTGTTGTTCGGCCTCCTCGGGCGAGACCTCGCCCGCGTCGATCAGGTCCTGAATCACGCTGTGATCGCGGGTCAGCTGTTCGATCTTGTTGTCGCGGAACAGATATGCGCGGCTGTCGCCGAGGTGAGCCAGCAGTGCGCGTGACCCGGCGACGACGGCAGCCACCACGGTCGTGTTGGCGCCGGCGGCGCGGGTGTCGGTGGCCGCGTAGGTGCGAAAGTCGTTGCAGTAGTCGATCATTGCCTGTCCCAGTAACTCGGCTGTGGCGTCGTCGTCCGGCTTGAGATGGCGGGCCACATAGGTGGGCAACAGTTCGACAACCAGGTGGGCGGCCAGCGCGCCGTCGGTGCTGCGGGCCACCCCGTCGGCGACGATGAACAGCGACTGATCGGCGTCGACGCCCCAATGGTCCTGGTTGGTGGCGCGCAGTCGACCCACGTCACTCAGACCCGCGAACTGGACCTTGCCGGATGTCGTGTCACCGCCGGGCGCGTTCGCGTTCTCCGGCAGCGTGGGGTCACGGTCTGTGTCGATGGGTGAGCACGATACCTGGCTGTCAGGTGTCGAATTCGATCGGCAGGGTGACGGGCCCACCCAACGCGCTCACCCGGTTCCACAGGGCGGGCCCGGTGCGTCGGGCATTCGGCATCCGCCGGGTCATCACCGCCAGCGCTTCGGCCAACTCGAGACGGGCCAGGTTGGCGCCCAGGCAGTAGTGCGCGCCGCCGCCGAACGTTTGCATCGGTGCGGCTCCCACGCGGGTGATGTCGAGACGGTCGGGATCGTCGTAGACGGCGGGGTCGCGGTTGGCGGCGCCGGTGTTGACGACGACGATGGTGCCCGCCGGAATCGTGACGCCGGCGAGTTCGACGTCCTGTACGGCGATGCGCAAGGTGACGAACGACATCGGCGAGTGACGGATCAACTCGTGGACGGCGCCGGCGGCGAGTTCAGGCTGCCGGCCCAGCAGTGCCCACTGGTCGGGGTGATCGCAGAGCACGTGCACCGCCGCAGCCAGTTGCAAGCGGGTAGTGTCGGTACCTGCCAGCAGCAACGCGGCGACCATGTTGCGCAGTTCATCGCCATTGAGGCGGTCGCCGTCGTCCTCGGCGCGGATCAGCTCGGAGATCAGGTCGTCTTTGAGTGCCCGGCGCCGGTAGGCGAGCATCTCGTCGAGGTAGGCGTCGAATGCCTCCCACGCTGCCAGAATTTGCGGCGCCTGGCTCGCGGCGTTCCAGCCGAAGGCCTCCATGATGTCATCGGCCCAGTCCGAAATCAGCTCCCAGTCCTCGGGTGGCGCGCCGATCAATGCGCAGATGACCGGAATGGGATATTGCCGGGCGATGTCGGTGACGACGTCGCATCGCCCGCTCGCGCTCACGCTGTCGACCAACCCGGTGATGATGTCGACGATCGTCGTGCGTAACCGTGCCGTCGCCTTGGGTGTGAAGGCTTTACTGACCAGTCGGCGCAGCCGATGGTGCTGTTCGCCGTCGAGACTGATGATGAGATCGCCGATGCGGTCCCACAGCGGTCCGGACGTAATTCCCTGCGCCGCAAGGAACATGCCCTGCGGTACCCGGAAACGCGGGTCGCGGAGTGCGGTGTGGACGAGGTCGTAACTCAGCAACTCGGGTCCGTAGGCGCCGACGGCGATCGGCGACTCCGCGCGGACGCGCTGAATGATCGCGTGAGCGTCGTCTGGGTGCTGGGCGGATTCGTAGTCGACGGTCGGAAGCCCGGCTTCGAAAACACCGGGGCACTGGGTCGTGACGGTCATGGAGATCCTCCTCGAGTCGGTTCGAAATCGACTATCTGGTGTTCGGGGCCGCGCATCATCGGGGAGAACGCGGAAATCCGAAGACGGCGTATCTGCGGCTACGGCGACGAAAGCGCGAGCAGGGTTCGCCCTGAGCGCAGAGTGAATGCGCCCCCGCTACGGGGTTTCCACGATGTTTTGCAGCCCTTCGCCAGCGGATGCTGGCTAGCATGACCGAGACTGATCCACGTGCGGATCCGCCGTCGTTGACCTGGAATGAGTTGGTCGTGGGTGAGCTGCCAACCGGCACGGTGACGCTGCTGCTCGCCGACGTCGAGAACTCCACGCGGTTGTGGGAAACCCAACAGGAGGAGATGACGGCGGCTGTTGCCCGTTTGGACCGGGTGCTGGACGAACTACTCGTCGTACACGGCGGGGTGCGGCCCGTGGAGCAAGGCGAGGGCGACAGCTTTGTGGTCGCGTTCGCCCGCGCCACCGCTGCGGTTGCGTGCGCACTGGCGTTGCAGCGGGCGCCGCTCGCTCCGATCCGGTTACGCATCGGCCTGCACACCGGTGAGGTGCAGCTACGGGATGAGGGAAACTACGTCGGCCCGACCATCAACAGGACGGCGCGGCTGCGCGATCTCGCCCACGGCGGCCAGACGGTGCTGTCCGGCACCACCGAAGACATCGTCGTAGACTCGCTGCCGCCCGATGCGTGGCTGACCGACCTCGGCAGGCACGAACTGCGCGGAATCACGCGTCCCGAACGGGTGGCCCAGCTGTGCCACTCCGACATCAACAACGACTTCCCGCCGCTCAAAACATCCAGACACGTTGGCGCTGAACATCTTCCGGTTCAACTGACGAACTTCATCGGCCGGGGCGCCGAGATCGACGGGGTGAAGCAGATCCTTGCAGGCAACCGGCTGATCACCCTGACCGGTGCCGGCGGCGTGGGTAAGACCCGGCTTGCCATCCAGGTGGCGGGGCAGGTAGCCGCCGATTTCGGCAACGGCTCCTGGTATGTCGACCTCACGCCGATCACCGATGCCGATCTGGTGCCGGACGCGATGATGGGTGCCTTCGGTTTGGCCGATCAACCGAGCCGTTCCACTACCGAAGCGTTGACCCGGTTCATAGCAGACCGTCAAATGTTGGTGGTGCTGGACAACTGCGAACACCTTCTCGACGCGGTTGCCGCACTGGCGGTCGCGCTGCTGACCCCATGCCCCGGGTTGACGTTGTTGGCGACCAGTCGCGAGCCGATCGACGTGCCAGGTGAGGTGACCTGGCGGGTGCCGTCCCTGTCGCTGGATGACGATGCGGTCGCGCTGTTTGTCGATCGGGCGCGGCGGGTGCGATCCGATCTGGACATAGCCGACGCCAAAGTCCTTGCAATCAAGGAGATCTGCCGTCGCCTGGACGGCATGCCGCTGGCCATCGAATTGGCGGCGGCGCGAGTGCGGGCGTTGTCACTCGACGAGATCGTCGACAGCCTGCACGACCGCTTCCGGTTGCTGACCGGCGGCGGGCGCCTCGCCGTGCGTCGCCAGCAGACGTTGCGCGCGTCGGTGGACTGGTCGCACGCGCTGCTGACCGACTCCGAGCGGGTGCTGTTCCGACGCCTCGCCGCATTCCAGGGTGGATTCGACCTCGCCGCCGCGCGTGCTGTCGCCGGAGACACCGGGATCGAGCGGTACCAGGTCCTCGACCAGCTCACTCTGCTGGTGGACAAGTCACTGGTGGTGGCCGACGACACCGGCGGTCAGATGCGTTATCGCCTGTTGGAGACCGTGCGCCAGTACGCCTCGGAAAAGCTCGGTGAATCCGGCGAGGAGGACGCTGTGCGGGCACGTCACCGGGACTATTACCTGGCGATGGCTGCCGTGCTCGACGCGCCCGCCGCCACCGGCCACCAGCACCGGGTCGAGCAAACAGAATCCGAGATCGACAACCTGCGCGGGGCTTTCACCTGGAGCCGCGACAACGGTGACATCGAGTCGGCCTTGCAGCTCGCGACGTCGCTGCAGCCGCTGTGGCTCACGCGCGGCCGCCTGCGGGAAGGAATGAGGTGGATCGACGAGGCGCTCGCCGACGCGGACTCCGCTGATCGCGAGGTCGCACCGGCGGTGCTGGCGCGAACGCTGGGCGACGCGGCCTTGTTCGACGGCTGGCTCGGTCTGCCGGCGCGGATGGAACAGGCCACCGAAGCGCTCGCGATCGCTCGCCGACTCGACGACCCTGTGCTGCTGGTCCGTGCCCTCACTGGCTGCGTCGCTACCGCGGCCGCTTTGAACCCAGAGCAGGCAGAAACATTCTTCGTCGAAGCCATCGATTTGGCGCGCGCCCTGGGCGACAACTGGAGACTGAGCCAGCTACTCGGCTTCCAAGCCTATGCGGCGTCTATGGCCGGCAGCTCGATCGCGGAGCACGCGGCCGCCGAAGGGCGCGAACTTGCCGACGCGATCGGTGACCGGGTCGCCTCGGGCCAGTGCCGTTTGTACGGTATTGCCGGCGGGCGCACGATGCGTGGCGACCTGCAGGGCGCTGAGGACGAGGTCCGCGATGTACTCGCCGACGCTGATGCGGCCGGCGACTTGCTGACCAGGTTCAACGCCCTGATTGCGCAAAGCTTTGTGCTCGGGTGGCAGGGCAAGACAATCGCGGCGCTCGCTGCCGCGGAGGCGGCGATCGAGTCCGCCGCCGAGCTCGGCGCGTCCATCGAGGGACTCGGTTATCTGGCGCTGGGTGCAGCGCACCTGGCCGCGGGAGACGCCGTGGCCGCCAAGGACGCTCTGGCAAAGGCCTACGGCCGGATACCGGATGCCGGCTTTTCGTCGACGAACCTGATGTGGAGAGCTGACACCGAGCGCACGACAGGCGACATCGGCACGGCCCGCCTCTGGGCCGATCAGGCGGTGTCGGTGACCGCGGGATATTTCCGGATGCTCGCGTTGAATGCCCGTGTCCGCGTGGCTCTCGCCGAGAACGATTGGGCAGCCGCCGAGCGCTATGCGAATGAGGCTTTGGCGTGTGCTTCCGATACCGGGGCGCAGCTGGGCGCGCCCGATGTCTTCGAGGGACTTGCCAGGCTGGCCGCGCGAGGTGCGAGCCATGTGGAAGCGGCCCGACTCTTCGGCGCGGCCGCGGGTATCCGCCAGCGCACCGGCGAGGTGCGGTATGCAATCCATCAGCCCGACTACGAAGCCTCGGTTGCGGCGCTGCGAGAGGCGATGGGAGACAACGACTTCGACGTAGCCTGCGTAGAAGGAGCCGGGCTCTCCACCGAGGAGGCGATCGCTTATGCGCGGCGCGGCCGCGGCGAGCGCAAACGCCCGTCCACCGGCTGGGGCTCGCTGACCCCGGCCGAACTCGACGTCGTCCGGCTGGTCAGCGACGGCCTGGGCAACAAGGACATCGCCGCAAGGCTTTTCGTCTCACCGCGCACCGTCGAGACCCACCTCACCCACGTCTACACCAAGCTGGGCCTGACGTCCCGTGTCCAACTCGCCCAGGAAGCCGCGCGTCACTAACTCCCGCGAGCAGACGCAAAAGCACCCAAAACGTGCCGTTTTGGGGCGCTTTTGCGTCTGCTCGCGCTTAAAGGTCGAGATAGCGCTCCAGGTTGCGGTGCATGTTGATCACCCGACGTTCCTCGTTGGACAACACCAGGTGCGTCAAGCCGGGCTGATGCAGGCCGCGCTGCAGCCCCGGCAACACCCGGATGTCCTGGGTCAGAACGATTCCCGGTTCGGCATCGGCGGCCGACATCCGCATATCGGTGGGCCTGTTACGCGGCGCTCCCGGTGGCATCCGAGTCATCAGGAACATGGTCAACTCGCCGTGGTCCGGATCCGGGCCGGGCCGCGACGTCATGATCGTCAGGTGGTCGGCGTTGACCAGGAACGTCATGTTCGGGAACACGTTGTACTGGTGCAGGCGCGTGATGCGGTCGGTGTCGGCCCAGTCCAGATCCACCCCGCGTCCGGCCGCGAACTCCCGGGTGCGGGCCGCGATCAGGTCAGCGACGGTCTGATCCCCCGTGCGCTCGGGAAAAGGCGTGCCCTCGGCCGCACCCATCAGCGCGCCCTGGGTGTACACGTAAGCGTCCCAGACCTCCTCGTCGGTCAGGGCACCCTCGAACCGCGGGCTCTGCACACCGTAGGGCTGGTCGGACTTACCCGCGTGGAGCCAAATCTGTTGCGGCGCATGAATATCGTCGACACAGCGCAACAACTCGGGATGCAGCGTCTGGATATGATAGGTCTCGCTGTACCCGTCGGCGATCGTCTTCCAGTTGGCCTCGACCTCGACCGTCAACGTTGCGTAGCAACGGAAGTCGTCAATGTTGCACCAGGCGATGTCGGCCGGAACAGCGTCCAGGTATTCGATCAACGGCATCGCCTCGACGTCGAGGTTGACGAAGACCATGCCTCCCCAGGTGTCGACGGCGGCGGGCAGCAACGGGAATTCGGACATCTTCAGCGACCCGAAGCCCTTGCGGTTGGGCACCCGCTTGAGCATCCCGGCCAGGTCCCACGTCCAGCCGTGGTACCCGCACTTGAGTTCGCGCAGCCCTGAACCCGAGCCGACGCACAACGAGTTGCCGCGGTGGCGGCACGCGTTCTGGAAGGCGCGCAGCACCCCGTCGTCACCGCGGACGATCAGCACTCCATATGGGCCGCAACGGTATTCGAAGTAGTCACCCGCCTCGGCGACGTGGTCCACCATGCAGGCGACCTGCCAAACCCTCGGCCACATCCGCTCGATCTCCAAAGCGGCGAACGCCGGTGAGTAGTAGCGCTCGGCGGGCACCAGGGTCGGAGACGCGGGCGGGTCGCCGATAGCGTCCTCGTCGCGCACCCGGGCCGGGTTGCCCGCCATCACGTCCACAGACGAAACCCTAACGCGCGCCACGCACCAATCGTCCCGGCCGGGCGCCAGTGTCGACGTCCTTGCGGCGGGTCACGGTGCCGCTGACGATCGTCGCGTCGTATCCACTCGCGCCCTGCAGGATTCGGTTTCCGCCCGCCGGCAGGTCCCACGCCATCGCCGCAGGGTGCAGCGTCAGCGCGTTCATGTCGATGACGTTGAGGTCGGCTTTTTTGCCGCGCTCGATGGTGCCGCGGTCGGTGAGGCCGAACAGATGCGCGGTGTCGCGGGCTTGTTTGCGGATCACGTATTCCAGTGACAACTTGTCCCCGCGGTGCCGGTCACGCGCCCAGTGCGTCAGCAGGAACGTGGGATAGGAAGCGTCGCAGATCATTCCGCAATGCGCGCCGCCGTCCGACAGGCCCAGCACACCGGCCGGATGCAGCAGCATCTCCCGGATCGCGTCGTGGTTGCCGTCGGCGTAGTTGAACAGCGGCAGCATCAGCATCGCGCTCGCGTCCCGCTCCAGCATCAGGTCGTAGAGCGTCGAGAGCGGGTCTTCGCCGCGCGCCTGCGCGATCGCCTGGACCGTGCGGTCCGGCGTGGGCTCGTAGTCGGGCGGGTTCCCCAGCGCGTAAAGCCGGTGCAGCGAGTGCTGCACCAGGGCGAACATGCCGTCGAACAACAGGGACGGATCAACCGGAAGATCGTCCTCGGCCAGGATCGCGGCTTTCACCGCGGGGTCGGCCAGACGCTGCGCGAGCTCCTCGCGGCCGCACTCGGTTTTCAGTCGCCGGTAGGTCGGCCGGTGGCTGAACCCGTGGTGGCCCTGGAAGCCGATCATCATGCCGAACGGACGCGCCGCGATCTGCGGGTACAGGCGGGCGCCTGCGGAGTGTGCATCCGCCGACAGATCCAGCATCTCCCGCCACAACCCGGGGTCGGCATCCACCTGGATCAGCGCGAACGACACCGGACGGTCGATCTCGGCGCCGAGTCGCCGCATCCACTCGAGCTCCTTCTTGGGTGCGATGATGTCCTCCCCCGCCGAGCCCTGCGGGGCGAGTTCGAAGACCGCCTGGCCGCCCGCGGCCATGGCCCGACCCAGGCCGAACAGTTCGTCTTCGGCGGCAAAAGTGCCGGGTACGGGTTCGCCATCCATGGCGCGGTGCCCCATCGTCCGCGACGTCGAGAACCCGAGTGCGCCCGCCTCGACCGCCTCGGTGACCAGACGCCCCATCGCTTCGATGTCCTCGGGCGTGGCCGGCTCGTTGCGGGCACCCCGCCCGCCCATCGCGTAGGCGCGGATGGCGCCGTGGGCGACCTGGCTGCCGACGTCGATCGAGAACTGCTGCTTGTCGATGGCGTCGAGATACTCGGGGTAGGTCTCCCAGCCCCAGGTGATGCCTTCGGTGAGCGCGGTGCCGGGAATGTCTTCGACGCCTTCCATCAGGCTGATCAGCCAATCCTCGGTTCCCGGTCGCACCGGCGCGAAGCCGACGCCGCAGTTGCCGGTGACCACCGTGGTGACCCCGTGGCCACTGGACGGTTCCAGCGAACTGTCCCAGCTGACCTGTCCGTCGTAGTGCGTGTGGATGTCGACGAATCCCGGCGCCACCACACGTCCGGTCGCGTCGATGGTCTCGGCGGCCTCGCCGGCGAGTTCCGCGGAATCCGTGCCGCGACGGAAGACCTCGACGATCTTTCCGTCCCTGATGCCGAGGTCGGCGCGGTAACGTTCGGCGCCGGTTCCGTCGACGACGGTGCCACCGATGATTTTCAGGTCGAACATGATGCCTCCAGGGCAGCGAACCAGGGCCGAATGGTTATTTCGCTACGATGCGTAGCGTATGTACTGACGACGGTAGGCGCCCGGCTCGCCCGAGTCAATGACTCAGGAGGCGGTCAGATGACGCCAGGTCAACGTGACCTGCGTGCCGTGCGGCGTGCCGTCGATCCTGGCCGTGTCGGCCAGCGCACGCATCAGCGGAATGCCGCGGCCGCGGGCCAGCTCCGCCGGGCTGCCGTGCTGGCGCCACCGCCCCTGATCGTTGACGGTCACCGCCAGGGTGTCCGAATCGGGGTCGTAGGCCGCGCGGACATCCATGGTTCCCTGGTCAGGGGAGTCGGGGTAAGCGAATTCGGCGGCGTTCGCCAGCGCTTCGCTGACGGCCAGCACCAGGTCGCTGAACCGTTCGGCGCCCAACGTGAAGTGCCGGTCGAGCCAGCTGCGGAACTCGCCGCGGAGCCGGCTCGCGCTGGGCGCGTCGGCGACAACCCGCGTCCGGACGAAGCGAGAACGGTCATCCTGCTGTGGTCTCACGGGGCCGCCGATCAGAGCGTCCGGTCAGCTCCCGTTACGGGATCACGCACCACTGAGCCAGTTCAGCGCGCTGTCGAGGGTGCGGTGCAGCGGAAGCACACTGTCGATACCCATCAGCTTGAGCGGGCGGCTGGTCGCCGGCCCGTCCGCGACCACCGCCATGCGGGTCGGCGGAACGAGTTCAGCCTGCCCGTTGACCAGGACGCTCATGCCGGCGGATGCCAGGAACTCCACTTTCGTCAGGTCGACGATCAGGGCCGCGGGCTTGCCGGCCAGCGCCGTCTGCATAGCGTCGGCCAACTGAGGCGCGCTCAGCATGTCCACTTCGCCCGAGACAGCCAGGACGACGGCTCCGTCCGTCTGGTACTGCTCCACCTCGAAAGTTGTGCGATTGATTGGATCGCCGGGTTGATCGACCATGCTTTATCTCAAATCCGTCCGCCAGGGACACCAATAGTTTTCACACAACCACGCCTTGTGGGGCTGTTGATTCAACCCGCGACAACCGCCATGGATACTGCACTGCCTTGTGCAGCCCTGCGGCAGCCAACGAAATCCAATCCTAGGCCACGCACCAAAATCTTCGACGGGCGCCATTCCGGCAGGTAAACATTCTGCCATCAGTCGGGTCCGGCCGCCTTCCGACCAGCACCGGCCCGTCGCCGCCGTGATCCGGGGGGTGTGCAGGCGAATTCGATCCGACACTTGTGGGCGTTGGTAGCGTCTACGAATGCTCTTTGCCGCGCTGCGCGATATGCAATGGCGAAAGCGTCGCCTGGTAATCGCCATCGTCAGCACCGGACTGATCTTCGGGATGACGCTCGTGATGAGCGGCCTGGCGAATGGATTTCGCGTGGAAGCCCGGCAGACCGTGGATTCCCTGGGTGTCGACGCATTTGTGGTCAAGGACGGTGCAGCTGGGCCTTTCCTGGGGTCGACGCCGTTTCCCGACGTCGACCTGGCGCGGGTGCGTGCGGAGTCCGGGGTCTCGGCCGCGGCACCGCTGGGCTGCGTCGGGACGATCATGCGGGAGGACAAGTCGACCCGTAATGTGACGGCCTTCGGCGCGCCGGAGCGGGGGCCCGGCATGCCGCAGGTGTCCGAAGGTCGGGTCCCGTCGAAACCGGACGAGGTCGCGGCGTCGAGCACGCTGGGCCGACACCTCGGCGACACCTTCCAGGTCGGCGCCCACACGCTGCGGATCGTGGGCATCGTGCCCAACTCGACCGCGCTGGCCAAGATCCCCAATATCTTCCTGACGACCGAAGGTCTGCAGCGGATCGCCTACAACGGCCAACCGATGGTCACCTCGATCGGGGTCAACGGCACCCCGCGTGCGCTGCCGGACGGTTACCGGACCTACGACCGCGCCGGCGCCGTCGACGACCTGATCCGACCGCTGAAGGTCGCGGTGAACTCGATCTCCATCGTCGCCGTGTTGCTGTGGATCGTGGCGGTGCTGATCGTCGGATCGGTGGTCTACCTCTCTGCCCTCGAACGGGTGCGTGACTTCGCCGTGTTCAAGGCGATCGGGACGCCGACTCGCTCGATTCTGGCGGGACTGGCCCTGCAGGCGCTCATCGTCTCGCTGGTGGCGGCCGTGGTCGGTGTGGTGCTGTCGAAGCTGTTGGCGCCGTTGTTTCCGATGGTGGTGGCGGTTCCGACGGCCGCCTATTTGTTGCTGCCGGTGGTGGCGACGGCGATTGGGCTGCTGGCCAGCCTCGCCGGCCTCAGACGGGTGGTGGCCATCGATCCCGCGCTCGCGTTCGGAGGGCCCTGAGCCGTGGGTGATCTGAGCATCCAGAACCTGGTCGTCGAGTACGACAGCGGCGGCTACGCCCTGCGGCCGATCAACGGCCTGAACCTCGACGTGGCAGCCGGTTCGTTGGTGATCCTGCTCGGGCCCAGCGGTTGCGGTAAGACGACGCTGTTGTCCTGCCTCGGTGGCATCCTGCGACCCAAATCCGGGACCATCAAATTCGACTCGGCAGACGGGTGTGTCGACATCACTTCCCTGGAGGGGAAGGCCTTGGCGAAGTACCGCCGCGACAAGGTCGGCATCGTCTTCCAGGCGTTCAATCTCGTCCCGAGTCTAACCGCACTGGAGAACGTGATGGTGCCGCTGCGCGCGGCCGGGATGTCACGTTCGGCGTCGCGCCAACGGGCCACCGAGCTGCTCGAACGGGTCAACCTCGGTGACCGGATGAAGCATCGGCCCGGGGATCTCAGCGGCGGGCAGCAGCAACGCGTCGCGGTGGCGCGGGCCATTGCATTGGATCCGCCGTTGATCCTGGCCGACGAACCGACGGCGCACCTCGACTTCATCCAGGTGGAGGAGGTGCTGCGGCTGATCCGCGAACTCGCCGACGGCGACCGGGTGGTGGTGGTCGCGACGCACGACAACCGCATGCTGCCGATGGCCGACCGCGTGGTCGAGTTGACTCCCGACTTCGCCGACACCAACCGTCCGCCGGAGATCTTTGAGCTGAAGGCCGGGGTGGTGCTGTTCGAGCAGAGCACGATGGGCGAACTGATCTACGTCGTCGTCGAAGGCGAGTTCGACCTGGTGCACGAAATGGCCGACGGCGGTGAGGAATTGATCAAGGTGGCCGGGCCGGGTGACTACTTCGGCGAGATGGGCGTGCTGTTTCACATGCCGCGGTCGGCGACCGCGCGGGCCCGCACCGACGCGAAGGTGGTGGGGTACACCGCTCAGGCGTTCCGGGAGCGATTGGGCGGCGGCGGTATCCGTGAGTTGATCGAACACCGTCAGCTCAGCGAGTGACCCGGGGCGCGGTTTCAAGCGGCAGGTATGGGTGTTTCGGCTGTTGCACGACTTTGGTGTGAGCTCTTGGCGTTGGTGGTGAAGCGAGGGCTTTCATGGTGAGCCCACGGTGGGAAAATCCGCGAAATCCCGCCCAGGCTTCCCCCGCAAAGCCCAGGATTCACACTGAACGCGCAGGTTCGCCGGAACGCGCAGGTTCCGAAACGCGCAGGTTCGCCGGAACGCGGCAGCGAATAACTGTGCGCGCGGCGTTCAGCGATGGTGCTGGGCGAAGAACCGCCAGATGGTGTCGGTGGCGTCCAGCGCGGTCGACGGCTCGGGCAGGCCGAGTCTTTTCGAGACGGGTCCGCGGGCACCGCCGGGCCATTGATGCCCGGCTTCTGCTACCGAAATCAATTGCACGGCAAGGCCATCGGGGCATTCTGCTGTTTCGGTGGTGACCACCCCGGCAGTCGACGAGGTGGGTGGCCCGCACCCGTCGACGGCACGCCAGGTCGCGGTCACCGACGGGACCGGCGGGCCGTCCACGCGCGGGGTCCCGTCTGCCTTCAGCGCTTTGCCCGGTCCACCGTGGTACGGGACGCTGGCGTCCGCGGTGCCGTGGATCTGCAGCACGGAGGTGGGCCGCGCCCGCGCACAATCGGTCACCAAGGTGCCCGCCACCGGGGCGATCGCGGCGAAAAGGTCTGTCTCACATGCCAGCCGCAGCGACATCATGGCCCCGTTGGACATGCCGGTGGCGTAGATGCGGGTCCGATCGATCGGCAGTTGCCGCTGGATGGCAGCGACGACGGCGGTGATGAAGCCGACGTCGTCGAGACGGTCCTGGGACGGGCTGCCGCAGCAGGACCCGGCATTCCAGGCCCGGCCGAGTCCGTCGGGATAGGCGACCACGAAGTGGCCGCTGTCGGCTTCGGTGTCCCAGTGATAGGCACGCTCGGCCTGCGTGCCGCTGCCGTACCCGCCGTGCAGCATCACCACCAACGGCGCCGGGTCCATCAGTCCCTGCGGACGGTAGAGGTGGAAAGTTCTTGTCTTGCCTCCCCATTCGATGCTCTGGGAGGACTGACCCACCGGTATCGCCGGTGCGCCCACCGCGTGGCCGTGACTGAAACATCCGCCGACAAGGACGGCCAGCGTCGCGAGGACGACGATGCCGAGTGCCCGGGTGCGCGGTGCCACCATCGACTCATCGTGACAGCCCAGGCCAAGATTGACAAGCAACTTGTCAATCTGTGGCACACTCTGCAGCCATGCGACGTCTGGTGGATGCGCCGTGGCAACCGACCGTGCCGGCGTTGGTCCAGCTGCTGGCCGCGACCGGGGCCCCGCGGTTGAAAACGGCTTTCGCCCAGGCCGGGCTCGACGGGATCCGTCCGGCCCAGGCGGTAGCCCTCGTCCCGCTGGCCGCCGGTGGCCTGCATGCCTCGGAGCTGGCCGACCGGCTGGCGGTGAGCCGCCAGGCCGTGGCTCAGGCGGTATCGGCGCTGGAACGCCATGACTATGTCTCCCGGGTGGCCAATCCCGACGACGCCCGCACCCTGATCATCGAGCTCACCCCACGCGGTCGCCGTGCGCTGCGGGTGATGCGTTCCAGCGCAGTCGAATTGGAGAACAAGTGGGAACACATTCTGGGTGGGCGCCGACTCGGCGAGTTCCGCGAGATGCTGCAGCTACTGCTGGCCGCCGACACCTAGCGCACGGCCCGAATACCCAGCGCGTTACCCAATGCCCGGCCGGCCTGCGGCAGCCACGCCGCGGCCAGCACCCGAGCCGCCGCCAAGGCGATCAGCATGATCGTGACGCAGACCAGCCCCTCGTCCTTGAGGCCCCACTTCACCGCGGCCAAGATCGCCGCTCCGGCCACACACAACAAGATGCCGACCGCGGTGCCGCGTCGCGCCGACGCGACGGCGTGGGCGCCGTCCCATCCAGGCAACGGATTGTTCTCCAACGCGCGCAGGGCCACGAACAACACGGCCACCACGCCGACCATGAGGGCGAGTTGCACGAGGCTGATCGCCAGGAAGTCGGGTTGTCCCGGGAAGCGCGGGTGTCCGAGGGTGTCGAACAGCACGTGCACGCCCAGCAGCGCCGGCATGTGCCACAGGTACAGCGTCATCGCCCCGGAGTTGCCGATTGCGGTCAGCCACCAGACGCGGGGTCGCCGGGCCCACCGGTCGATCCTCGGCGCGGCAGCAATTGCCAACGCGCTGAGCACAATTGCGTGCCCGGCCAACAGCAGCGACGGAGGACTCATGTTGGCCAGCCGCTGCCCCTCGATGCCGACCAGACTCAACTCATAGGGCCCCCACTGCAGCAGCGCGAGATCTACCGCGAACATCGCCGTGGCAAGGATCACCGCGACCCGGCCGGTGATCAACCGGCGCCGGTAGGCAACGCCGAACATGCCCGGGATCAGCCACGCCGCCAGGTTGAGATAACCGAGCGGGGCCAGCGCGGACCAGTGCAACCGGATGGCGTCGACAACCGCGACCATCGCGTAGACCACAACCACCCCGCCGACCAGTCGGGCCGGGGTGGAAATCCGGTGCAGCACCGGCATCGCCGCCAGCACCAGCACGTACACACCGAGGAACCACAACAGCTGAATGCTGATCCCCGCGACCGGCTCGTACACGTGTCGGGGCAGCACTCGATTCAGTACGACCAGCGCGACCGCCCAGAACGCGAGGTAGTAGAACACCGGCCGGAACAACCGGGTGCAGCGCTTCAACAACCAGCCGCCCCAGTTGGTGCCGGGCTGCCAGGACGCTACGCACGCCGCGGCGCCGGCGAAGAAGAACAGCGGCATGATCTGGAAGATCCAGGTCAGGGCCTGAAACACGACCGAGGTGGTGAGCAGGTTGTCCCAGATGAGTACGCCGCCGCGGATGATGCTGATCGCCATGACCGTGTGACCGATCACCACCCCGACCAACGCGGTGATCCGGATGACGTCGATCGCGCGGTCGCGGTCGACCGGCGTGCTTGCCTCCAATTCAGCGGCGCGCGGAAAGCCCAAAAAAGTTGTCATGAAAGCAGCTTGGCTGTCCGGCGCCCGCCGACACCTGCGTAGTACTACTCGTTCTAGGACTGATGGGCCAGGGTGAAGAAGACGTAACCGAGACAGATCAGGAAGTTCAGCGCGACCAAGACCAAGCCGGCACAGACCAGCGCGTGCTTACAGCGGCGCTGCAAGTGCACGAATTTCGCGGCCTGCTTCTCGCGGTTGTACCGGGTGGCGATCAACGCGAAGTTCACGTCCGTCATTTCCCGGTCGGCGACCACTGACCCGGTGACCAACTGCCGCAGTCGGGTCGGGGGTATGTCCACGCCGACGTGCGCGAAGCGCCGGCTCAGCCGTCGCGCCTGCCTGCGCCCAAGCACCTGACCTCGCATCTGAAGCTGCTGCGAGAGTCGCCGTCGTTCGTCGCCAAAAGGGTTCGACGGGGTCGTCACAAGCCGGAAGTCTATGTCTTTCGTCACATTTTGGGGGAAATAACGGCGTCCAATTTTTCAGCTCGTCTAGCGCAGTTCCTCGGTGGGCACCCCGTAGCGCTCTTGGTAGCCGCGGACCCGGTCGCGAACCTCGCCGGCGTTCAAGCCGGTGTCCGACCAGGTGTAGCGACCGCGTCCGCCGTCACCGGGATGGGCGGCCAGAAAGTCCCGCATGCGCTGCTGGGCGTCCGGCCGCCACTCGCGACCCAGCTTCTGGTAGATGCCGCCGATCGTGGTCCACGGGTCGCCGAGGAAATCCGCGTAGTGCACGTCGATCACCCGGTCGGCAGGCACCGTGCCGCTCGCACGCAGCGCCATTTCGCGCTCGAGACCCACCACGATCTCCTCGTAGGACTGCGCGGCGCATTCGGCGATATCGGATTCGTCGCTGCCCATCCGCCGCAGGTGATGGGTGAGTGCGGCGATCGAGGAGATGACGTTGAGGGGATCGCGGTGTGTCTGCACGATCAGGGCGTCGGGGTATTCGGTGAGTAAGGCCTCGAGTTGCCACAGATGCGCGGGCGATTTCAACAGCCACTGCCCGGGCACGCCGGACTGCAGATGCTGCAGGAAGATGCGGTGGAACCGGTAGGCGCCGGCATGGTCGGCCTCGTACAGCAGCCACCGGTAGTAACTGGGCAGCCGGTACTGCACCGAGAAGATCATGCTGACGAAGTCGCTGGCGGTGATGCGCACGCACTCCTGTCCGACCAGCGCGCCCATCGGGTGGAATTTCAGGAAGCCGGGGATGATCTGCTCCGACATTTCCAGGCTGGCCTGCGTGACGGCGATGCGCGGGTCGTCGTGGTAGGTCTCGGGTTGCGGGACGGGGCAGGGCGCGTCGACCTCCCAGGTCAGGGGGGCGCGCAGGTCGGGATCTTGGGCGAGCAGGTCGTAGAGGATCGTGGTTCCGGTGCGGGGCTGGCCGACGATGAAGATGGGTGCGGCGACGGGCTTTTCGGTGATCCCGGGATTCTGTTTGCGCCAGGCGATCACGTCGAGCCGGTTCTTCAGCGCGCGCATCAGGTCGAGGTAGGCGATCTCGACCCCGATGGCCGACAACCGTGCCTCGGTGACCAGGCCGTCGGCGACCCGTTCGAGTCCGTCGCGCCAGCCGTCGTCGCCGAAGTCGTCGTGTCCGGTTTCCTCGCACGCGGTGGCGATCAGCCGCTCCGGGTCGAATCGCTCCTGCAGCGTCATGGGTGCACCGACACCGTGACGGCGGGCGGGGTCGGGTTGTCCAGCCAGCGCAGCACGATGAAACCGCGATGCCGGCCCCCGGTGTCGAGCCAGTGGCCCAGCCCGAGGTCCCGCTCGGAGATCGCGATGCGGACCCGTCCGTCCGGTCCCGGTTGCACGCCGCGGTTGGTCACCGAACTGTGCCGACGGCGGGGTTCCAGGCACTCGTGCCAGATGCTTTCCAGGGTGACGTTCCAATACCTCGTGTCTGGCGGTTCGATGTCGAGGACCAGCGCCTGCCCGGGCTCGAGGCGATACGTCCCGATCATGTACAGGTTGTCCGGGGTGGTGTCGGCCGCGCCCAGGTCCGCGGCTTCGGCGGTCACCAGCGTGTTGGGGTTGTCCAGCAACTCGGGCTTGATGGTGCGGTGCAGCGTGGCGAGTTTCATCAGCGACCAGGCCATCGCGGTGAACTGCTCGGCCAGCGCGTCGTCGGTCAGCGGTGTGAGCGGGTCGGGGTCGAGGGCCTCGATGCGTAGGGTGGCCAGATCTTCGTCGGCGCGGTCGCCGATGTATTCCCGCACCACCACCGAGGACGCGTCGTCGGGGATCTGCAGCCACTGCGCGCCATCGAGGTCTGCCGGTTGCCGAGCGGACAGTACGATCGCGAATTCGCCTGCTGCTGTGACCAATTGGGTATCGCTGAGGTACCCGGACATCCGCCGCGGCGTCAGCCCGGTGCCGGCAAGGATCTGGATTCCGAGGTAGGCGCTGGTGCCTCGGGTGCCGGTGATCCGATAGCTGCGGTCACCGCGGATCATCGCCAGGTAATAGTTGCCGTCGGGATTCGGGCCGCCGATCATCCGGTTCGGCGAGCACATGTCGAAGAACGCCGGCCGGCTCGAGTCGGCCTCGACGGCCATCTGCGAGCACAGCGACGAGACCCGCGCGATCACTCGCAGTCCTTCGAGGAGCTCCCGCTCGGTTTCGGCATCTTCGGCCACGATATTGGTGACGTCGGCCAGCATCTGCCGGAAGAACTGCCAGGCACCGACCGCCTGCGGTGCGTCGACTTGAGTCATAGTCTCATACTTAGACTATGTCTCACGTTTTGGCGAGTGGTTTCCCGGAGTCGCCCGCCGAGCGCCGGCGCGCAGCGACCCGGCAGCGCATCGCGGCAGCCGCGGCCGCGTTGGTGGCCGACGTCGGTCTGGCCGGGGCGACGGTCGAGCGGATCGCGGACGAGGCCGCCATCGGTCGGGCGACCTTCTTCCGCTACTTCAACTCCAAGGAGGACGCCGTCGCCGAAGGTGTGAACGCGCTCTGGCTGGGGCGGATCACCTCGGCGCTGGCCGCTCAGCCGACCGGCCTGTCCGCCACCGACGCCATCGCCGGCGCCTTCGGGTCCCTCGCCGACAACTTCGTCGAGATCGAGTCCCAGGTACGGGAACTGGCCACCCTCACCAGGTCCTCGGAAACCCTGGACGCCTGGACGCTCCATATCTATGTGCGCTACGAGGCGGCGATCGCCGAGCTGGTCGCCCCACGCATGCACGGGTTGGTGCCGCAGGATCCCCGGCCGCGGCTGCTCGGGGCGCTGGCGATGGCCACCGTGCGCATCGCTCTGGACGACTGGCTGAGCCACGGCGGGTCGCTGCCCGATCGGGTTCGCGCCGGGCTGGCCTCGATCGCCATCGGCTAGCGGCTGAGCGCATCCACGATCAGGCGCGTGCTCAGTTCGGCACGTCGGCGTGAATAACCCTGTGCGCCAGAAAGAATGGGGTACACCACCCCGCCCACGATGGCATCGGCAGCGGAATCTGCGGTGACCGCGTCGATGCCGTGCGCGAGCAGTCGCGTCCGGACGCTGGCGTGCAACGGCGCACTGAACCCGGCCCGCAACCTGTCGGCGGTCTCCTCGTGTTCCATGCAGGCGACGGTCAGCGTCCGCAGCATGGCCGAGCCACGGGTCGTCGTGAGGGTGGCGGCGAGCTTGCCGACCCACTCCACCAGGTCGGCGGACAGGTCGTCGGTGTGGTTCATCGAGGCCAGGATCTTGTCGGCATCCTCGAGCATCACGTCGGCGACGAGTACCGGTCGGCTGCGCCACCAGCGGTAGATGGTCTGCTTGCCCACCCCGGCGCGGGCGGCGACCGCCTCGATGGTCAGGCCGTCGAATCCGCGCTCGAGAAGCAACTCACGCGTGGCGGTCACGATGGCCGTGCGCGACTTCTCGCTTCGGCGGCGCGGCGTGAGATCGGTCGTCATGCGGTGGTCCTCGCTCGTGGCACCGGCTTTACACACGTTGCGCTGGGCCGTAATGTCCCACAAGACGAGACGGTTCGTCTTGTAAGACGAGAGGATAGCAGCTGGTGCGGCCGAAGCCGAGTCCCATTGCGGGACCGCTGTCATGAGCGTGGGACTGACCGCCGAGCAGCAGGAGCTCAGCAACGCTGTCGCTCAGTTCGCCGCGCGGCACGCCCCCGTCGCCGCGACCCGCGACAATCTCGATGCGCTGATGGTCGGCAAGGTGCCCGACTGGTGGGAAGCGTTGGTGGGCAACGGTTTCCATGCGGTCCATCTTCCCGAGGAGGTCGGCGGCCAGGGTGGCCGGCTGATCGACGTCGCGTGCGTACTCGAGGCGGCGGCCAAATCGCTGTTGGGTGGACCGTTGCTGGCGACGGTCGCCGCGGGTGCGGTCGCGGTGCTGGCCGAGTCGACGCCGGCGAGTGAAGCGTTGCTGCGCGAACTCGCCTCCGGCGCACCTGCCGCGGTGATCCTTCCCGACGCCGGCGACTTCCATGCCAACCTCGATGGCCAGCGATGGGTGATCGACGGCACCTCGGCGGTCACCGCGGGGCTCTGCTCGGCACGGCTGCTCCTGGTGTCGGCCCGAACCTCGGACGGGGACCTGGTGTGGGCGGTGATCGATACCGAAAGTCCCACCGCGGCAATAGAACCCGTCGACGAGGGCACCGACCTGGTCGCCGACGTGGGAATCCTGCGCCTGACCGAACACGGTGCGACCGAAGTGCTGAGCGGCATCGATGCCGAGCGCGCCGAATGCGTGGTGGTCGCGCTGGTCGCCGCCACGACAGCCGGCATCACGCAGTGGTGTGTAGACGCCGTGACCGCGCACCTGCGCATCCGGGAACAGTTCGGCAAGGTGATCGGCACCTTTCAGGCACTGCAGCACAGCGCGGCGATGCTGCTGGTCAACAGCGAGCTGGCCAGCGCCGCGGCCTGGGACGCGATCCGCGCCCTGGACGAACCCCTCGACCAGCACCGCATCGCCGCATCCGGTGCCGCCGTGATCGCGGTCTCGCCGGTGCCGGATCTGGTGCTCGATGCGCTGACCATGTTCGGCGCCATCGGCTTCACCTGGGAACACGATGTGCACCTGTACTGGCGGCGCGCGATCAGCCTGGCCGCATCGCTCGGGCCGGCAAACCGGTGGGCGCGGCGCCTGGGTAGGTTGACCTGCACGCAGCAGCGGGACATGTCGGTGGATCTGGGCGACGCCGACGCCGACTTCCGTGCGTCGGTAGCCGAAACCCTGGACGCCGCACTGCAATTGACCAACGACCAACCCGGACGCCAGGGCGACTACGACGACTTCAAGACTGGTCCGCAGCGCACCCTGATCGCCGAAGCCGGCCTGATCGCGCCACACTGGCCGGCGCCCTGGGGACTCGATGCCGGTCCGCTGCGCCAGCTCATCATCGACGACGAATTCGCCAAGCGACCAGACCTGGTCCGTCCCTCGCTCGGTATCGCCGAGTGGATCCTGCCCTCGGTGCTGCGCGCGGCGTCTGAGGATCTGCAGGACAAGCTGATTCCGCCGACACAACGTGGCGAGATCGCGTGGTGCCAGTTGTTCAGCGAGCCGGGGGCCGGATCCGATCTGGCCGCGCTGAGTACCCGTGCCACCAAGGTCGACGGCGGCTGGAAGATCAACGGGCACAAGATCTGGACGTCGGTGGCGCACCGGGCAGACTTCGGTGCGCTGTTGGCCCGGACCGATCCGGACGCCGCGAAGCACCGCGGCATCGGTTACTTCATTCTCGACATGCGCTCATCGGGTATCGAGATCCAACCGATCAAGACCGCAACCGGGGAAGCGCATTTCAACGAGGTGTTCCTGACCGACGTGTTCATCCCCGATGACATGTTGCTCGGTGACGCGGTCGGCGGCTGGAACCTGGCCATTGCCACCATGGCCGAAGAGCGTTCGGCCATCAGCGGATACGTGAAGTTCGACCGCGCCGCCGCGTTGCGCCGGCTCGCTTCGCAGGACGGACCGGACCGGGAGGATGCGCTGCGCGCGCTGGGCGAACTCGACGCGTACACCAACGCGATCAAGGCGCTGGGCGTGCGGGAAACCATCCGGTTGCTCGACGGCCAGGCGTCGGGACCGGCATCCAGCATCGCCAAGGTCGCGATGAACGTGTTGCTGCGCCGAACTTTTGCGGCCACGCTGCAGCTGACCGGACGGCTGGCCATGGTTGCCGACTCGGAACCGGCGATCGTCGAGCCCTATCTGCACCTACCCGCCGAGCTGATCGGCGGCGGCACCAGAGAGATCCAGCTGAACATCATCGCCCAGATGATTCTCGGATTGCCCCGTAAGTAAGGACACCGGATGGGATTACGCGGAGAAGCCGCCATCGTCGGATACGTCGAGCTGCCGCCCGAGCGACTGAACAAGGCCTCGCCGGCGCCGTTCGTCCTCGAGCAGTGGGCGGAGCTGGCCGCGGCCGCGCTCGACGACGCGGGCTTGACGGGTGACGTCGTCAACGGCATCGCGGCGTCGCATCTCGCCGAGTCGCAGATCTTCGTGCCGTCCACCATCGCCGAATACCTGGGTATCCCAGCACGATTCGCCGAGCTCGTGGATCTCGGCGGTGCCAGTGCCGCCGCCATGGTGTGGCGGGCGGCCGCGGCCATCGAGCTGGGGATCTGTGACGCGGTGCTGTGCGCGCTGCCGGCCCGCTACATCACGCCGTCGTCCAAGAAAAAACCCAGGCCGATGGTGGACGCGATGTTCTTCGGATCGTCGAGCAATCAATACGGTTCTCCGCAAGCCGAATTCGAGATCCCCTACGGCAACCTCGGCCAGAACGGGCCCTATGGTCAGGTGGCTCAGCGGTACGCCGCCGTCTACGGCTACGACGAGCGGGCGATGGCCAAGATCGTGGTCGACCAGCGGGTCAACGCCAACCACACCGACGGAGCGATCTGGAAGGACAAGCCGCTCACCGTCGACGACGTGCTCGCCAGCCCGGTCATCGCCGATCCGCTGCACATGCTGGAGATCGTGATGCCGTGCGTCGGTGGCGCCGCCGTGGTCGTCGCCAATGCCGACATCGCCAGGCGGACCCGGAACCGACCGGTGTGGATCAAGGGATTCGGTGAGAACGTACCGTTCAAGACGCCCACCTACGCCGAGGATCTGTTGCTGACGCCGATGACCGCGGCCGCCGACACCGCCTTCGGCATGACCGGTCTGGGCCGCGATCAGATGGACATGGTCTCGATTTACGACTGCTACACCATCACCGTGATGTTGTCCCTGGAGGACGCGGGGTTCTGCGAAAAGGGCAAGGGACTGGAGTTCGTCGCCGGTCACGACCTGACCTTCCGCGGGGACTTCCCGCTCAACACCGCCGGCGGTCAACTCGGTTTCGGGCAGGCCGGACTGGCCGGCGGCATGCACCACGTCTGCGACGCGACCCGCCAGATCATGGGCCGCGCGGGTGCCGCTCAGGTCGCCGACTGCAACCGGGCGTTCGTCTCCGGCAACGGCGGGATCCTGTCCGAACAGACCGCGCTGGTCCTCGAAGGCGATTGAGCAGCAGGAGAATTCATGGCCATCAGCTTCGACCGGCCGATGCCGGTCAAGACACCCACCACCGCGCCGTTCTGGGATGCGCTGGCCGAACACCGCGTGGTGATCCAGTACTCGCCGTCGTCGCAGGCCTTCGTGTTTTACCCGCGGGTGCGCGCCCCACGCACCCTGGCCGACGACCTGGAATGGCGCGAGATCTCCGGCATGGGGACGCTGTACTCGTTCACCGTCGCGCGCCGACCGGTCAGCCCGCACTTCGCTGACGCGGTGCCGCAACTGCTCGCCATCGTCGAATGGGACGAGGGCCCAAGGTTTTCCACCGAGATGGTGAACGTCGAGCCGGGTGACCTGGAGGTCGGGATGCGGGTGCGTCCGGTGTTCGTCGACTACCCCGAGCACGAGGTGACCATGCTGCGCTACGAACCCGCCGACTGAGTCCCCGTCGGCGAGGCGGGGCCAGCGGGGCCGACTATTAGTCACATCGGGGCTACCGGCCGATCACTGGTTGGCCTGCGGTTATGGTCGCCATGACGATTGACCCGTTGCACGTATCAGTGTCTACTAGTCCTTGAATCGGCCACCGTCGGGAAGCACGCCCATGAACAAAGACGATCTGATCCTGATCAGCGTCGACGACCACATCGCCGAGCCGGCAGACATGTTCGACGCGCACGTTCCCGCCAGGTACAAGGACCGCGCGCCCCGGGTGGTGATCGAACCGGACGGGATCCAGCAGTGGTACTACGGTGAGATCCGCGGACGCAACATGGGATTGAACGCCGTCGCCGGCAAACCCCGCGAGATGTACAACGTCGACGCGTCACGCTACGACGAGATGCGTCCGGGTTGCTTCAACGTCGACGAGCGGGTCCGCGACATGAACGCCGGTGGGCAACTGGCCGGTTTGAACTTCCCCAACTTCACCGGCTTCTCCGGACAGGTGCTCAACCAGGGACCCGACCGCGACGTGAACCTGGTCATGATCAAGGCCTACAACGACTGGCACGTCGACGAATGGTGCGCGGCATATCCGGGGCGATTCATCCCGTGCGGGATCCTGCCACTCTACGACGTCGCCGAAGCCGCCAACGAAGTGAAACGGCTGGCAGACAAGGGATGTCACGCGGTGACCTTCTCGGAGAACCCGGAAGCGTTGCAGATGCCCAGCATTCACACCAAGTACTGGTACCCGCTGTTCGAGGCGGTGTGCGAGAACAAGACGGTCCTGTGCACACATGTCGGTTCGGCGTCGCGGTCACCGATGGTCTCCCTGGACGCACCGGCCAGCGTGATGATGACGGCCTCGTCGATGATGAGCATGTTCACCTTCACCGAGCTCATCTGGGCCGAGTTCTGGTCGGACTTCCCGGACTTGAGATTCTCGCTCACCGAGGGCGACGTGGGCTGGATGCCGTACTTCGTCTGGCGCGCCGAGCACGTGTACAAACGCCATTCGGGTTGGACGCTGGCCAAATTCCCGCCCGGCTACGCCGGACCGGCCGACGTGTTCAAGCGGCACTTCTACACCTGCTTCATCAGCGACAAAGTCGGCGTACGAAACCTGGACTGGTTCAACGAGGACATGCTGTGCTGGGAGTCCGACTTTCCGCACTCCGACAGCAACTGGCCGTTCGCGCCGGAGGACGTCATCGAGACCATGGGTCACCTCGACGACTCCGTCGTCGACAAGATCACCCATGAAAACGCGATGGCCGCATACTCTTTCGACCCGTTCAAGTACATCCCCAAAGACCAGGCGCGGGCCGGCTACCTGCGCAGCCAGGCCGCCGACGTCGACGTGGTGACCCACGTCGGTCACGAAGCCAGCCAGCGTGACCGCGACGCGTGGACCCGGATGACACAGTTCGCCCTCCAGGCCCAAGGCGTGACGGCGCCGGTGACCGTGGAGGCCGCGGGGATCGCCGGTCGCGCGACCACCCTGGGCAACGGAGCGTGACCGCGGAGCCGCCGTTCACCGGGTGGCGGGTGCTGGAGTCCTCGAACGGCATCGCGGCCGCGTATGCCGCCAAGATGTTCGCCGACGCGGGAGCCGACGTCGTGAAAGTCGAGACACCGCCCGGTGATTCGCTGCGTAACTGGTCGGCGGGCGGCGGTCGCCCCGGCGCCCTGTTCGGCTACCTGGCCGCCGGCAAGAAATCAGTGACAGACCGTGATCCCGCCCTGTTGGCCGGAGCCGACATCGTATTCACCGACCTGACCGGCGGCTGGACGTTGGATGAGATTGCGGCGCAGACGAGTTCGTCCGCGGTAGTGGTAGCCGTGACACCGTTCGGGACGACCGGACCCTATGTCGACGACCAGGTACTGGCCAACGAGTTCATCCTGCAGGCGTTGTGCGGGTCGACGGCCGGGCGCGGCTGGCCCGGCGACGAACCGGTCCAGGCGGGCGGCCGACTGGGCGAGTGGCTGGCCGGCACCTGCGCCGCGGCGGTCGCGGCCGCCACGGCGCGACATGCCGCCCGGACCGGCCGCGGCGAGGTCGTCGACGTCTCGATTTTCGAGGCGATGGCGATCGCGATGGGCGGTCTCCCGGCCATGTCGGCGAGCGTGCTGGGCGCGGACTCGCTGCTGTTCGCCCGCAGCCTCGAGCTGCCGTCGATCGTCCCCACCGCCGACGGCATGGTCGGCTTCTGCACCATCACCGCACAGCAGTTCCAGGACTTCCTGGTGATGATCGAGCGCGACGACCTGATCGGAGATTCCGAGTTGGCGTCCTTCGACGGCCGGATCGCGCGGCGCGATGAATTCCTCGACATGGTCACCCGATGGACCAGCAGTCGCACCACCCAGGAGATCGTCGATCTGGCCGTGGCGTTCCGGATCCCGGTGGCGCCCATCGCGACTCCCGCCACCCTGCCGGCCGTCGACCACTTCGTGCAGCGCGGTGTCTTCGTCGAATCCGCCCTCGGCGTGCTGCAACCGCGGGTTCCGTACCGCGCTGACGCTTTCGCGACCAGAGCACCCGGACGTCCACCGGATCTGGGCGCCGACAACGGCAATGTGCACTGGCCGCCCAGGCCGACCCGGACCGTTACGGGCGATGCCGGCGCACTTCCGTTGTCCGACATCCGAGTCACCGACCTGACCGCGTTCTGGGCCGGTCCGGTCGCCACCCAGTTCCTCGGCAGTCTCGGGGCCGACGTGATCAAGGTCGAGGGGGTGCGCCGCCCCGACGGCATGCGATTCTCCGCCGGACGCCCGCCCAGCTGGGACCAGTGGTGGGAATGGGGCCCGGTGTTCCTGTGCAGCAACAACAACAAGCGCGCGATCAGCGTCGAACTCGGCACCGACGCCGGACGGGACGTGGCGCTCAATCTCATCGCCGCAACCGATCTCGTCATCGAGAACTTCTCACCCCGGGTGATGGCGAACTTCGGACTGGAATGGGATGCGGTGCAGGCCGCCAACCCGCGTGCGGTGATGGTGCGGATGCCGGCCTTCGGCCTCGACGGTCCGTGGCGCGACCGCGTCGGCTTCGCGCAGACCATGGAGCAGGCGACCGGGATGGCGTGGATGACCGGTCATACCGACGGGCCTCCGCTGATTCCGCGGGGCGTGTGCGACCCGATCGCGGGGTTGCATGCGGCGTTCGCGGCGGTGGCGGCGTTGGTGGTCCGCGATCGGGACAGCGTCGGTGTGCATGTCGAATCGACCATGGTCGAGGCGGCACTGAACGTGGCCGCCGAGATGGTGGTGGAGTTTTCGCGAAACCGAATCGAATTGCGGCGTCAGGGCAATCGCGGGCCGGGAGCCGCCCCGCAGGGGGTGTACCGCTGCCAGGGTGACGACCAGTGGGTTGCGCTCGCCGCCGTGGACGACGCCGGTCGCGGGTCGCTGGGGCGTCTGATCGGTCGGCCCGAGCTGGGTCCGGGCGAAGCCGAATGGCGGGAACATGCCGACGAACTCGACAAGCTGATCACGGATTGGGCGGTGCGGCACACCGTGTCCGACGCGGTGCGCGCACTGCGATCGCACGGCGTGGCCGCGGCGCCGCTCACCGCGTCGGCCGGATTGCTCGGTGACCCGCACCTGCTCGCCCGCGGCTTCTGGGAGCGGGTCGAGCACCCCGTCGCGGGGTCATTCCTGTGCACCGGTATGCCATTCGCCTTCGTCGGCAAGACGCGGCGCTGGATCCGCCGCGTCGCACCACTGTACAGCCAGCACACCGACGAGGTACTCAGCGACGTATTGGGTTGGCAGGCAGAAGATCTCGCGGTCCTGTCCGAGTCCGGTGTCACCGCGTCCCGCCCGGCGGGACTGTGACGTGGCTGTCACGCTGTGTGTACCGCCCCGCTCCGGTGAGCTGTGTGCGCCGGTGCGGTTCCTACTGCGTCAGGACTCGGTGGTGATGGAACTGACCGCACGGCACCGCATCACGGGGGTCGAGTGGGACGAAGCGGAGCAGGCAGTGGCGATGGTCGTCGAGATCACCGATCCACAGACCGCGCGGCCGGTCGACGTGCGGATCGACGTCGTGGAACACGGCGCACCGACCGTCGACGCGCGTGCGACGACGATCGGCGTCATCAACCGGAACGGATGCGAATACGACGTCCTGGGAAGGTATCTCGGCGTGGTAGCGGACGAAAACTGAAGTGGAGGCGGGTTGAGTGCGACCAAGCGCACGGCGGCCATCGTCGGCGTGTACAACACCGCGCAGGGCCGCCGGCTGGACGGCGCGACCTCACGCGGCTTGGCCATCGAAGCCATCCAGGGAGCACTGCGCGACGCCGGCCTGAGTCTCGACGATGTGGACGGGATCAGCGCGAGCCCGATGTCCACCTCGTTGATCTACGACTTGCGCATCGGACCGGCTTGGCAGGGAATGGGTTTCGGTGTCGGCATGATCACCGAGGCGGCCACCGCGATCGAACACGGTATGGCCGACGTAGTGGTGCTCGTGGCCGCGCAGGCCGGTGAATACCGCGACCACGAGGCCACCGCACCCTGGACGCGCCCGGAAAACGAATTCGTGGCGCCGTGGGGCATGTTCACCACCGCCGAGTTCGCGCTCATCGCGAGACGGCACATGCACGTCTACGGCACCACCCGCGAGCAGCTGTCGATCGTCGCGGCCACCATCCGTAACAACGGGTCGCGCAACCCCGAAGCCGTTTACTATCAACGCGGTCCGTTCACCCCGCCCGACATCACCGCATCCCGGCCGATCGCCGACCCGTTCCATCTGCTCGACTGCGCCACCACCTCCGAGGGTGGCTGCGCGCTGGTGCTGGCCAACTTGGAATCGACCGAGACGACGACCCGGCCGATCTACATCCTGGGCAGCGGCGCGGACTTTCACGGCCCGTCGTATCAACATCCACCCGCCTGGGACCTGAAGGGGCGCCGCAGCGATCACGTGAACGGTGTGGTGGGCCGGCACGCCGCCGATCGCGCCTTCGCCCACGCCGGGTTGCGGCGCGACGACGTCGACGTGCTGGAACTCTACGACCCCTTCTCGTTCGAAATCATCCGCCAATTGGAGGCTTTCGGTTTCTGCGGCGAGGGCGAGGGCGGACCCTTCGTCGCCGACGGTCACATCGCGATCGACGGCAGTCACCCGATCACCACCGACGGAGGAACCATGTCGTTCAGCCACGCCGGCGCCAACCCGCAGATGATGCAGCGGGCCGTACGGGCGGTGCAGCAACTCCGGGGCCAGGCGGGCGAGCTGCAGGTACCCGACGCTCATATTGCGTTGTGCAGCAACGGAGGAGCGGGAGCTCTGTTCACTACGGTGCTGCTGCTGGGGGACGAGCCGCGATGAAGCTACGACCGCAGGCCGGGCCGGTACCACACGCCAGCAGTCACCTGAGCATCCCGTTCTGGGAAGGATGCCGATCCCACCAATTGCTCTATCAGCGTTGCGGCGGATGCGGACAAGCCAATTTCCCGCCGACCGAGCATTGCCGCCAATGTCTTTCGGCGCAGCTGAGTTGGACGCCAAGTGCCGGTGAGGGTGAGATCTACAGCTGGACCGTCGTGCACCGACCGGTCACCGCGGAGTTCGAACCGCCCTATGCGCCGGCGATCGTCACCCTGGACGAGGGTTATCAGCTGCTGACCAACATCGTGGGCGTGGACGCCGATGCGCTCGAGATCGGCATGCGGGTGCGGGTGCAGTTCCATCCTGTCGATTCCGACGTCACGCTGCCGTACTTCACCGGGGCGCCGTGAGCCCGGCCCGGACCGTCGCCGGACTGCCGATCACCGCCTATCTGGTGTTGGGGGTGCTGGCCGCGAACGACGAGCAACTCACCGCCGGCGAGATCAAGATGCGCGCCGAGCTCTCCGTCGGCCACTTCTACTGGTCACCCTCGGTCAGTCACGTGCGCCGCGAACTCAACAGGCTGCTGGAACGCGGCATGGTCGACGAGGTCGAGGCCCGGTCCGGGAAGCGGTCCATCACCCTCTACGGCACCACCGACGCCGGACGGGATGCGTTGCGGCGCTGGGTGCAGCACTTCCCGGGCCAGGACCAGGTCGTCATCAAACATCCCGTGATCCTGCGGACGTGGCTCGCCCGCGGCGAGGACCCCGAACGTGTCGTCGACACTCTGGTTCGGCACCTCGAGGCCACCAGAGCCCGGCTGGACGAGGCGTTGTGGTCGAGGCAACGGTCGCGCGAGCTCGGCATCACCGACGACCCCGAGCAGCGTTACTCCTTCGCGGTCTTGGACTACGCGATCCGAGGCCTGTACTCGGAACTGTCCAATATCGCGCAGCTACGCGACGAAATCGCCACCGGCACAACGCGAGATCCGGTCAAACGGGTACGGCGAACCAAGGGACAGATCCGTCGACGCCGGGATTAGGCGCCCAGCATGACCAGACCGCCATCCACTGCCAGCAGCTGCCCGGTGATGAAGGCCGAGCCGGGCCCGGCAAGAAACACCAGGACCGGTCCGAGGTCACGGTCGGGATCGCCCAGCGCCCCGCCGAGCGGAATCCTGGTCTGGAGTTGCTGATCGATCAGGGCGCCGGCTTCGGGACCGAGAAAGTCTCGCAGGCGATCGGCGCCGGGTGTCTGCACCGCCGGCGCCAGGGCGTTGACGGTGACCCGGTCGGCGGCCCAGGCTTGCGCCGCCGAACGTGTCCACGCCTGCACCGCGCCCTTCGTCGCGGCGTAGACGGCCGAGATCGGGCTGCCCATAACGGCTTCCGAGGAGCCGAAGTTGATGATGCGACCGCCGCTACCCTTCATCACCGCGTACGCCGCCTGATTGGTCAGCATTGTCGCCTTGACGTTGGTGTCCAACAGAAACGAGATCTGTTCGGCGTCGATGTATCCGGGGATTCCGGGCTGCCACAGTCCCGCGGCGTTCACCAAAACGTCGAGACCGCCCAGCTTTTCGGCCACTTGATGCACCGTTGCCGAGACGGCGTCGGCGTCGCGTACGTCGCACTGCAACCAGGTCGCCGCCAGCTCTTCGGGTGGCGGCGTCTGGTGGTACGTCGCAGCAACCTGTGCGCCGGCATCGGTGAGTGCGGCGACCGCGGCCGCGCCGATACCTGTGGCCGCGCCTGTCACCAGGATCCGTCGGCCCGTCAGCGGCGCCATGTTGTCTGACATGACGGCCAGGCTAGTACCTGGATTTGACGATGGCGTCGGTGCCGTCTTGGTCGTTGGCCCAGCGGGCGGCTGTGGGCGCGAGGGCCTGCAGGGTGAGCCGTTTCTCCGCGTCTTCGGTGTGAAGCCTTGACTTTGGTTGTGAAGGGAGGGCTTTCGGGGTGAACGGAGGGCGGGAACTTCGGTCATATCCCACCCAGGGCGCACACTGAAAGCCCGGGATTCACGCTGAAAGCCCAGAGTTCACACCCGAAAGCCCAGGGATTCACACCCGAAAGCCCTGGCTCGCCCGGACGTGGCGACTAGGCGGGTACGGCGACCGAGGACACCAGCGCGGCAAGCCGCTGGGGTTGGTCGACCATGCAAAAGGTGCGCGCCCCCTCGATGACTTCCAGCCGCGCATTCGGAATGGTCGCAGCCAGGCGGCGGGCGTCCTCGAGCTCGAACAGGGTGTCGTCACCCGACCACGCGATCAGAGTCGGTTTGTCGAATTCGGGCAACCGGGCGGCGACGCCGGTGGTGACGTCGGTACGCAACGACAGCGTGAGTTGGCGAAGGTCTTCCGCGATCGCCGGATCGGCCAGTGCCGGACGTACCCAGATCTGCGTGAAATCGTCAATGTCGTTGTGCGCCAATCCTTCATAAGCCCGCCGCCGGGCGGCGGGGGCGCGCATCGTCTGCATCGCCGTGCGGAACAACGACTTCGACTTGGCCGCCAGGATCACCGGCTTCAGGATTGGCGGCGGAAAGTGTTCGAACGCGTCGCAACTGGTGAGCACCAGCGCACCGATGCGATCGGGATGGTGCACCGCAACCAGCTGAGCGACCACACCACCGGTGTCGTTGCCGACCAGGACCACGTCGTCGAGGCCGAGCGCGTCGATCGTGTCGGCGACGATTTTGGCGACGCCGGTGATGGTGGCGTCGGTGGCCGGTCGCAGCGGTTGCGGGTGCGCCCCGAGTGGCCAGGTGGGCGCGATGCAGCGCAGACCGTGCTCGGCGAGAAGCACGCTGACGTGGCGCCACAGTTGGCCGCCCATCAGGTATCCGTGCACGAATACGACCGGCCTGCCGTCCTCGGGTCCGGTTGCTTCGTAGTGGATGGTTCCGGCGTTAATGTCGATCGTCGGCATCAGGACTCCTACTAGAGATAAGCTTACAAACAGTCTGTCTGTTCGTAAATTACCAACAGGTTGTATGGAAATCAAGAGACGCACCCAGGAGGAACGCTCCGCGGCAACCCGCGAGGCGTTGATCTCGGCTGCCCGCAAGTTGTGGGGATCGCGCGGTTACTCGGAGGTGGGTACGCCGGAGATCGCCACCCAGGCCGGCGTCACCCGCGGCGCGATGTATCACCAATTCACCGACAAGGCAGCGCTTTTCCGCGATGTGGTCGAGGCGGTCGAGCAGGATGTGATGGCTCGGCTGGGCACCCTGGTCGCCTCATCGGGAGCGACGACGCCCGCCGACATGATTCGTGCCGCGATCGACGCATGGCTGGAGGTGTCGGGGGATCCCGAAGTGCGCCAACTGATCCTGCTGGACGCGCCCGCCGTCCTCGGGTGGTCCGGCTTCCGCGACGTCGCCCAGCGCTACAGCCTGGGCATGACCGAGCAGATGATCACCGCTGCCATCGAGGCGGGTCAGCTGGACCGGTTGCCGGTCCGCCCCCTGGCGACCGTCTTGATCGGCGCGCTCGACGAGGCGGCCATGGCGGTCGCGACCGCCGACGATCAACCGCGAGCCCGTGCGGAGGTCGGGCAGGTGCTGCGCCGGCTGGTGGACGGGATGCTCAAGGACTGACGTCGGGTAGCGCGATACCCATGCCAATCGCATTCGCCTGTCTGATACTGAACGCTCGGGCGCGAGAAAGGACAGCGCATGACGCGGTTTCGTGTAGGTGTCGGCGACGGGATCGTGGCCGCCCGTCCGACGGCGGAGATGTTCAACCGAGGCAACTATCTCGGTGCGGTCGCCAATCGCGTCGACTCATTCTGGGTGCCTGATCACCTCAATCAACTGTTCCCCCGCGCGTTGTGGCAGCAGAAGTATTGTGGTGCAACAAAATTCATACCGAAAATCGATGCCGCCATGGAGCCGTGGACTATGCTCGGGCATCTCGCCGCGCGCAATCGGGTCGGGCGTCTGCGTCTCGGTGTGGCTGTAACAGACACAGGGCGGCGCAACCCGGCCGTGACTGCACAGGCCGCTGCCACGCTGCACCTGCTCACTCGCGGCAGGGCGATCTTGGGTATCGGTCCCGGCGAGCGAGAAGGCAACGAACCCTACGGCGTGGACTGGTCCACACCGGTGGCGCGGTTCGAAGAAGCGATGGCCACCATCCGCGCTTTGTGGGATTCCGGCGGCGAACTCGTCAACCGGGACTCTCCCTACTTTCCGCTCCGTAACGCCATTTTCGATTTGCCGCCGTATCGGGGGGAGTGGCCGCAGATTTGGATCGGCGCCCACGGCCCGCGCATGCTGCGTGCCACCGGACGGTATGGAGACGCCTACTTTCCCAGCTTCTGGCACCCTCTCGGAGGAGTACTCACAGCGCCTGGACCTCGTGCGGTCAGCGGCGTCCGACGCCGGCCGCGACCCGATGGCCATTCTTCCGGCCATGCAGATGTTCGTCATCACCGGCCGCACCCGCGATGACGTCGACGAAGCGTTCGACTCAGAATTGGTTCGGGCGTTTGGGCTCAACTGCTCAGACGCAGTTTTCACCCGCCACGGTGCCCAGCATCCCCTCGGTGCAGGTTTCAGCGGTGCGCAGGATTTCCTTCCGCACGACATGAACGAGGAAACCGCGTTGTCGCACGTCGCGGGCGTCCCACCGGCTGTGGTGCGAGAGGTCCTGCTCAACGGAACACCCGATGACGTGATCGATCAGGTCGCGCACTGGCGGGACTGCGGTGTCCACTACATGGTGTTGATCAACCTCAGCTTCTTGCAGCGGAGTCTGCGCAAAGGGTTGGCATCGGTAGTGCCGTTCAACGCCATCGTCCGAGGGGTCAGGAAGTTGTGATGGCGCAATCACCGAGGCTGAAATTCTGCAGCAGAAGTGCGAGTGCGAGTCCGTAAGAGTCACTTCACCGTCGCGATCGTCCGGCGGGACAGCTCGGTGGCGATGTCGCACGGATTGGGAAACGGCTTCTTGACGAACTGGACCGACCACTCGAAGAAGTCGTCACCGAATTGGATGGCGACGTCGCACAACCGGGTGCCGATCCGGTCGCTGGCCATCGCGATATAACCGCTGTGCCCGTCGACGGTGATGTCGCTGACGGTGGAGCGGGTGAGGTCCTCGTTCTTGCGCTCACGGCCGATGGGACTGCCGCGAAACCAGCTGAAGGAGAACCACGGGCCGTCGATGCTGCCGCGCACCAGCCACTGGCAACCCATCGGGTTGCGTGCGGTGACGACGAGCCCGGCTGTGTTGGTCAGTTCTGCGATGGTCTGGTCGCTCACGCCGCCGCACTCCGGGAACGACGGGCCGTGGTTTGCCGCTCGGGTGGTGTGCTTGGGCGAGGTCGACGGACGGTCCGCGGGTGCGTGCGAGCCACCCTGGCAGGCGGCCAGCGGAGATATCAAGACCAACAGTGCCCATGCGCTCACCCGATACCGGGGCTTTCGCTGCGCAACGGGCACCCGTCCATCATCGCCGATGACACCGCACAAAGACGTCGGCGGTGAGGGTGCGCAGATGTACAGGGACACGCCGGCGCGGCCGCCATTCTGCGCAAGCGCACGGCGCGCCGAGGCGAGCGGCCCTTCGGGGGATTATCGTTGTGCCGCAGCACCTTTGACGGACGGCTACGGCGTCTTGAGAAAGACGTCGTTGAAGGTGACGGTGCGCAGTTTGCGTTCCCGGATGATGGCGACCAACTGCGGGTAGACGTGGGTGACCGGCAGGTGGTTGAGGTGCCCGATCACGATCGACTGGGGAGTGAAGTACTGGTCGGCCATCTTCACGATGTATTCCTCGGTGATCAGCGTCGAATCCGACAGCGAACCCGACCACAAAACCGGCACGTTGTATCCGAGGTCGGCGGCCACCGCGTCGACGACGGCGTTGTGCTTGGCGTACGGGGGCCGCCAGTACGGTTTGGCGCCTACGCCGTACGTCTTCTTGAGGAAGTCGTCGTTGCGGGAGAGCTGCTTGGCGATCTCGCCCTTGGAGATCGTGGTGCAGTCGGGATGCGACCAGGTGTGGTTGCCCAGCTCGATCTGGCCGGATTCGACCAGCGGCCGCAGCAAGGCCAGATTCTCGGTCCACGAGTCGTAGATCCCGTTGACGAAGAACGTCAGCCGGATGCCGGTGTCCTTGGCGAACTGCGTGTAGGCGCGCACGACCTCGGAGTTGGTGCCGTCGTCAACCGTCAGCGCGAGCAGGTCACCGCTGCCGGGGAGTTGGCTGAGCACGCCACCGCCGGGCAGTTGGATGCGGGCGCTGGGAGGGGGCGGCGGCAGCAGGCCCGCGGTCGGACCGGCAGGCGGCACGACCTCGGCGGCCGCCGGCGTCTGGGCGAACGTCCGCGGCTGCGGATCGACCATGCACCGGGCCAGGCCCACGCTGGCGATGGTTGAGGCGGCCAGTGACCCCAGGAAACGGCGGCGGTTCAGCTCAGACATCGCGGGATCCGGGCGCGCCCGAAAGGGGGCTGCTACCTGCGTTGACCAGCGACGACACCACAGCAGCGAACCGTACCACGACCCGCGCGGCCAATCCGCGAGGAACGCCGGTGGTGATCCGACTGTTGTCGCAATCACACGGCCGACGCCTACGCTGGAAAACGCCCTCGCGGCCGAGGGCCGTCGTAGCAGGAAGGACACCCGATGACCGTCACCGTTGTCGACGCAGGACCCCGGCGAGTCAGTCGGTCGGTCGAGGTGGCCGCCCCGGCTGCCGAACTCTTCGAGATGGCCGCCGATCCCCGGCGCCACAGCGAACTCGACGGATCGGGCACCGTTCGCGACAACGTCAAGGCGCCTGCCAATCTGGTCGAGGGTTCCAAATTCTCGACCAACATGAAGATGCTGGGATTGCCCTACCGCATCACCAGCACCGTGACCGTCCTACAACCGGACAAGGTGGTCGAATGGCGCCATCCGCTGGGTCACCGGTGGCGCTGGGAATTCGAGGCGCTTTCGCCGACGCTCACCCGGGTCACCGAGACCTTCGACTATCACGACGCCGGAACCGTCAAGAACACGCTGAAGTACTACGAGCGGCTGGGCTTCGCCAAGAACAACGCGAGCGGCATCGAGGCCACGCTCACCAGATTGCGCGACCGGTACGCCTAGTTCCGCGGTGCTGTCGAAAGTTCACTCCCCGAAGCCCGGCGGAGCGGGCACGGGAGCCGGTCCCGCCACCCCCACCCGGCTGGCCGCGAAGGCTGCACCCTGATCGATCGCCGCCGCGTCATTGGCGTAGGAGTTGTGCGCGGCGAAGTTCATTCCCTCCGAGCACACCGGGTCGTCGGTGGCGCAGATCTTCAGGGTTTTCGCCTGGTAGAGCGGACCGATCGCAACCTGCGGCTGACCCAGGAACTCCATGGCCCGCGTGTTCGGTGTGCCGAACAGCACCACCGCGGAGACGTGCTCGGCCACGGCAGGATCCAGCGGTTTGGGAACGGTGGCCGGGTCTACTCCGTCGGGCACCCGGGCCGACGTGACGAAGCCCATGACTGCCGCGCCCTGGGAGAAGCCCGAGAGCACCATTTTGGTCTTCGGGCAGGCCCCGGCCATCGAATTCACGTGGGCGCCGGCGTCCCTGATGCCGTCGATGCCGGTTGCCCACTCCTCGCTGGCCGGGTAGTTGACCGAGTACACGTTCAACGATTGCGCGCCGATACGCGGCCGCAGCGCGTCGACGAACGCGTCACCCGTCGCCCCCAGCCCTTCCTCGCCGGTACCCCTGGCGTACACCACTTCCACGTCGGGACATGGCTCGGCGAACGCAGCCGGCATGGAGGACGTCATCACAGCAGAACTCACCCCTGCGGCAACAGTTGCCGCGGACCCAAGAATGCGCAAAATCATGCATCTATCTTGCCCGCCTGAACACGTCCCAAACCAGTGCGGTCCAGCCACGCCGAGAATTTTCTAAGACTCGTCAGGCCTATCAGCTGAGGAAGCGAACAAACTCCCCCTGAGCAGGCGCTTCACCGCGTCCAGGGTGGCGTCGTACTGCTGCGGCGCCAGTCTGGCCGCTTGCTCCGACAAACCGCGGGTGAGCGCGCAGATGGCTTCCGCAGCCGCGGTCACACTGGTGCCCGAAGGCAGCACGCCCTGGTTTCGGGCGTCCTCGACGATCTCGGTGACGACGTCGCGCAGCGCTTTGGATCCCGGGTATGCCGGGGCTTCGCGGCGCGACTCCACCAGGCCTTGCGCGCGCGTGGCACGCAGGAACCCGGCCAATGACGGATAGTCGCGCATCAACTGCTTGGACTCGTCGAGCACCGCCTCGAGTCGCTCGACGACGTCGTCGGATCCGGCGGCGGCCGCGCGTAACCGTGGCAAGACGATCTGCTCGATCTCCTCGGCGGTGGCTCTGAGCAGCTCGCTCTTGTTCGGGAAATAGTGATACAGGCTGCCGCTGGTCATCTCGGCAGCCCGCGCGATCTCGCGGATCGAGGCCTGCGAATAACCCACCTCGGCGACACATCGAATGGTCGCGTCGATGATTCTGCGGCGAGTTTGCGTACCAACCGCTCCAACCGGCCGCCCGAGCTGCGACGAGCCGACCGTCATGCCGGGTACCTCCGCGAAGACCGGAATCAATTGATCGATCGAATATATTCGACCCGTGACTCGCCCACAGTTGGGACGTCCCGTCGGCGCGACCGGTGCGCAGACGCGGCAGCGGATCATCCTGGCGACGATGAAGTGCGTCGCCGAGGTGGGCTACGCGCGAGCGACGATCCGCGAAATCGCCCGGATGGCGAATGTCACGAGCGCCAGCCTGTACAACTACTTCCCGACCAAGTCCGAGTTGATCAAGGCCACCATCGCGACGAGATCCGACACCGCCATGCCACGGTTGCGGGAGGCCGCCGACGGACCGATCGGCATCGTCGAACGCGTCGCAGCAGTGCTCGACGAATGTGGTCAACTCCTCCGCGAGTACCCCGACCTTGCCGCGTTCGAGTGGGCGATCCAGGCCGAGAACCTCGGCACCTACGGCGAGCGCGACGTCACACCCGACGACGGGCATCCCCGTTTCGAATCGGTGCGCGAACTCCTGGCCGACATAGTCGAGGACGCACGGCGAGACGTCGAACTCGGTTCGGATCCCGACTCGCAGGCCGTCTTGGAGGCGGTCTACGCCTTGATCTACGGACTGACCGAACTGGCGGCGACCCTGCAGCCCGCGGAGTTCCAGGAGGCACTCGGCGCCTCGAAGGTGTTGGTGACCGGGGCGCTGTTGGGAACCGCATAATCGTCGGGGACCTTGATGCGATCAAGTGATTGATTATAGAGTCGGCGCACGACGAGTGGGACCGAGACATTGACCGAGACTGTCGGCTGCGCATTCGATGTCGACGCGCTGCGCCAGAAGTATGCCCAGGAACGCGCCAAGCGGCTGCGGCCTGACGGAATCGCGCAATACGTCGAAATCGCGGGTGAATTCGCGTGTTTCGGGCAGGACCCGTGGGCAGACCAGACCTTTGCCCGCGAACCGCTCAGCGACGAAGTCGACGTGGCGATCGTCGGTGCGGGCTTCGGTGGCCTGCTGACCGCGGTGCGACTCCGTGAGCTCGGCGTGCAAAGCATCCGGCTGATCGACCGGGCAGCCGACGTCGGCGGCACCTGGTACTGGAATCGCTATCCGGGGATCGCCTGCGACGTCGAGTCCTACGTGTACGTCCCGCTGTTGGAGGAACTCGGCTATATCCCCGAACACAAGTACGCCGGCGGGGCGGAGATCTTTGCGCACTGCCAACGTATAGCTCGGCACTACGATCTGTACCGCAACGCGTGCTTGCAGACCGATGTTCGCGAAATCCGTTGGGAGACCGAGACTTCCCGGTGGGTCGTCATGACCGACCGCGGTGACGAGATGCGCGCGAAGTTTGTCTGCATGGCCAACGGGTATCAGGCCAAGCCCAAACTGCCTGGCATTGCGGGGATTTCGGCGTTCGGCGGCCGCATGTTCCATACCAGCCGGTGGGACTACGGTTACACCGGCGAGAACCTCGAGAATCTGGCCGACAAGCGGGTCGGCATCATCGGCACCGGAGCCACCGCCGTGCAGTGTGTGCCGCACCTGGCCGCGGCGGCTCAGCAGCTGTTCGTCTTCCAGCGCACCCCGTCTTCGGTGGACGTGCGTGCCAACGGACCCACCGATCCGCAGTGGGCCAACGCATTACAGCCGGGGTGGCAGCGTGAACGTATCGAGAACTTTCAGGTCCTCACCGCCGGCGGACAGGCGGAGCGGGACCTGGTTGCCGACGCCTGGACCAGCATCACCCGCAAACTTCCGGTCATGCGCCACGACAGCGACGGGACGGTAAGCCCCGAGCAACGCACCCGCGACATCGAAATGGCGGACTTCGCCAAGATGGAGGAGATCCGGGCGCGGGTGGCTGGCATCGTGACCGATCCGGCGACGGCCGAAGCGCTCAAGCCCTGGTACGGTTACTTCTGCAAACGGCCCTGCTTTCACGACGACTATCTGCAGACGTTCAACCTGGACAACGTGGCGTTGGTCGACACCCGAGGCCTGGGCGTGCACGCGATCACCGAGACGGGCGTAGTTGTCGACGGGACGACCTACGAGCTCGATTGTTTGATCTTTGCAACGGGTTTCGAGGTGGGCACCGACTACTGCCGCCGGACGGGGTTCGAACTGGTCGGCCGCGACGGGGTGACGCTGACCCAGCGGTGGCGTGACGGCGTGCGCACCTTCCAGGGCTTGTGCACCAACGGTTTTCCGAATTGCTTCATCGAAAGCATTGCCCAGGCAGGGTTGACCGTGAACTTTCCCTATCTGCTCGACGTGCAGGCGACGCACGCCGCGTGGATCATCGCATGGGCCTTGCAACGGGGTGTATGCGAAGTCGAGGCGTCGCTTGCCGCGGAAGCCGAGTGGGTCCAGACCGTGGTGGCGCGCTCGGAGGCTACCGCGGAGCGCTCCAGGACCTGCACGCCCGGCTACTACAACCGAGAGGGCAAAGCGGACGCCAAGACCCGGCAGGGCAGCTTCTTCTTCGGTGGACCCACCGAGTACGCCGACACCCTTGCGGCTTGGCGTACTGACGGGGATCTCGCGGGTTTCGAACTGTGCCGGGATCGTTCATGAGGCCGCAGTATGCCGTGGGCCGACTGCGCGCCGCGACCCGGCGTCGGCACCCGCCCAAGGTGGCGATCATCGGCGCCGGGTTCGGCGGCCTGGGCACCGCGGTCGCGCTTCGGCGCCGGGGCATCGACGACCTGGTGATCATCGACGGGGCCGACGGAGTCGGCGGCACGTGGCGGCGCAACACCTATCCGGGTGCCGCCTGCGACATCCAGAGTCACCTCTACTCATTTTCGTTCGCGCCCAACAAGTCCTGGAGTCGCACCTATGCCCGGCAACCGGAGATCCTGGCCTATCTGGAGTCGGTGACCGACGAGTTCGATCTGCGTCGCCATCTGATGCTGGATACCTCGGTGCGCTCCGCGCGATGGAACCCCGACACCTGGCGATGGGACCTGCACCTCGACGATTGCGACCAGACCCTGTCCGTCGACGTCGTCGTCTGCGCCGTCGGACTGTTCGGTGCGCTCAAACTTCCGGCGATCGCGGGCCTCGGGGATTTCGGGGGAACCGTGATGCACACCGCCCAGTGGGATCATGGCGTCGACCTGGCCGGCAAGAAAGTGGCGGTGATCGGGACTGGTGCGAGTGGCGTGCAGGTCGTTCCCGAACTGGCCAAGATCACCGCAGGTCTCACGGTGTTTCAACGGACCCCGCCCTGGATGGTGCCCAAAGAGGACCGGCCTTACACCGCAGACGAATTGGCGCGCTTCCGGCGCAATCCACTGGCCGCCCGTCGGGTGCGATGGCAGATCTGGAAGTTCCAGCACGACAACACCGCGACCATGGCCGACGATCCGGTCGTGGCGGGCAGGGCGCGGTTCGCGACGTCGTTTCTGGAGCGCAGCGTGACCGACGCGGAACTGCGCCGATCCCTGACGCCGTCGTATCCCTTCCGGTGCAAACGTGTGCTGCTCGGCGACGACTTCTACCGAACGCTGCAGCGAGACGACGTCGAGCTGGTGACCGAACCGATCGAGCGGGTGACCCGGAAGTCGATCGTCACCGCCGACGGCAGGGCGGTGGAGGTCGACGCGATCGTTCTGGCCACCGGATTCGAGACGTCGCAATATCTTTCGGGTATCGAGGTCGTCGGCGCGGCCGGCCGGCGGCTGCACGAACGGTGGGGCGCCGACCCCAGCGCGTATCTCGGTACCGCCGTCGCGGGGTTCCCGAACTTCTTCATGCTCTACGGTCCCAACACCAATCAGGGCGGAAACTCGATCGTCTACATTCTCGAAGCCGGAGCGCGGTTGGTGGCCAGCGCCGTGTCTCGGCTGGCCCGTCGCGGTGGCTATATCGACGTTCGACCGGAGGCCGAAGAGCGTTTCAACTATCGGTTGTCGGCGGACCTGGACCGCACCATCTGGACGCAGTGCGACAGCTACTTCCGTTCGCCGTCCGGACGCATTGTGACCCAGTGGCCCTATACCGAACTGGACTACGCGCGCCGCACGTGGCGGGTGCGACCGCGCGACTGGGTGCACCGGACCGGGGTTCCGAATTGCCGCACGGACCACCCCGCGGCCCCGCTTAAGCTATCAATTGATTGATTTTCCGGAGAAAGCCCCTCGGCTGCGCCGTATCTGTGCATATGATCAATCGATTGATTAGTTCTACTGCCCGGAGGAATAGCAATGTCGTACCTGCTAGCGGCCCCGGAAATGTTGTCGTCCGCGGTGACCGAGTTGTCCGCGATAGGTTCTGCGGTCAGCGCAGCCAATGCCGCGGCAGCGCTGCCGACGACCGGTATAGCGGCCGCCGCGGCAGATGAAGTGTCTGCCGCCGTCGCTGCGCTGTTCGCCGGCAACGCCCGCGACTATCAAGCGTTGAGCGCGCAGATAGCGGAATTCCACCAGCGGTTCGTGCAGCTGCTGGGCTCGGGGTCCGCGGCCTACTCCGCCGCGGAGGCGGCCAACGCCAACCCGTTGCTGGACCTGATCAATGCGCCTACCCAGACCCTGCTCGGACGCCCGTTGATTGGAAATGGTGTGGACGGGGTGGCAGGCACCGGGCAGGACGGTGGCCCGGGCGGATTGTTGTACGGCGACGGCGGTGACGGCGGATCCGGTGCGCCGGGCAGGGCCGGGGGCAGGGGTGGTGATGCCGGACTGATCGGAAACGGTGGCGCCGGCGGGCGGGGCGGCCCGGGCATCGGTGGCGAGGCTGGGGCGCCCGGAGGTCGCGGCGGCGCCGGCGGATGGTTGCTCGGCAATGACGGGGCCGACGGCGCCATGGGCGCCAGGACCGCCAACCCCGGCGGGCCGACCGACCCCGGCGGGCCGACCGACCCCGGCGGGCCGACCGACCCGTCGCCGCCGAATGTCGTCGACGCGGCCCGCGACGGCGACGTCGTCGCTTCCAACGGCGGGACCGTCACCGACGGCAACCTCACCGAAATCTCCGGCATCGACGCGGGGATCAACAACCCGGATGTGTATTGGGTGCACAACGATTCGGGCGACTCGGCGCGCATCTTCGCGATCGACGCCGAGACGGGGCAGACGTTGGCGACCTATGAGCTCAGTGGCGCGACAGCCAACGACTGGGAGGATATCGAGGTCGCCAGAGGACCGGACGGCAAGTCCTACATTTATGTCGGTGATATCGGCGACAACGGCCAATCCCGCAGCAGCATAACCGTTTATCGAGTACCCGAGCCGATCGTCACCGGCACCGCCGCCAATCCGACCACCGGCCGACTCACTGGAGTGGAGCAGGTCCGGCTGGTCTACCCAGACGGTGCGCGACTGAACTCGGAGGCGTTGGCCGTCGACCCGGTCAACCACAATCTGATGCTCATCGAGAAAACCGACGCCGATGTCGCCCGTGTCTATTCGACGCCGGATAGTGGGTGGAGCAACGCGGGCAGCAGCAGTGCCAGCAGAACGCTGACACAGGTTGCCACCCTTGATCTTTCGGACGCCAACGAGCAACTCGTCACCAGCGCCGACTTCTCCGCCGACGGTTCGCAGTTGGCCGTGCGGACCTATGACGACGTGCTGCTGTGGAACCGCGCTCCCGGCACCAGCTCGTGGTCGCCGTTCAGTCAGCAGCCAGTGGAAGGCCCCGTCATCGACGAGACCCAAGGCGAGGCGATCGCGTTCCATCCGGACGGTCGGGGATACGTGACGGTCAGCGAGTATGCCAACCAGAGACTGCACGAGTACAACGTGCGCTGACGCGGCCACCGGCCCCAGAACTAACTAGTACGCGCCGCCAACCGTCACGTCGGCGTTCCGCGAACTCTGGGCCGGCCCGAAGATGCACCAGTACGGTTGGGAGCATTGGGCGTCGAACAGAACGGGTGACGAGCCGACATCGCTCACCTGCTGTATGCGGACGGGGACCGTCTTCGTCGATGCTCCTGTGACCGTCACCGAGTACTGCACCCAGGTCTTGTTGTAGGTGCACTTGCCGAAGGGACTTCCGCCCTGGTCCACCACGAAACCGTCTTTCGTGGGGTTCGTGGCGCAGGTCTCGCCGGTCACTTCTACGTTCGTGATCCGTGGTTGGTCGTGCCGATCCGCCCCGCCACCGCCTGAGCCGGGCACTTTCCAGTGCAGCTGTATGGAGAAGTCCGCAAGGGCGGGCGCAGGACAGCCGATGGCCGATGCGCCCAGGGTCGACAGGCATACCAGAGTTGTCATCACCGCGCGGCGGCTCATCAAGCCCCTTCCAGCGTTGCCGGTCAAATTTACTCAGCATAAATAAGGCACCCGAACGATGCGTCAACTGCGCATATTTAAGCTCACCCTGATTCTCAGCACTCCCGCACCGTCATCCGGTCGTTAGCATCGTCAAAGCTTTTGGACGACAGGTGAAATGAGATACCGATGGTAGACACCGACCGGCAGGCTCGCCGATTGCGCCGGCTGCACATTCCCTGGCTGAACGTGCTCGGTGTCGTCGCCATCGTCGTGGCCGCAACCGCGCTCGTAATCAAGAATCTGCCCGACGACCACCCCAACCAGATCCTGAATGTCTCCTACGACCCGACGCGCGAGCTCTATACCGCCGTAGACAAAGCCTTCGTGGATCAGTATCAGGCGCAGACCGGAACCAGGCTGGAAATCAAGCAGTCGCACGGCGGTTCAGGCCGTCAGGCGCGCAGCGTCATAGATGGCTCGCAACCGGCTGACGTGGTGTCGCTGGCGCTGATCAGCGACATCGACGCGCTGCGCAAGCGCGGCCTGATCGCGGCGAACTGGCAGACCCGGCTGCCCAACAACTCCGTGCCCTACACCTCGACCATCGTCTTCCTGGTCCGCAAGGGCAACCCGAAGAGCATTCACGACTGGCCCGACCTGATTAACCGCGACGTCTCGATCGTGACGCCCAATCCACGCACGTCGGGCAACGGCCAGCTCAGCATTCTTGCCGCGTGGGGCTCGGTCACCACCCGCGGCGGCACCCCGGAACAGGCGGCCGGCTACGTGCGTTCGCTGTTGGGTCACGTCGCGGTCTCCGACAACGGCGCCCGCAGTGCGGGGGTCTCGTTCGCCACCCAACGCATCGGCGATGTGCAACTGACGTGGGAGAACGAGGCGTTGCGGGAAGCCGCCGCGAGTCCGGACGAGCTCGAAATCGTCTATCCGCCAGTCAGTATCAAAGCCGAGCCGGCCGTCGCGTGGGTGGACGTCAACGTCACCGATCCCAAGGTCGCGTCCTACGCGAAGGCCTACCTCGGCTACCTGTTCTCCGATGCCGGGCAGGAGTTGGCGGCCAGGTACGGCTACCGTCCGTTCAAGGCCGAAGTCCTCGCCAAACACGCCCCGCAGTTGCCGCAGCTCGAGCTGTTCCCGATCACCGCACTGGCCAAGGACTGGGTGGAGGCACGGGAAAATTTCTTCGGCGACAACGGAATCTACGACACCATCTCGGCACCACCGGTGGCGTCATGAGTCGCGTCTTCAACTACGACTGGGTCAAGGGCCGCAGCGACGTCATCGCGGGCCTGACCGTGGCCGCCATTTCGTTCCCGCAAGCGATCGCGTACGCGTTGATCGCCGGCGTGGATCCGAAATTCGGTGTCTACTCGGCGATCGTGGTGACGGCGATCGCGTCGATCTTCGGGTCGTCCTCGCATCTGATCAACGGGCCTACGAGCGCCATATCGCTGCTCGTCTTCACCGCGCTGGCGTTCATCGACTCGGAGAACATTCATCAACTCTTCGAAGCACTGTTCCTGCTCAGTGTCCTGGTCGGCGCGTTCCAGATCGCCATCTCGGTGTTCAAGCTGGGCAACCTGACCCGGTATATCTCCGAGTCGGTGATCATCGGTTTCATGGCCGCGGCAGCACTGTTACTGGCCGTCGGTCAGCTCGGTAATGCACTGGGGGTCAAGGACAAAGGCAACGGGCACATGCAGGTGCTGCGGCGCGTCTACCTCACCCTGTTCCACGGAGATGCGGTCAACTACCGTGCCCTGACGCTCAGCGCCGGCGCCGTGGTGCTGGCGGTGGTGCTGCGAAAGCTGGTGCAGCGCTTCGGTCTACCGCAGGTCGACATGCTGGCCGTGCTGATCATCACCAGTCTCGTCGCCTACCTGGCGGGATGGTCGATTCCCGGTAAGGGCGGCCACACCGCGGTCTCGGTGGCCGCGAAGGTGCCGCGCAGCCTGCCCGGCCCGCACATTCCCGAGGTTCATACCAGTTGGCTGCCCGAGATCTCGGTGAGCGCACTGGCCATCGCCTTCGTCGGCATCATCGAAGCCCTGTCCATCGCCAAAGCCATTGCGCACCAGACTCAACAGAAAATCGACTACAACCGGCAGATCATGGCTGAAGGCCTGGCCAACCTCGGCGGCGGTTTCTTCCAGAGCATTCCCGGTTCGGGATCGCTGTCCCGGTCGGCCATCAACCACCAGTCCGGTGCGGCGACACGGTTCTCCGGGATCGTCTCGGCCGCAACGGTTGCGGTGGCCCTGCTGTTGTTCGCGCCGCTGCTGCGTTATGTCCCGCAGCCGGCACTGGCCGGGCTGCTGCTGGTCACCGCCGCGCGGCTGGTCGACTTCAAGAGATTGATCTACACGCTGAAAGCCTCCCGCTACGACGCCGGCCTGGTCGCCGTGACGGCATTCACCGGGATAGCGATCGATCTGGACAAGGCGGTGCTGCTCGGGGTGATCCTGTCGATCCTGCTGTTCGTGCCGCGCGCGGCGAAGCTGCGGGCCAAGGAACTGGTAGTGACCCCCGAACGTGTTGTCCGGGAACGTGTTGCGGGAGATCCCTCGGACCCCGAGACGGTCATCTATGACCTGGAGGGGGAATTGTTCTTCGGAGCCGCACCGGAATTGGACCGCCACCTCTCGGAACTGCAGGAGCGGATCAGGGCCGAAGATGAAGGCAAGATCGTGATCCTGCGCCTCAAGCGGGTACGACATCCCGACGTCGTCTGCATCGAACGCATCGAGCACTTTCTGCATGAACTGACCGATCACGGGACGACGGTGCTGCTGGCTGGGGTGCGCGCGGACACCCTCGCGGTATTGAACAACGTCGGCTTCTCGCGGTGGTTTCCCGCCGAACACGTCTTCCCCGAAGAGGACAAGGAATTCTCGGCGACCCTCCGCGCGGTGCGTTACGCGCACGCGAGGACGAAGGCCGACCACACCGAGCAACCGGAGCTCTATTACCTCGTCTGAGGTCTCAGGGGTTCCCGGCTTTGACGGCGGCGATCACACCACCGTCGACTAGCAGATCGGTACCGGTGATGAAAGTCGCTTGCGGACCGAGCAGGAACGCCGCAGCGGCCGCGATGTCGTCGGGGGTCCCGATCCGGCCGGTCGCCGACATCGCGATCATCGCGCGCATGCCGTCCCCGACGGGGGAGGCGAGTTCTTCCTGCGACATCGGCGTGGAGATGATGCCCGGGCTGATCGAGTTGATCCGGGCGCCGCGACGGCCCCAGTGCGCGCTGGCCGCGCGTACGCGAAGCAGGTTGGCCTGCTTGGCGACCGGATAAGCCATTGTCGATTCGGTGATACTGCTGACGAAGTCCAGGCCCAACAGTTCGCCGGGCGGGTTGTGCGCCAGCGCCCTTTCCCGCTCGGCGTCCATCGGCGGGAACATGTGGCCGGCCATGCTCGCGATCACGACACCGGCACCGCCCGGCGCGACGATGTCACCGAAATCCTGCAGCACCAGGGCGACACCGAGCAGGTCGACGGCCATCACCGCCTGTGCCGAGGCTTGCGCCGGGGACAGTCCGGCGGTGTGCGCCACCTGAGTCACGGGCCCGAGGGAGCCGGCGAAGTCGGCCAGCTCGCGCACCGACTCCGCTGACGAGACGTCGACGCGCTGGGTTTCGATCTCGTAGCCGTCGGCTCGCAGCGCTTCGGTCGCCGAGATCAACGTCGCCTCGCTGTTGTCGGCCAGCAGCACCGTCTTGCCGGAACCGAGTCGCCGCGCGATGGCCAGACCCATACCGCCGGCGCCGATCACGGCGAGAATTTCTCGAGTTGCGGTCACTGCATCTCCTTCCGGGCCAGATCCCAACCGAAGAATAGGATGTCCGCGGCTAGGTTGGACGGGGTGTCGGCCGAACAACCGTGGAATATCAATATCCACTACGACGGACTGGTCGAATCCACCGTCCCCGTCGATGCCCGGCAGATTCTCGACGTAGGTTGCGGCGACGGTTTCCTGGCCGCCCGCTTGGCCGAGCGGTTTCCCGAGGTCACCGCGATCGACATCGACGCGCCCGTCCTGCGGCGTGCCCAATCTCGCTTTGCCGATGCCCGGGTTCGTTGGACGCACGGTGACGTGATGACCGTGGACCTGTCCCGGTTCGACGCGGTGGTGTCCAATGCGGCTCTGCACCATATCGAGGACACCCGGGCGGCGCTGGCCCGGTTCGCCGGACTGGTGCTGCCTGGCGGCACCCTGACCGTCGTCACCTTCGTCAAACCGTCACTGCGACAGGGGTTGTGGCATCTCAGCAGTGGGTTGGCATGCGCCGTGGTCAATCGCGTCAAAGGTAAGTGGGAGCACAGTGCTCCCATCAAATGGCCGCCGCCCGACACTTTTTCGCAACTGCGGACCCATCTGGGCGCGGTACTGCCCGATGCCCGCATCCGGCGCCTGCGCTACGGCCGGGTCCTGATCACCTGGCGCGCGCCGATCCAACCGTCAGCCGTCTGAGCCCATCGCCGCTGCACTGGCCTGTGAGATGAGCTCGACGGCCTGATTGCGCGGGAGCGAACCCAGCATCTGCATTGCGGCCCGCATGTCGTCGCCGACGATCCAGGTCGGCCCGTTGGTCAGGTTCTCGAACGCCTCGGCAATGACGTCCTCGACGCTGGCCGCACCCGGCGGGACGTCGTCGGGCGAGGCGATCTGACCGCGGCTGTATTCGAGTTCACGCAAGGCGGGCGTGTTGGTCTTGCCCAAGATCAGCCCCAGGACATCGATACCTTTGTCGTGGAGTTCGGCCCACAACGCTTCGGCGAAGACCATGCCGAAAGCCTTGGATGCACCGTAGGCCACCATGTTCGGGCCCCCGGCGAATCCGGCGCCCGAGCCGAAGATGACGATCCCACCGCGTCCCCGTGCCACCATCTGCGCAGCGAAATGGTGGCACAACTGCATCGGCACCACGCAGTTGCGCTGCACCATCGCCTCGGCGGCGGCGAGTGGATTGGTCAGGAACGGCTGGAAATCGGGGTCGGCACCGGCGCAGTACACCAGGAATCCGATGTCGAGGTCACCAACCGCCTCGACGATGGTGCTCGACGCGTGTGGTTGCGCGAGATCCACTGCGAGGGTGCGGGTTTGAACCGATGTCCTCGAATTGATATCGGCGGCAACCTGATCCAGCACGGCCTGCCGGCGCGCCAGCAGCACGACGTTGACTCCGCGCTCGGCCAGGCCTTTGGCGAACGCGGCGCCCACGCCGTCGGATGCCCCCGCGACCAGTGCCCACGGGCCGTACTTCGCTGCGAATGTCACATGCGCCCCGCTCCGGCGATTTCTCAAATAGACGAGATACACTCTCGAAATAGTGATCCAACTCTAAGAAGACCGGTCCGAGGGAGTCAAGCCATTCGCGGATCCACTTCTGCCCCGACCGCGCGGGTACTCGACGTGGTCGAACTGCTCGCCCGCTCGACCGACCGGCAATTGCGTTTCTCCGACGTCGTCCGCGAACTCGATCTCACCCAGGCGACCGCGCACGCCATTCTCAAGACGCTCTGCGACCGGGGGTGGGTAAGCCGCGACCCGATGGACAGGACGTTCACGCTGGGTCCGGCGTTGGCGGTGGTGGCCGCCCGTGCCGACATCGCCCGGCCACTCGCCCATCACGCCCGCGCGGCGGCGCTGCGGGTGTCCCGCGAGGTGGGCTTCGCCGGCTCGGTGGTCGAGCGGTTCGAGGACTCGCTGGTGATCACCGCGTTCGAGGGAGACGGTGCCACCGAACCCTCGGGACTGCCCGGCGACCGTATCCCATACGCACCGCCGTTCGGCGTCGCCTTTGCCGCCTGGGACACCGCCGAGGGTCAGCGCGACTGGATCCGCCGCGGAGCAGGCAACGATGCCGAACGCGTGCAGCGCCTGCGATTGGTGCTGGCGCGCACCCGCGACCGTGGGTTCGACGTCGACTGCACCACGCCCGCGTTGGCGCGGGCCGCGCAGTTGGTGGGCAGGCTGCACAACGACGAGATGCCGGTTACGGTCCGCGAGATCCTTGATCAGCTGCTCGTCGAATTCACTGCCAGCGGAGCGCTTTTCGAGGACGGCCGGGCACCGCAACCGGTGGCCACCATCGCCGCCCCGGTGTTCGGTCCCCGACGACAGGTCGCACTGATCCTCGCGGTCCATCCGCTCAGCGCCATCACGGCTCGCCAGATCCGGTCGATAGGTGGCCGGTTGGTGCAGGAAGCCGAGTTGGTGTCGCAACTGTAGGCATGGCGCCCGATACGCGCGTTCCCCTTGCGTGGTTTGCTTCCGACATTGAATGATCGGCGCATCCGCGGCGTCGATTCGGCCGCGATCGGTGCCGAAGGAGCGCACGTGGCCAAAAAGGAGAACCGTACGGTAAACCGGTGGGAACTGGTCACCTGCGCGCTCACCGGCCATGCCACCTACGCGCCCGACGACGAGGCATTGGCCGAAAGGCTCAGTGCCACCACCGAACTCGGGGAGGCGTGGCGCTGCCTACGATGCGGTGACTTCGCCCTGGGGGAGCCGCACGGGCGCGGACGTCCCGAAGATGCGCCGCTGATAACCAGGGGCAAGGCGTTGCGGCAGGCCATCATCATCCGCGCGCTGGCTGTCGAGCGCCTGCTGCGGGCGGTGGTGTTGGCACTCGCAGCGTGGGCGGTGTGGACCTTCCGCGGTTCCCGCGGTGCCATCCAGGCCACCCTGGACCGGGACCTGCCGATCTTCCGTGCAGCCGGATTCAAGGTCGACCAGATGACCGCCGTCCAAGAACTGGAGAAGGCACTGGCCGCGAAACCGTCCACGCTGGCGTTGATCACCTGCATGCTCGGCGCCTACGCGGTGCTGCAAATTGTCGAAGGCGTCGGCTTGTGGCTGCTGAAACGCTGGGGGGAGTACCTGGCGGTGGTGGCCACGTCGCTGTTTTTGCCGCTGGAGATCCATGACCTGCTCAAAGGCATCACGATGACCCGGGTGGTGACGCTGGCCATCAACCTGGCGGCGGTGGTGTACCTGCTCGTCTCCAAACGACTGTTCGGGCTGCGCGGCGGACGCCGAGCCTACGACGAGGAACTGCACGGCGAGCAGTTGCTCGACCTGGAAAGGGCGGCCATGACGGCCGAGGTGTGACCGAGGCGACACGCCCCTGACTTGACTAGAGTTAAGTCAGGGGGCGACGATGAAGCGCGTGAGCGAAATGGCCTGCGATACCAGAACCCGCACCGTCGAATGGGCAGATCCGATGGTCGCCGCAGCTGCCGCCCGCGGCCGCGGTGGTCTGGAGTTCTTGCAGGCCATGGCCACCGGCGAGATACCGCCGCCACCGGTGATGAGCACCATCGGCGCTCGACTGGAATCGGTTTCGAAAGGCACGGCGGTCTTCACCATGACGCCGGCCGAGTTCCACTACAACCCGATCGGCTCCGTCCATGGCGGCATGTACTGCACCCTGCTCGATTCGGCTGCCGCGTGCGCAGTCCACAGCATGCTGCCGGCCGGGGTCGCCTACACCAGCCTCGACCTGTCGGTGCGGTTCATCGGTGCGATCAGCGTCGACACCGGGCCGGTCCGGTGCACCGGCACGGTGACCCATCTGGGCCGGCGCACCGCGCTGGCCGAAGCCGTGCTGACCAGTGGCACCGGCAAGTTGTTGGCGTCCGCGACCAGCAATTGCCTGATTCTCAATCCCTAACCGCCGCAACGAGATCGGAGTCAGGTGAAGCTGTCGGGTGGGCTGGCTGACCGGGACCGCTGGACGGTGGCCGATTGGTGCCCGATGGAATATGCGCTGCAGTTCATCGGCACCCACTCGGCCATGGTCTTGCTGCGTGAAACATTCTTCGGCGGAAGGCGTTTCGACGAACTGGCCCGCCGCGCCGGAGTGACCGAACAGATCGCCGCCAAACGGCTCCGGCAACTCGTCGATGCCGGACTGCTGGAAAAGCGGCCGTACCAGGAACCCGGGCAGCGCACCCGCTACGAGTACGTGCTCACCGAGCGGGGCCGCGAACTGTTCCCGGTGCTGATCAGCCTGATCGAATTCGGCAGGTCCCTGCAGGGTGAAGCCGGCGCCATGGAACTCGTCCACGACGGATGCGGCGCCGCGGTCGTCCCCCGCGTTCGATGTACGGCGGGGCACGACGTTTCGCTGACCGATGCGGCCGTACGGATTGCGAAGCGCTGACGGTTCACCGCTGTGACAAGAGCGGCAGGCACGTGGCGATTGTGCCGGACTCCACAGGGCCGCTTCGCCCGTTCTTAACCGCAGTGCGGGGAGTGTGTAAAGCGGACGGGCTGCAATTTGACCAACCGACGACAGGACCGACGCCATGACAGCACTCCACCACGGGAAGCTGAGCCCCCCGGGCTTCGACTTCGTCGCGCCGATCCGGGCGCGCGCCTGCCTTGCCTGGCACGCCGTATCGAGAAGCAAGACGCGCGGCTTCCGCCTGATGCAACCGGGCGCCGAACGCTGCTGACCTCTTTGGGCCTGGACAGCGGCCCGGGTACGGTCAGCTGATGGCACTCCCACCTGCAGGAAAGGACGGCGCCGCCGTCGTCACCGGTGCATCGTCGGGCATCGGCGAGCAAGTCGCGCGGATACTCGCACAGCGCGGCTATCAGGTCGTGTTGGTGGCGCGCAGCGTCGATCGCCTCGAGGAGATCGCCGGCCGGCTCGGCGCGCAGGCGCACCCGCTGCCGGCGGACCTGTCCGACCGCAATGACCGCGCGAGCCTGCTCGATCGCGTCGTCGCGTTGGGTCTGACCCCGGACATCCTGGTCAACAACGCCGGACTGTCCACGACGGGCGTCGTCGCGAAGTCCGACCCGGCGAAGGAGCTCAACCTGGTCGAGGTCGACGTAGCCGCGGTCGTGGACCTGACCAGCAGGTTCCTGCCCGGAATGGTCGAGCGCCGGCGGGGCGCCATCCTCAACGTGGCATCGGTGGCCGCATTCGGCCCGCTGCCGGGTCAGGCGGCCTACGGCGCGGCCAAGGCATTCGTGCTGTCCTACACCCACTCGCTGCGCGGGGAGTTGGGCGGAACGGGGGTGTCGGTCACCGCGCTGTGTCCGGGACCGGTGGACACCGGATTCGGCGAGGCGGCCGGGTTCTCCAAAGAAGAAGCCGACGCGGCGTTACCCAAGGTCATGTGGATTCCCGCCGACAAGGTGGCGCAGGCCGGCATCGACGGGCTGGCGGCCGGCAAGGCTGTAGTCGTCCCGGGACTGGTCAACCGGGCGGCCTCGGCGTTGTTCCGGGTCGCGCCCCCGGAATGGATGCTGCCGCTGCTCACCCGCAGTCATCCTGCACTGAAACGCAATTGAGCTATCCGGCGCGGTCGCTCTCGTTGGCCGCCCGCAGCAGGTCGTCGCGGGCGCGCGCCACCCGGGAGCGGACGGTGCCGACCGGGCATCCGGCGACTTCTGCGGCTTCGTCGTAGGACAGACCGAGGATCTGGGTGAGGACCAGGGCCTCGCGGCGCTTCGGATCCAACCCGTCGATCAACATCCGGACTTCCACCATGTTCTCGATCCGGTTGCCACGCGGACCCGGTGCAGGGTTGGCGGCGAGCGCTTCGTCGAGGTCGGCCACGTGGGCGGTCCGGGGCCGGCTCGTGTCGTGCCGGATCTGATCGACGACCACGCGACGGGCGATCGAGAGCAACCAGGTGCGGGCGGTGGACCGGCCGGCGAAACGCGGCAGCGCACCGATCGCCCGCAGGAACGTCTCCTGGGTCAGGTCGTCGGCGCTGGCCGGGCCGGCGAGATAGGCCACCATCCGCCACACATCGCGCTGGGTGGCCTGGATGAATTGCGACAATGCCGCCCGGTCACCCCGACCGGCGCATTTGGCGAGGTGGGTAATTTGGTCATCGTCGCCGCCTGTCGCCACGGATGTCGAGGATAGGCCATAACTGCGGTCGATACGTCGGGAACTAATCAGCCGGTCGCGACGACTGATCTGTATCGGACGGTTTGACAGGAGGTGAGGAACCGCGATGACCACGACGACCACGACCGACGCATCTTCCGAACGCGCCGAGGTGGTGCAGCTCGATATCACCGGGATGTCCTGCATGGCCTGCGCGCACCGGGTCAAGTCGACGCTCAACAAGCTGCCGGGTGTGCGGGCCTCGGTCAATTTCGCCACCCGCGTCGCGACTGTCGAGGCCAGCGGGGACGTCACGGCCGACGAGCTGTGCGCGGCGGTACGTGGTGCCGGTTACGACGCCGAGCTGCGCCGAGGCGGCGACCTGGATGCCGATCCCGATGCCGACCGGGCGCGGTACCTGTTCACCCGGTTTGCCGTCGCCGCCGTGTTCTTCGTGCCGCTGGCGCACCTGTCGGTGTTGTTCGCCGTGATGCCGGGCACCCGCTTCACCGGCTGGCAGTGGGTGCTCACTGTGCTGGCTCTGCCGGTGGTGGCCTGGGCGGCGTGGCCATTCCACCGGGTCGCGCTGCGCAACGCGATGCACGGCGGGGCGTCGATGGAGACGTTGATCTCCGTCGGTATCACCGCCGCCACGATCTGGTCGTTCTACACCGTTTTCGGTGAGCACCAGACCACCGAGCGCCGGGGCGTGTGGCAGGCCCTGTTGGGCAGCGACGCCATCTACTTCGAGGTGGCCGCGGGCGTCACGGTCTTCGTCCTGGCGGGCCGCTATTTCGAGGCCCGCGCCAAGTCGAGGGCGGGAAGTGCGCTGCGCGCGCTCGCGGCGCTGAGTGCCAAGGATGTCGCTGTCCTGCAGCTCGACGGGTCCGAAGCGGTCATTCCGGCGGACGAATTGCAGGAGCAGCAGCGCTTCGTGGTACGCCCCGGTCAGACGATCGCCGCCGACGGACTCGTCGTCGAGGGATCCGCCGCGGTCGACCTCAGCGCGATGACGGGCGAAGCCAAACCCGTGCGGGCGCGTCCGGGATCGCAGGTGATCGGCGGCACGATCGTGCTCGACGGACGGCTGATCGTCGAGGCCGCCGCGGTGGGCGCCGACACCCAGTTCGCCGGCATGGTCCGGCTGGTCGAGCAGGCGCAGGCACAGAAGGCCGACGCGCAGCGACTCGCCGACCGGATCGCCTCGGTGTTCGTCCCGTGCGTCTTCGTCATCGCGGCATTGACTGCCGCGGGATGGCTGCTCGCCGGCGGGCAGCCGGACCAGGCTTTCTCGGCCACCCTGGCCGTGCTCGTCATCGCCTGCCCCTGCGCGCTGGGTCTGGCCACCCCGACGGCGATGATGGTCGCGTCCGGGCGTGGCGCCCAACTCGGCATCTTCCTCAAGGGTTACCAGTCGTTGGAGGCCAGCCGCGCCGTCGAAACGGTGGTGTTCGACAAGACCGGCACGTTGACGACGGGGCACCTGACGGTCGGCGCGGTGACCGTCGCGCCCGGCTGGGATGCCGACGAGGTCCTCGAACTGGCCGCGACGGTGGAAGCCGGATCCGAGCACGCGGTGGGACTGGCGATCGCCGCCGCCGCAGCGCAGCGCGAACCCGTCGCCGACTTCCGTGCCGTACCCGGCCGGGGGGTCAGCGGCAGCGTCAGCGGCCGGACCGTGCGAATCGGCAAACCGTCCTGGATCGCCGCCGCCGACCAGGAGCCGGTACTGCTCGCGGCCCGGCGCAACGCCGAATCACGCGGTGAGACAGCGGTATTCGTCGAGGTGGACGGCCACCCGTGCGGCGTCATCGCGGTGGGTGACGCGGTGAAGGACTCGGCGGCCGACGCGGTCGCCGCGCTGCACCAGCGCGGCATCCGAACCGTGCTGTTGACCGGCGACAACCCTGCATCCGCGGGCGCGGTGGCCGCCCGCGTCGGGGTGGACGAGGTGATCGCCGACATCCTGCCCGAAGGGAAGGTCGACGTCATCGAGCAGCTGCGTGAGCGCGGCCACGTCGTCGCCATGGTCGGCGACGGCATCAACGACGGACCGGCGCTGGCCTGCGCGGACCTGGGTATGGCGATGGGTCGGGGCACCGACGTCGCGATCGGCGCCGCCGACGTCATCCTGGTCCGGGACGACCTCGAAGTCGTGCCGCTGGCGCTGGACCTGGCCGCAGCCACCATGCGCACGATCAGGGTCAACATGATCTGGGCATTCGGCTACAACATCGCCGCGATTCCGATCGCCGCCGCCGGACTGCTCAACCCGCTGATAGCCGGCGCCGCCATGGCGTTCTCGTCGTTCTTCGTCGTGTCGAACAGCTTGCGGCTGCGCAACTTCGGCGCGGTGCGGGACTAGGGCCCAGGGCGCGCTGCGGCTACGCGGCCCCGTCGGTCGGCCACAGATGGCCGCGGCGCCGACCACGAGATGCGTTCTGCGGCAACACGATCTCGGGCTCCGACGCGGATGCTGAGGGTACCGGTGCCGGGTCGTCGCGCCGCCACACCAGGATGGCCAGTACAGCGCCGACGAGCACTGGAACGTGCGTCAGTATCCGCATGATCGTGACGGTCCCGGACACCGCGTCCACCATGACGTAGACGCTGAGCACCGCGGCAAAGGCGGTCAGCACCGTCGCGAGTCCGGCCGCGGCGCGCGGCCAGAGCGCGGCGCCCAGCATCGTCACGGCCAGCGCGAGCGACCACGACGTCGACTCGTGCAGGAGATGGTTGCCCGGGCCGCTGTGATCGTGGGTGAATCCGACGCTCAGGCCCAACCCCTGTGCACCCGCCAGCACCAGCTGCGTCGCACCGACCGACAGCAAAGCCCAACGCCGCCAAGACAATCCGGCCCGCCCCGGCCGTGGTGGCCGGTCGAGGCCGAACGGCCCGAGCGGCGTGATCACCGGACGGGACTGGACCAGCCGTCGTAGCAACTCGGCCTGTTCGCCCGCCTGCTCGAACCACGTCCGGCACGGGGCACACCCACCGAGGTGCTCGTCGACACGCGCCGTGGGCACCGGCTCGCGCTCACCGTCGAGCCGAGCCGACAAGGCTTCCCGGGCCACCTCGCAGTCCATGCCCTTATAGTCGCGCAGTACGCGCGAATAATTCCCGCTCCGGCAGACTTTTCTGTGCAGCGGTCAGCCGAATTCGACGAGCGTCGTCGGAGCCCGCAGCCGGCGCAGCGCAGAGATCCGGTACGCCAGCGGGACCACGGACCGCAGGAACCTGCCGCGCCCCGGTGGGGCGGGCAACTCGCGCACCGCGCGGACGCCGGGAATGGCGAGCAGCTCGGCATATTGGTTGGCGGTGAACCAGAACGGCATCGGCGGCGCCGTGTAGAACTTACTCAGCCGGAACCCGCGGCGGCGCGAGTACACACTCAGCAGCCGCGGAATGCTGTCGAACACCAGCTGGCCGCCGGGAAAGCGTTGCGCACACGCCGCGATCAGCTCGAACACCGTTGTGCGGTTGAGGTACTGCAGCAAACCCTCGGCGGTGATCAGCACGCCCTCGCTGTCGTCGACCCGGTCCATCCAGGAGTAGTCGAGTGCGGACTGGGCGCAGTAGCGCAACCGGTCCGACGCGGGCAGTAGCTGCCGGCGCAGCTGCACGATCGGCTCCAGGTCCACCGAAATCCAGCTGAGGTCACCGTTGTCGACCCGCCAGAAACTGGTCTGCAGCCCTTCGGCCAGGGCGACGACGGTCGCCCGCGGATGCCGGGACAGGAATTCCCGAGTGGCGTTGTCGAATGCCAGCGCGCGCAACGCCGTGGCTTGGTGAGTGCGGCCGAAGTGCTGGTAGTCGTAGTCGATGCTGTCACGCAGGGTGACGGCCATCGGATCGTCGATGATGCCGTCCGGCCGCGCCGCCTCGGTGGCTCGCTGATGCAGTGTGATCAGCGCGGTCTCCGAAACCCCGGTCAGGTGGCGGCCGTCGACGACTGACATGAATCTGACTGTACTGATCGGGAACTTTGGGGCCGCTCCGCACGACTACACCACCGACGCGCATGCAAGGAGGTGAAGCCTGACCGGGCCGATATGGATGGCAATGCCTCCGGAGGTGCATTCGGCCCTGTTGAGCGCCGGGCAGGGACCGGGACCGCTGCTCGCCGCCGCAGCGCAATGGCACGAGCTCGGCATCCACTACCGCGACGCGGCCGCCGAGCTGAGCCTGCTGCTCGCCGACGTCCAGTCCGGTAGCTGGCAGGGCAGCAGCGCCGAGAAGTACGTGACGGCGCACGGCCCCTACCTGGCCTGGCTGGAGCAGGTCGCGGTCGACAGCACCGTCTCCGCCGCTCAGCACGAGACGGCGGCGGCCGCATACACCAGCGCACTCGCCGCGATGCCGACCTTGCCGGAGCTGGCCGCCAACCACGTCGTCCACGGGGTCCTGGTGGCCACCAACTTCTTCGGCATCAACACCATTCCCATCGCCCTCAACGAGGCCGACTACACCCGGATGTGGATTCAGGCTGCCGAGACGATGGCGGCCTATCAGGTGACGACCGAGGCGGCGACGGCCGCCATGCCCGTCACCCAGCCGGCGCCACCCATCCATACCGCTGAGAGCTCTTCGGACGTGGCCGGTTCGATCACCCAGATCTTCACGGAACTGACCGAACTCATTGCCGACCCGTACGCGTACTTTCTGCAGTTCTTCCAGCAACTCGGATTCAGTCCCGCGACCACCGTCGTACTGGCCGTGATCGCGCTGCTGTTGTACGACATCCTCTGGTACCCGTACTACGCCTCGTATGCGCTGTTGCTGCTTCCGTTCTTCACACCGGCTCTCAGTGCGCTGAGCGCGTTGAATGTGTTGTGGCAGTTGCTGAATGGCTGGCCGTCGGTGGGACTGCTTCCGGTCCCCGTGGTGGCCGGCGAGGCCCATCGGGGTGTCTCGGAGATTCCTGTCGCGGTGGCGCCGGTCCCCTCGATCGTTACCGGTATGGGAGCGCAGGTGGCCAGTCCCGCGCCCGCCGCGTCCGCCCCGGCGCCATCCGTCGGCACCGCTTCGGCGCCCGGAATCGGTTACGCCGTCATGGGTTTCGCGCCGCCGGGGGTCAGCTCAGGGCCGAAGGTCGGCGCGAAGTCGCCGGACACCGTGGCTGACGGGATCGACGCCGCGGCGGCGGCGCGGGCGACTCCGGCCCGCCTCCGGGACCGTCGGCAACGACGGGCCAGCACCGGTGTGCGCGGTTACCGGGACGAATTCCTCGACGCCACCATGGACGGGCCAATACCCGCCGCCAGCGACACGGAACCGTCCTACACCGCCAGCGGGCACGGGTCCGGCCCACTCGGCTTCGCCGGCACCGTACCGACCGCTGCGAGCGTCCCGTCCGGACTGGTCGGGCAGATGGGCGAGGGCGTAGCGGTGCCGTTGCTTCCAGCGACGTGGCCCGATGACGCTCACACCGCGCCGGGGCGGCGCTGATGCTCCAAGAATCCGCCAAGAATCTCTTGAGAATCCTCGGAGTGATCGATGGCAGTCTCATTTTTCATCGGAAGCCAATGGGGGCGGAAGTGAAATCACTCGAACGTTATCCAGGAGGTCGATTCCCGCTGGCTGAGGAAACCGAAACACAACGTTCTGTTCGACAATCGACAAAGGAAACCAAATGACGCTCAACGTCAAAGGCGAGGGACTCGGTGCACAGGTCACCGGACTCGATCCCTCGAATTTGGAACACCTCACCACCGAAGAACTGCGAGAGATCGTCTACACGCACAAGCTCGTCGTTCTCAAAGATGTGCACCCGACTCCGGAGCAGTTCATTCAGCTCGGTCGGCTGGTGGGAGAAATCGTGCCCTATTACGAGCCGGTCTACCATCACAAAGACCATCACGAGATCTTCGTTTCGTCCACCGAGCAGGGTCAAGGAGTACCGAAAACCGGCGCTTTCTGGCACATCGACTACATGTTCATGCCGGAGCCGTTCGCCTTCTCGATGGTGCTCCCGCTCACGGTGCCCGGACACGACCGCGGCACCTACTTCATCGACCTGAACCGGGTCTGGGAGTCGTTGCCGGCCGCCAAGCAGGACCCGGTGCGCGGCACATTCAGCACTCATGATCCACGGCGCCACATCAAGATTCGTCCCAGCGATGTCTACAAGCCCATCGGGGAAGTGTGGGACGAGATTAACCGGACCACGCCGCCGATCAAGTGGCCGACGGTGATCAGGCACCCGCACACCGGGCAGGAGATTCTCTACATCTGCGCGACAGGGACCACCAAGATCGAGGACACAGAGGGGAATGTCCTCGACCCGGCGATATTGCAAGAACTAATGGAGGCGACCGGTCAACTCGACACCGAATACAAATCGCCTTTCATTCACACCCAGCACTACGAGGTCGGCGACATCATTTTGTGGGACAACCGTGTTCTCATGCACCGTGCAAAGCACGGTACCGCCGCCGGCCATTTGACCACCCACCGGCTGACCATGTTGGACGGCCTTATCACACCAGGATATGCAGTATGACTACCATCACGTTATCTCCGTACACCCAACCGGTTGAATTCACCGACATCGGCGACACCGCGCCGATCGAAGAGCACCTGCTCGCTCGGGTCCTGGAACCCTATGCCTACAAGGGCTGCCGCTATTTGAAGGACGCGAGTTACAAGGCGACCGCCGATTCGGTCCTCGCATACGGGAACTTCAGTATCAGCGACCCCGCCTACATTCGCAGCACCGGGCATTTCAATGCCGTCGAACTCATCATCTGCTTCAACCAACTCGCCTACAGCGCTTTCGCGCCGGCCATTCTCAACGAGGAGATCCCGGTGCTGCGAGGCTGGTCGATCGCCGACTATTTCGACCTGCAGTTGCCCAGCATGCTGATCAAGAACACCTCGTCGCGGTTCAAGAGGATCATCCACGCGCAGAAGTTCTCCGCACGCTTGCTGTGCCAGAATTTCAAGGTCATGGAACGGTCGATGCGCTATCTGTCGGTCCCCTGCACCATCGAGTTCTGGGACGAGTTCGGCGGTGCTGCGACCGCTGAGGTCGAGCTGGCCGCACTCAACATTCCGTAAGTCCGGCAGGAGAGCACTTCACGTCATGTCTCAGTTACCAAACACCGTGCTGGAGCGGGTTTTTCAGCAGGCCCGACAGCGGCCAGGGGCCATTGCCCTGCACCGCTGCGACGGCAGCAGCTCGCTCCGGTACGGCGAACTCGTCACCGAAGTGGATCGGCTGGCGGCGGCTCTTCGCGCGCAGTCGATTTCGCGCGGATCGCGGGTGCTCGTCATTTCCGACAACGGACCCGAGACCTACCTGTCGGTGTTGGCTTGCGCCAGGCTCGGTGCGATTGCGGTGATGGCCGACGGCAACCTGCCGCCGGCGACGATCGAACGGTTCGGCCAGATCACCACGCCGGGTGCGATTCTCGTCGCGCCCGGAAGCCGGATCGCGGCTTCGGTGCTGCCGGCGGGCCTGCAGTCGATACTGGCGACGAGGGTCGACGTCAGCGCCGGCGTGACGGGCGCCGCCGAAGTGACCGAGGTCGGCGACGTCGACCAAGACGCCGAGGATCCGCTGGCGATGATCTTCACCAGCGGAACGACCGGCGAGCCCAAAGCCGTGCTGCTGGCCAATCGCACCTTCTTCGCCATCCCGGACATCCTGCGCGAAACCGGATTGGACTGGGTCAGCTGGGTGGACGGGGAGACGACCTATTCCCCGCTGCCCGCAACGCACATCGGCGGGCTGTGGTGGATCTTCACCTGCCTGATGCGCGGCGGCGCGTGTGTCACCGGCGGGGAGAACACGACCTCCCTGATGGAGATCCTGAACACCAACGAGGTTGCGACCACCTGCCTGGTGCCCACCCTGCTGTCCAAACTGGTCGCCGAACTGAAGTCCAGCGACGACAAAATTCCGTCGCTGCGCCTGGTCGGCTACGGCGGGTCCCGGGCGATCGCGGCCGACGTGCGCTTCATCGAGGCCACCGGCGTCCGCACCGCACAGGTCTACGGTCTGAGCGAAACAGGTTGCACCGCACTATGTCTGCCCACCGACAATGGGTCGATCGCCAAGATCGAGGCGGGCGCGGTGGGCCGTCCGTACCCTGGCGTCGAGTTCTATCTGGCCGGCCCGGACGGCGCTACCCCGACCGCCCCGGACGCTGCGCCGTCGGCCTCCTTCGGCACCCTGTGGATCAAGTCGCCGGCAAACATGTTGGGGTACTGGAACAATCCCGAACGCACCAGCGAGGTGCTGGTCGACGGCTGGGTCAACACCGGTGATCTGCTCGAGCGCCACGAGGACGGCTTCTTCTACATCAAGGGAAGGTCGTCGGAGATGTTCATCTCCGGTGGCGTGAACGTCGCGCCCGACGAGGTGGACCGGATCGCCGAAGGTGTGCCCGGCGTGCGGGAGGCCGCCTGCTACGAGATCCCGGACGCCGAGTTCGGGGCACTGGTCGGACTCGCCGTCGTCCCCGCGACCGAGCTGGATGAACTCGGGGGCCGCAAACTCAAGCAAGCGATTGCCGCGCACTTCCGCGAGCAGTCGGAGTCGGCGGCGCGGCCTGCGGCCATCGTGATCGTCACCGAGATCCCGCGCACCCAGTCCGGCAAGGTCATGCGTGCCTCGCTGGCCGCCACGGTGAGCGGCGACAGAGTAGGAGTGAGTGCTCATGGTTGAGACGACGAGGGAACGAATCCTGGCCGCTGTCTGCGACGTGCTGTACATCGACGAAACCGACCTGATGGACGGCGACGCCACCGATCTCAGAGATCTCGGTCTGGACTCCGTGCGGTTCGTCCTGCTGATGAAGAAGCTCGGCGTGGACCGGGAATCCGATCTGCCGTCCCGATTGGCCGAGAACCTGTCGATCGCGGGCTGGGTCCGGGAGCTGGAGTACTCGAGTGAGCCGGCTTGAAAACGGTTGTGCTGACGCGGTTCCGCTGAGCCGATCACAACGCAACCTCTACAACGGGGTGGTGCAGGACGGCGACCCGACGCTGTACCTGATCGGGAAGCAATACCGCTTCCGCCCGCTCCCACTGCCCCGTTTCATGACCGCCCTGCAGGCCTCGGTGCTGGAAAACCCGGTGCAACTGTGCGTCCTGGAACCGGGTGACGACTATCCGGAACTGGTGGCGCGGTTGTCATTCGACGACATCGTGCGGGTGCGTTCGGGTGAGTGTGATCATGCCGAGGAGGAGCTGACGCGCGAGTGGTCCGCCGGCATCCTCGGTGTGCCGCTGGTGCGCTACACCGTCTGGACCGACGAGCACGGCGACGTGACCGGCATGGACGTCCACTCCCACCACATCGTCGTCGACGGCGGCGCCACCGGAATCGTCGAGGCGGACCTGGCGCGGCATCTCGCGGCCGGAGATGAAGTCGAAGTGCCCAGTGTCGCAACGGGTGTGGCCCGACTGGCCCGAGCGCACCGACGCGAAGACGCCAAGGTCGAAGAGTCGCTGCAGCGAGTGGCGCCCGCCGTGCAGCGTGAGCTCGCCGACGAAGCGCGACTGGGCGCACCCGGTCAGACCGCCCAGAGCACCCCGGGCTCCGCCGCCAGAGGTGTCCTGCGGGAATCGGTGACGATCTCCGGCGACGCCTTCGACGCGATCCTGGCCCTGGCGGAGGACAAGCAGGTCCCGCTCAATGTGCTGGTGGCAACGGCGGCCACGGCAGTGCACGCAAGCCTGCGGCAGAGTACCGAGTGCCTGCTGGTCCATGCCGTGGACAACCGGTTCGGCGACCCGGAACTGAATGTCGCGACCTGCCTGGTCAATTCGCTGGCGCACTCCGTCCGATTCCCGCCCTTCGCGTCGGTACAGGACGTGGTTCGCGCTCTCGACCGGGGTTATGTCAAGGCGGTCCGACGTCGATGGCTGCGTGAAGAACACTTCCGCCGTATGTATTTGGCGATCAACCGGACGTCGCACGTCGAGGCGTTGACGCTCAACTTCATCCGCGAGGCGTGCGCGCCGGCCCTGCGCCCGTTCCTGTCCGAGGCACCGACAGCGACGGCAATCGGTCCCGTCGAGGGCATGACCGTGGCGAGCGTGCTGGACGAAGAGCGGCGCACCCTCGACCTCGCCATCTGGGACCGGGCGGATCTGCCTGGGACCAAGACACCGATAGCGGCACGGATCGCCACGGCGCTGGAATCGATGGCGACCCGATGGGAGCAGCCGATCGCCACGATCGCCGAAGAATGGTTGGTGGCGGGCCCAGACGGGGCGCTCACTCCGGACGGTGGGCTGATGCGGACGCCTCCGCCGCCGGTGCCGGCCTGGTTCGTGGGCGCCGGCGTCGCCGACATCCTGCAGACCCGGCCGTTCGTGCACCGCTGGGTTGCGTGGCTGGCGCAGAACGCCGGTGCACCCGGTGCGATGCTGGTCTTCACCGATGACGACGGTGACAAGACGATCGATCTGATGATCGCCTGTCACCTGGCCGGTTTCGCGTACAGCGTCTGCGACCGCCCCGACGACGTTGCGGCGCGGGTGACCGCAATCGGCGAGCACGGTGCTGATCTGACCGCGCACGCCCTCGACGTCACTGCGGCAGACCTTCCCGCGGTCCTCGACGATGCGCTCCGCGACCTCGCCGACGCGCGTATCGCGCAGGTGACCGCCGACGAGTCCCTCGCCGGCCAAACCGCTTACATCATGCCGACATCGGGGTCCACCGGACAGCCGAAGCTGGTCCGGGTGTCGCACGGCTCGCTCGCGCTGTTCTGCCACGCGGCCGGCAGCGCCTACGGGTGGGGACCGCAGGACACCATCCTGCAGTGCGCTCCGTTGACGTCCGACATCAGCGTCGAGGAGATTTTCGGTGCCGCCCTGTGCGGCTCGCGGCTCGTCCGGACCACCGCCATGAAAACAGGTGACTTCGGCGCTCTGACAAAGGAATTCGGCGTCACCGGTGCGACGGTCGTCGACCTGCCGACCGCCGTCTGGCACCTGCTGTGTGAGGACGGCGACGCGATCGCGGAGATGCGCCACTCCGATCTCCGGCAGATCGTCGTCGGCGGTGAAGCCATCCGCCCGGGCGCCGTCGACAAGTGGATCGAATCGGGCGCGGCACAACGGATCTCACTCGTCTCGAGCTACGGCCCCACCGAGACAACCGTCGTCGCCACCTATGTGCCGGGTATTTGCGACCAGGCACCCGACGCCCGGCTCAGGGTGGGTCGTCCCATCGTGCCGGGCAGCGTGTTCGTTGCCTTCGGTGAAATCGTCATCGTCGGCGACCTGGTCTCCGCGGGCTATCTCGGCACCGACGACCGCGCCTTCGGTACCGTGACCGCCGGCGACGGTTCGACATACCGCGCGTTTGCCACCGCCGACCGGGTAACCGTTGACGCCGAAGGGTTTCCGATCTTCTCCGGACGCAAAGACGCCGTGGTGAAGATCTCCGGCAGGCGTGTCGACATCGCGGAAGTGACCAGGCGCATCGCCGAAGACCCCGCAGTGTCCGACGTCGCCGTCGAGTTGCACAACGGCGGCCTCGGCGTGTGGTTCGAGACGGCGCGGACCCGGAAAGGCGTCGAGGACGCCGCGGCGGCCACCCGCATCAGGCTGATCCTGGTGAGCTCGGGGGTGTCCTCGTTCTTCGTCGTCGGGGTGCCCAACGTTCCCCGCAAGCCCAACGGCAAGGTGGACAGCGACACCTTACGGACGCTGCCGCAGTTCGTGGAGACGAAGCTCGACGACGCCGATACCGATGACCGGGCTGCCGCGCTCGCTCAGATCTGGAGCCACCGACTCGGCACGGCGCTGCGCGCGGACTCGTCGCTGCTGGGCGAGGGAATCGGCTCCCTGGACCTCATCCGGATCCTGCCGGACAGCCGAAAGTTCTTGCGGCGCCAGGTCACCATTTTCGATCTGATCAGTGCCGACACCGCCGCCAACCTGGTCGCCGACGCCGCGTCCACCGGTGGGTGGATGGACGCCGACACCGCCGCCGAAATACAGCGCGACCTCGACGCGCTTTCGCGGCAACTGCCCGCGGGGGACGGCCGGCGAACCGACGCGGACGGCGCGATCGTCGTGCTGGGCGCGTCGGGAATACTGGGCACCGGCTTCGCCGCGGCGATACTGGACCTGAAGCGATCCGGAGTTCGCTCTCCCGACGTCGTCTTGGCGACCAGGTCGGCACTGCCTGAAGAGGGGCCGTGGGGTGCGCTGCGATCCACCGACGGGGTACGGATCGAACGACTTTCGGCCGACTTCGGTGGACCAGAGCTGGATGCGTTGCTGCGCGACACCGCCGCCGGGACCGTCATCAACTGCATCGGCAACACCAACGTGCTCGTCCCGTATCGCGAACTACGCACGGCCAACGTGGATTTGGTCTCGGCGCTGGTGGAGGCGTGTGTCGAGCGCGGTGCGAGGCTGGTGCATCTGTCGACGTTCGTCGTCGATGCGGAAGTCACCGCGGCTCGGGTCACCGATCCCCGCTGCGCACCGTATCCGTATGCGGCGTCCAAGTCGCTGGCGGAGCTGATCGTCGCCGGCGCCCCACCTGCATTGGACTTCAGCATCGTGCGCCTTCCCCGGGTGCTCGGTGAGGACTACCAGCTGCGCGACTCCGCCGACGTCCTGGTGTCGGTCGTCGACGCCTGCCACGCGGTGCAGGCCTATCCCGCCCTGACCTTGACCGAAGAGGTGACCACCGGCCACGGCGCGGCGAGCGCGATCCTGGGCATCGTGCCGGAACTGGGCGGGGCCCCAGAGTTAGGGCGGAACATCACCGTATTGCGCAGTGAGACAATAAAATACACGAAGCTGCTCGACGAGTTCGCGCTCGACGAACTCGACGTCGCCGAGTGGAAACACCGGTTGGACCACAGCGACTGGGCGCGCCGGAATCCGCGCAGATGGTCGGTGGTGGATGGCTGGGTGAGCCTGGGCATGACCGTCGGCGCACGCACGTACGCGGAGTTCCTGGCGGACTACCCGACGATTCCGCTCGGGATCGAACCGGTCACCGAACTCGACGCGCCGGCACAGCCGATTTCGAGCCTGCTCGCGCACGGATGTGACTCGACGTCAACCCTGCACTGACAGCGCGGCGAACACGATCGCCATGCCGGCCGCTGTCGTCGCCTGCACGGCGCTGGCTAACCGCTTGCGGCGCAGGCGTGTTCCCCGGCGGCGCCGCAGCGTGAGGAACCGGTAACCCCAGACGCAGGCGGCAACCACGAAGACCGCAACCCATATCCAGTTCGCCATGCCGACCCAGCCCACGGGTGCCAAGCTTGCGGGTTCGGCCATCTCCATTCCCGGCATCGAGACATCCGGTGTCGCGTGCGGATTACCCGGAGTCAGGTGGCCACCCATTACCGCATACATCCACGCCATCGCCAGCATCTTCACCGCGTGATAGCTCCGCAACAGCCGGGTCGCTATCGCGCGGGCGGCGAGGACGGCCGTCATCACGAACCACCCGGCGGCCGCCAGGAAGAAGAGTTCGGCCGGCGTCGCGGGCAGCTGCAGGCCCTGCGGCCACGCCATCACCACCATCGCGACCGCCATCGCGAGATGCAGTGCGAGGCCGATCTTCGCGGTCCAGGATCGCCGGTCGGTGGCGACCGCGACACCCACCGCGCTCAGCAGGAACAGGGCGGTGACCGCCCAGCGCAACGGCAGGTCCTCGATCATTCCCCGCAGACTATGCGGTCGCACCGACGAACCGGCGAAAGTGCCGCCGTAAGCTGCAGGGGTGGAGACCGACGAGCTGAGCGCAGCCGCGACGTCGCCCGCGCGAGGGTTTCGCGGGCGGACCGCGTTGTTGCTCGGTGCGGTCGTGACCGTCGCAGTCGCAGTCGCCGGCTATGGACTGATCGCGGGGCCGCGGCACTATGCCGCCGCCGGAAATGGGTTCCCCGGCGCCTTCGTCAGCGCCGCCGAGCCGCTCGGGTACTTCGTCGCGTCGATGCTGGGCGCCTTGTGTCTGGGCGCGTTGCTATTGGTCGCCGTGACGTCGCGGCCAGCACCGGACGGGCTGCTGGATCCGGCGGCATTCCGGATTCATCTTGTGGCCGAACGGGTTTCACTCTGGTGGCCGGTGACCGCCGCACTGATGGTGGTCGTGCAGGCCGCGCACGACACCGGCGCGCGGCCAGACGTGCTGTTGGGCAGGGGCATGCTGCTCGACGCCGTCGGCCTCTCCGAAGCGGCACGGGCCTGGATTGTCGTGCTGGTCTGCTCGGTGCCGGTCGCGATCACCCTGCGTTTCAGCACCCGGTGGCTCAGTCACGTCGTGCTGTTGATACCCACGGTGCTCGCCGTCGTCGCGACCGCGGTGACCGGCAACGCGGGGCAGGGTCCCGATCACGACTACGCGACCAGCGCGGCCATCGTCTTCGCGGTTGCGCTGGCTGCGTTGACCGGACTGGCGGCGGTGGCGGCGCTGCTCGGCGTGCCGCCCACGCGTCGGGTGCTGGTGCTGCGGGTCGTCTGCGGCGCGCTGGTCCTGGCGTACGGGACGGTGCTGCTGTACCTGCTGATCCCCGGTTGGGCCCTGGACTCCGAGTTCGCCCGTCTGGGTCTCGTGGCCGCCGTCCTGGTGGTGTTGGTGTGGTCGGCGGACTTGGGAAGCTGCCTGCGGTCGCAGCGACACGTGGTCGACGGCGCGGTCTCAGGACTGGTCATGACGGTGGTCATGGCAGCGGTCTCGCTGATGGCCGTACAGACCGCGCCCCGGTTGCTGACGCACGACTTCACCGGCTGGGACGTTTTTCTGGGTTACCAACTGACGCGGCCGCCGTCCGTCCTGGGCGTGCTGAGCTTCTGGCGTTTCGACGGACTGATCGGCACGGCCGGTGTCGTGCTGGCGATCGCGTACACAGCCGGCTTCCTCGGGTTGCGCCGCCAGGGCAACTCGTGGCCGGTCGGTCGGCTGGTGGCGTGGCTGAGTGGTTGTGCCGCTTTGGTTTTCACCAGCAGTTCGGGGCTGCGGGCGTACGGGTCGGCGATGTTCAGTATCCACATGGCCGAACACATGATCTTGAACATGTTCATCCCGGTGTTGCTGGTGCTGGGCGGCCCGGTGACGCTGGCGCTGCGAGTGCTGCGGCCGGCCGGCGACGGCAGGCCGCCGGGGCCGCGGGAATGGCTGACCTGGTTGTTGCACTCCCGAGTGACGAAGTTCTTCTCCCACCCCGTGGTGGCCTTCCTGCTTTTCGTGGGCTCGCCCTACGTCGTCTACTTCACGCCGCTGTTCGACACACTGGTCCGTTACCACTGGGGCCACGAGTTCATGGCGGTCCATTTCCTGTTGGTCGGCTATCTCTTCTACTGGGCGATCATCGGCATCGATCCCGGACCGCGCCGACTGCCCTACCCGGGGCGCATCGGTTTGCTGTTCGCGGTCATGCCGTTCCACGCGTTCTTCGGGATCGCGTTGATGACGATGACGTCGCCGGTCGGCGAAATGTTCTACCGGTCGGTGAATCTGCCGTGGCTGTCCGACCTACTGGCCGATCAGCACCTCGGTGGGGGAATCGCTTGGAGCCTCACCGAAGTGCCGGTGGTCATCGTCATCGTCGCGCTGGTGACGCAGTGGGCCCGGCAGGACCGTAAGGTGGCGAATCGCGCCGACCGCCACGCCGACAGCGACTATGCCGACGACGATCTGGCGGCCTACAACGCGATGCTGCGCGAGTTGGCGCGGATGCGGCGCTAACCGCGGCGCTAGCCCAGCACGGTGAAGTTGCCCTCGCCCCTCAGCGCCGCCTGAACCTGTTCCCGGGTGAGCTCGACGTCGGTCGAAACGCGCACTGCGGACGTGCCTTCGGAGTTCAGATCGACGCTGACCGCGCTCACCGGCCGCAACGCCGTCAGCGCGGTGGTGATGGTTTGTACGCAACCCTGGCAATGCAGTCCGTCGACCGAGAATGTCTGTTCAGTCATGGTGAATAATCATACTGGCGGCCAAAGTTGCGCAGCCGCAGGCTGTTTGACACGACGAAGAACGACGAGAACGCCATCGCGGCGCCCGCGATCAGCGGATTGAGCAGGCCGGCGGCAGCCACCGGGATGGCCGCGACGTTGTAGCCGAACGCCCAGATCATGTTCAACCGGATGGTGCGCAACGTGGCGCGCGCCAGGTCCAGCGACTGCGGAACGATGCTGAGATCGTCGCGCACCAAAATGATGTCGGCCGCGCCGATCGCGACGTCGGTACCCCGTCCGATGGCCAATCCCAGATCGGCACAAGCCAATGCCGGACCGTCGTTGATGCCGTCGCCGACCATCGCGACGGTCTTGCCTTGCTCGCGCAGTCGCTCGATCACGTCGACCTTGCCCTGCGGCAGCACCTCGGCGACCACGGTGTCGATGCCGACCCGGGCGGCGATCGCCTCGGCCGCCGCTTTGTTGTCGCCGGTGAGCAACACCGTGTGCAGCCCGCGCCGGTGCAACGCGGCCACCGCATCGGCCGCTGAGTCCTTGACGGTGTCCGAAATCGCCAGCGCCGCGCACACCGTGCCGTCGACCGAGACGAAAACGACTGTCTCACCGCGTGACTCGCCGTCCAGCCGCGCGGAGTCCAGCGCGTCGTCGCACGGTGACATCCGGGTGATCCAGGACGGCTTACCCACTTCGACCCGGCGACCGTCCACGATGCCCGAAACGCCACAGCCGGGAATCGCTGCGAAATCCTTGACCGGCAACGGATTCGGCGAAGCGGCCACGATCGCCGCCGCGATCGCATGCTCCGAGGCGGCTTCCACGGCCGATGCCAGCGCCAACACGTCGTCGCGACCGAACCCCTCGACAGTCGTCACGGAACTCACCGTCAGCCGCCCGACCGTCAAGGTGCCGGTCTTGTCGAACACCACCGTGTCGACGCCGCGGACGGTCTCCAGTGCGCGGTGACCCTTGATGAAGATCCCGAGTTGGGCGCCCCGCCCGGACGCCACCATCATCGCCGTCGGGGTCGCCAGACCCAGCGCGCAGGGACACGCGATCACCAACACCCCGAGCAGCACCGAGAAGGCGCGGTCCGGCCCGGCGCCGGCGGCCAGCCAGACCGCCCCGGCCGTCAACGCGATCGCGAACACCACCGGGACGAACACCGCCGCAATACGGTCGGCGAGGCGCTGGGCGCCCGCCTTCTCCGCCTGCGCTTCCTCGACCAGCCGGACCATCGCGGCGAACTGGGTGTCGGCGCCGACCGCGGTCGCCTCGATGATCAGCCGGCCGTCGAGGACGACGGTGCCGCCGACCACGGCTGCTTCCGGATACGCGCGCACGGGTTTGGCTTCCCCGGTCATCGCGCTGGTGTCGACGGCCGCGGTCCCCTCGACGACGACACCGTCCGCGGCGATGGTCTGTCCCGGTCGGGTCACGAAGCGCTGCCGCTTCTTGAGTTCCGCGGCGGGGATCACCAGCTCGGCCCCGTCGGGCAGCAGGACCGTGACGTTCTTGGCACCCAACGCCGCCAGGGCACGCAGCGCGCCGCCGGCCTTGGACTTGGCACGCGCCTCGAAATACCGTCCCGCCAGCACGAACACCGTGACGCCGGCGGCGACCTCGAGGTAGATCGCGTCGCTGTGCAGAATCGCCTGCCAGATCCCGTGCGTTTCCCGCGGCGGTGCCGGCCGGAACACCGTCGCCAACGACCACACCGTGGCGGCCACGATGCCGACCGAGATCAACGTCTCCATCGAGGCCGTCCGATGCCGCGCGTTGCGCAACGCGACGGAGTGGAACGGCCACGCCGCCCAGGTCACGATCGGTGCCGCCAGCGCGGCCAGCACGAATCCCCAGCCGGGGAACCGGGCGCTGGGCACGATCGCCAACATGCTGGACAGGTCGGCCAGCGGCACGAACAGCACCGCGGCGATCAGCAGCCGCCGCAGCAGGCCGCGCGCGTGGGCGGCGTCCGGGTCGACCGCGTCAGCGTCCGGGACGGCGGACTCGTCGTGCGGGGCCGCCCGATAACCGGCTTCCTGCACCGCCGCACAGAGGTCATCGTCGGCGACGTCGAGGGCGTCGACGGTGGCGACGCGGGTGGCGAAGTTCACCGAGGCGCGCACCCCGGGGATCTTGTTGAGCTTGGTCTCGACCCGGGCGGCGCACGCCGCACAGGACATGCCGGACACGTCGAGCCGGACCCGACGCGCCCGCGCAGAGTCCTGCACAACGGGAGTCGCCATCCACGCCAGCGTACAAGCGCAGTCAGGACGTGACCGGCGCGTGCTCGCGGGTGAGCGCGCACAGCCGCCACTGCCCCGGAACCCCCTTGAGCGCACGTTCGCTGTGCTCGGTGAAGCGGTGCCGCGAGCCGGTGACGATGTCACGCACTGTCGAGGAGACCAGCACCTCACTGGGCCCGGCCAGCCCGGCGACCCGGGCCGCGATGTGCACCGCCATGCCCGCCACGTCGGAGCCCCGCACCTCGACCTCGCCGGCGTGAATGCCGACCCGAATCTCGATGCCCAGCACGCGGACGGCGTCCACGAGGGCGTCGCAGCACGCGAGCGAGGCGCTCGGACTGGTGAAGGTCGCGACGAATCCGTCTCCGGCGGTGTTGACTTCCCGACCGCCGAACCGCTGGATCTCGTGCCGGACGATGGTGTCGTGGTTGTCCAGCAGATCGCGCCACCGGTTGTCACCGAGCAGGGCCGCGCGCTCGGTCGAGCCGACGATGTCGGTGAACACGATCGTGGTCAGGACCCGTTCGGCGTCCCCGCCGCGCCGCACCCCGGTGACGAACTCCTCGATCTCGTCGAGCATCGGGGCCATGTCGCCGACCCAGTACAGCGTGTCGTTGCCGGGTAGTTCGACGAGGCGCGCTCCGGTGATGTGCTCGGCGAGGTAGTGCCCGTGCTCGACCGGGGAGAAGCTGCGGTTGTCGCGATGCAGGATCAGCGTCGGTGCGGTGATCCGCGACAGGGTGTCGCGCACGTCGGAGTGCCGCACGGCGTCGATGATGGCCCGCGCCATGCTGGGGGACGCGGCGCGGTTACCGGCCATGTCCCACCACGCCCGGAACGCGGCGTCGTCGGCGACGCTCGGCGCGATGATGCGCAGGATGTCGAAACCGCGCTCCACGGCGTCCGGTTCGATCGCGATCGTGGTGAACGGATCGCTGGCTTCCAGCTCGGCGCCGATCGGGTAATCCTGGCCGCGCAGCGTGCGCGCGGCGCCGTTGATGCACACCAGGCTGCTCACCCGCTCGGGATAGTCGGCGGCCAGAACCAGTCCCGTCATCGAGGTGAACCCAGGGGCCAGGATCGTCGCCCGCTCGCAGCCGACGGCGTTCATGACGGCGATCGCATCGTGGGCCCAGTGCTTCGGTCCGATCGTGTCCAGCGACGACAACCGGGACGACAGCCCGATGCCGCGCTGGTCGTAGCGGATCACCCGGGCGAACGAGGCCAGTCGCCGGTGAAAGCGGAACATCGACGGCTCGGAGTCGACCGTGTCGATGGGGATGGACGGCCCAGGCAGGACCAGCAGGTCGATCGGTCCGTCACCGAACACCTGGTAGGCGATGTCGCCCTCGCTGCAGCTGGCATAGCGAGTGCGGGGAACCTGCGCCACGGCTACAGGCTAATGACCGGTACCAGGCCCGATGTCAGCGCCCGACGCGATACCGGCCGGCGGCGTCGGCGAGCGTCAGTCCGTGACCGGGGCCGGCGGTGTTGGCGATCAGGGCGCCGCCGGCCGCGGCGGGCACCCCGTCGAACAGCAGTTGTTCCAGCCGCACATGGTCGACGAAGTATTCGAGGTGGCGCAGGTTGGTGACGGCCGCTGCCACCGGGGTGTGCAACGCCGGCGCGCAATGCCCGGAGACTTGCAGGTTGTACGACGCGGCGATGGCTGCGGCGGCCATCCAGCCGGTGTAGCCGCCGCAGCGGGTGGCGTCGAGTTGCAGGCAGTCCACCACGGGCGCGAGACGACGGGCTTCGAAGAGATCAGACACGTATTCGCCGGCCGCGACGTCGCAGCACAAGGCGTGGCGCAGGACGTCGAGACCGGCGGTGTCGTCGCTGCTCACCGGTTCCTCGAACCAGACCACGCCGAGATCGTCGAGGGCAGCCCCGACCCGGCGCGCCTGACCGACGGTGTAGCCGCCGTTGGCGTCGACCATCAGCGCCACTCCGCTGCCGGCCAGGTCGCGCAGCTGCCGTACCCGTTCCAGGTCGCGGTCGACGGCGGATCCCCAGCCCTGTCCGATCTTGATCTTCATCGCGGTGCATCCGGCCGAACGCCAGTCCTGTACCTGTTCTTCGAGTTGAGCTTCATCGAGTGTGGTGAAACCTCCCGAGCCGTAGATCGGAATCGCGCAGCGGGCCTGGCCCAGCAGCGAGGTCAGCGGTTCGTCGCGCAATCTCGCCTTCAGATCCCACAGCGCCACATCGACGGCGCTGATGGCTTGCATGACCAGCCCACGGGTGCCGAAATTGCGGCAACTGCGCCGCATCGACTCCCAGGCGCCGGTGATGTCGTCGGGATTGCCACCGGTCACCACCTTCGACAGCTGTTCGGAGATGACGGCGGCGCCGGCCGCCGAACCGTAGGTCCAGCCCAGTCCCGAGGTCTGGCGGGCATGTACGTGCACGACGACGGCGGTGGTGGCGTCCCACTCGAACGTTCCGTCAGCTTCGGGCACCGGGGTGTCCACGGTGTAAACGGCGACGTCGATGCCGTCGATCCGGTTCACGCGAGCGACCTTTCCCGCCGATCCGCCCGGCCTCGGGCGTGTTCGGACATCAGGTCGGCGGCACGCGCGGCCAGCGCCATGATGGTCAGCGCCGGGTTCGCGGCGCCTTGTGTGGGCATGGTGCTGCCGTCGACCACATAGAGACGATCGACGCCGAACACGCGATGCTGCCCGTCCACCACCCCCTGCTCGGCGCGGGCGGCCATCCGGGCACCACCCACGAGGTGGGCGTAGCGCTCGATGGTGATGACTTCCTGTGCCCCCGCTGCGCGCAGGATGTCTTCCATGACCGAGGTGGCGGCCTTGATGAGTTGCCTGTCGTTGTCGCACTGGGAGTAGGCGAAGTGCGCCACCGGAAGGCCGTGGCGGTCGGTTTCGTCGGCCAGCGTGACCCGGTTGCCGGCCTGGGGCAGCAGTTCGCACAGCGCGCCCAGGGTGGCCCAGTGGATGTAGTCGCGCATGTATTCGCGCAAGGTCGTGCCCCAGTGCCCTTGGGCGGCAACGTGTTCGGACCAGGTGATCGGTAACGGGCTGACGGTTTGAATGGCCCAGCCCCGTTGGTACGGTTTGCTCGGATCGGTCTCGTAGAACTCCTCGGTGCTGACCTCGGGCGGCGGGGCTTTGTACATGCGTATCTCGTCGTCGAAGCGCCCGGCGACCTGTGGGGCACCCTGCACCATCAGGTAGCGGCCGAGTTGATCGTGTTCGTTGCCCAGCCCCTGCGGGTAGCGGTTGGTGGCCGAAAGAAGCAGCAGCCGTGGCGTTTCGATCGAATAGCCGGCGACGACGACGGCAGCGGCCCGTTGCCGGCGCACCACGCCGGCGTGGAAGTATTCGACGCCGGTGGCGCGACCGGTGCGGTCATCGACGAGTATCCGCGACACATGGCAGTCGGGCCGGATCTCGGCGCCGTGGGCCAGCGCGTCGGGAATGTGAGTGATCAGTGGGCTGGCCTTGGCGTTGACTTTGCAGCCCTGCAAGCAGAATCCGCGATAGATGCAGTGCGGCCGGTTCCCGAAGCGGCCGTTGGGGATCGCCACCGGACCCACCCGCGTCGGGATACCCAGTGCGGCGGCGCCTTTGCGAAACACCCCGCCGTTGCCGCTGACCGGGTGCGGCCGGTGCGGATAGGTGTGCGGGTCGCCCCACGGCCAATCCTGCCCGGCGACCGGCAATTCGGCTTCGATCTGCTCGTAGTAGGGACGCAACGTGGCGTAGTCGATGGGCCAGTCGGCGCCCACCCCGTCGGCGCTGTAGGTGTGGAAATCCGAGGGGTGGAAGCGCGGCGTGTAGCCGGCGAAGTGCACCATCGATCCACCGACCCCGCGCCCGGAGTTGTTGGAGCCCAACGGAACCGGATCCTCGCCGCCGATCTGGCGGGGTTCGGACCAGAACAGCACATGTGAGCCGCGCTCGTCGCTTACCCAGTCGGTGTCCGGATCCCAGAACGGGCCGGCGTCCAGCACCACGGTGCTCCAGCCCGCCCGGGCCAGTCGCTGGGCCAGAGTGCCGCCCCCGGCGCCGGCCCCCACGATGACGACGTCGACCTCGTCGTCCTCGGGGTAACGGCGCATATCGGCGCGCAGTCGGTGATTGGTTCGCGAACCGTCATTGGGGATGAGCCAGGCGGATTCGTTGCGCGCCCGGACGGCGCGGTAGTCACTCACGCCGGACCCCGGCCGGACAGGTCGTCGTCGGCCTTGCGGGCGCGCTCCACCCGTTCGGCGAATGGCGCCGGGTCGGACTCGTCGTGATCGGCGACCTCCCACTTCTCCCGGGTGTTGATTCCCGGGTTGAGATAACCGCGCGGGTAAGCCGGTCCGCTGAAACCGATCTCGTTCCACGCCCACGGATGCGAATAGAACGCGGTGGTGGCGTATCGCGTCCACAGGCTCCAGACGTGGTTGGCGGCGAAACCGTGCCAGGATTCGCCGCTCTCGGCCAGATCCTGCACATCCTGCAGCAGCCGCGCCTGGTCAGGCTCGCCGAGTTCGGCGTAACCGACGCTGTGCCGCGTGTGCGCGTCCTGGTCGAGGTGCGCCAGTGTGTCGCGCCAGGCCTGGCCGTCTTCGGGCATGTCGTCGTAGTGCCAGCCGTCGGTCTCCGCCGTGGCGAGCCGGGTGTCGATCAGGGAAACCACCGGCACCCGCGGGTCGCGGTCCTGGGCAAGCAGCCGATCCAGCATCGGTGTTGCGATCCCGACTTCGTGAGTGGTGAAGAACGCCAACATGTTCGGCAGCGCCAGGCGCGCCAACACCACACCGGCCGTCACGTCATCCCACACGTGCGCCTGATCGAGCACGTCGAAGCCGGGGAACCGGCCTCGGCCCTGCGGGGTGATCGCGTGCTGGGTGGGAGGACGGAACGGCATCAGCGGTTCCCCTTGTCCGATAGCGGGCCCGGCAGGTCCTCCCGCCGCAGCACCGCCGCCAGCAGACCCATCGCACCGACCAGGGAGGCCAGCAGCGGCGCGAAGGCCGGCGGGCCGGACTCCATGTTGTACTTCGTGAAGCCGCCGGGCCGCTGCACGATTCCGCGCCAGTGCAGATACGTGCCCTGCACCCCGTTCACCACGATCGCCGCGCTGGCCGCCGGCAGCACGGTTTTGGCCGCCCGACGGGAGAAGAACCCCGCCACTCCGGCCGGTATCGCGGTGGGCAGCACCACGACCGGCCACCACATCATCTTGTTGCCGAAGCTGGCGCCGTCATGGGACAGGTAGATCTCGCCCGCGGTGACGGCCGCACCCGCCGCAGTCAATGCCGAAAGCGTGCGTTCGAACCGGCCGGTCCGAATGTCGTGCACTGCTTCGTCGATCAACTTCATGATCGGTCCTCCTTCTCGCCCGGCAGATATTGCTGCACCTTCTGCTTGACCCCCTGTTTGATGAATCCGGCGGCGTCCTCGTCGCCACCGAGCACCGACTTGGCCAGCGACTTGGCCTGCTCGAAAGTGGCGTGCGGGGGGATGGGTGGAACGTCGGGATCACAGCGCACATCCAGCACCGTCGGCCGGTCGGCGGCCAGCGCACGCTCCCACGCCGGGCCCAATTGCCCGGCCTGGTCGATGTTTTCGCCGTGCAGACTCAGGCTGCGCGCAAACCCGGCGTAGTCCACATCCGGAAGTGATTGCGACGCTTCGAATTTCGGCGAGTTCTCCATCGCGCGCATCTCCCAGGTGACCTGGTTGAGATCGTTGTTGTGCAGGACCGCGATGATCAGCCTCGGATCGGTCCACTGCCGCCAGTACTTCGCGATGGTGATCAGCTCGGCCATGCCGTTCATCTGCATCGCACCGTCACCGACGAAGGCGATGCTGGGGCGGTCGGGATGTGCCCACTTGGCGCCGATCACGTACGGCACCCCAGGGCCCATGGTGGCCAACGTGCCCGACAGCGATCCCCGCACTCCCGCAGTGAACTTCAGGTGGCGCGCATACCAGTTCGCCGCCGACCCGGAGTCAGCCGCGATGATGGCGTTGGACGGCATCCGCGTCGACAGTTCGTAGAAGATCCGCATCGGGTTGAGCGGGTCGGCGTCGGTCATCGCGCGGCGCTGCGCGGTGTTCCACCACTTGTCGACGTACTTCTCGATCTTCTCCCGCCAGCTGCGGTCAGACTTGCGTTGCAGTAGCGGAATCAGTGCCTGCAGTGTGGCTTTGGCGTCGCCGACCACGTTGAGTTCATACGGGTAACGCATGCCGATCCACTTGCCGGACCGATCTATCTGGACCGCCCGGGCCTGGTCGAGTTTCGGCAGGAACTGGGTGTAGGGGAAGTTGGACCCGACGGTGAGCAGCGTGTCGCAACCCATCATCAGATGCCAGCTGGCCGTCGTCCCGAGCAGCCCGATCGATCCCGTCACCCAGGGCAGGTCATCGGGCAATACGTCCTTGCCCAGCAACGCCTTTGCGGCACCGGCGCCGAGCAGGTCGGCAACCTCGGTCAACTCCTCGACGCATCCGCGTGCCCCCTGACCGACCAGCACCGCCACCCGCTCACCGGCGTTGAGCAGATCAGCCGCCGCACGGACCGCAGAGTCGTCTGCCGCGACCCGCGCCGGGCTGATTCCGAGGCTGGACGGAACCTGCTTGAACGCGTGCCCGGGCGGTTCATATTTCAGTTCGAAGACGTCGGACGGGACGATGATGCAGGTCGGGCAGCCTTCGCTCAACGCGATCCGGATGGCCCGGTCGATCAGGTTCGGCAATTGCTGTGGCACTGTGCACATTTGGACGTACTCATGGCACACATCCTTGAACAGGCTGATCAGATCGATCTCCTGCTGATAGGAACCGCCCATCGCCGAACGCTCGGTCTGCCCGACGATGGCGACCACCGGTACGTGGTCGAGCTTGGCGTCGTAGAGCCCGTTGAGCAGGTGCACGGCACCGGGGCCGCTGGTGGCCACGCATACTCCGAAGCCACCGGAGAACTTGGCGAACCCGACCGCCTGGAACGCGGCCATCTCCTCGTGACGGGCCTGCACGAACTGAGGTTTGTCCCCAGCCCGTTGCCACGCCGCGAGCAGACCGTTGATGCCGTCTCCGGGAAAGCCGAATACCTGTTTAACATCCCACTCCCGGAGTCGGGACAACAACACATCGCCAACGGTTTCAGACACTGTTCATCACTCTCCTGCTAGCCGGAATATCAAGGGATTGGGGTCGACCGACAGCACTGGCCGCCGGGCGGGCACAGGCCGATAGCCGGCGCCCGCCGGGCAACCGCGGCAGGATCGCTGCCGCGAGCCGGTCACGACCACGCTGTCGGACCGGTGGCGATGTGTCGGTCGCCAGATCGTGTGCGCCGAAGGCCGCCCACGCCGCGGCCACGGCGGCGTCGGTGAGTGCGGCCCGCGCCCGGTACCGGTCGGCAGCGGCCAGACCCAACGCGGTCAGCGAATGAACCGAGTCCACCCAGGTACCGGCGGCGACGAGTTCGGGGCTGGGACGGATGCCTGAGATGGCGGCCTGAAGCAGATGACGTGCGCCCAGGATTCGGGCGACGACGACGGCCTTCCGGTCGACTCGCACCCGGTGAATCCAGCCCAACACGAATTCCGGGGCAACCAGAAGCGCGGCGCCCCAAGCACTTCGGAGTACCTCGTTGTATCGCAACGGTGCGGTCATCGGATCCGCCCGCTCACCGGCGCCACCGCAGCGCGGCGACCGCGGTGGCGGCGACGGCCGCCGCGCCCACCCCCGTCAGTGTCCGGCTGTGTTCGGAGAACCAGAGTTGGGGTGCGCGGCCGACCGCGCGGTCGTCGAAGACGCCGTGTGCGCCGTGGTCGCTGCCGGCTTCCTCGTCGCGCGGCTCCCACAGGTTGTGCGGACGGTCGGGGCTGGCAGGCTCCGCCGTCTGCTGCGAGGAGTAGCCGGTCCTGGCAAGGTACCGATCCAGTAGCGCGGGCATCACCCGCTGGCCCATGATCGTGGCCGCCGTGCTCGCGCCGACCCAGTACTGCTTGCGCCGGGGGTGTTCGGCTGCGAATACCACCGCGCGCCCGGCGATTTCGGGCTGATAGATCGGTGGGACCGGCTGGGGATGACGCGGTAGCCGGGACAACACCCAGGAGAACTGCGGTGTGTTGACCGCGGGCATCTGTACCACGGTGATGTGGACGTTGCTGCCCTCGTGCATGAGTTCGGTGCGCACCGACTCGGTGAATCCGTTGATTGCGTGCTTGGCGCCGCAGTACGCCGACTGCAGCGGAATCGCGCGGGCGCCCAGGGCCGACCCCACCTGCACGATGGTGCCGGCGTCGCGCGGACGCATGCGCGCCAGTGCGGTCATGGTGCCATGCACGAATCCGAGGTAACTGACCTCGGTGACGCGTCGGAACTCCTCGGCGCTGATCCGGTGGAACGGGGCGAACACCGAAGTGAACGCGACGTTCACCCACACGTCGATCGGACCGAAGGAGCGTTCGGCTTCGTCCGCCGCGGCCTCGACCGCCCGGTGGTCGGCAACGTCGGTGGGGAGTGCCAAGGCTTGCCCGCCGGAGTTCTCGATCTCTTTGGCGGCGGCCTCCAGCCCGGCTGAACCGCGGGCGAGCAGAGCGACCTTGTCGCCCCGTGCGCCGAACAATCGTGCTGCGGCCCGGCCGATTCCGGCGCTCGCTCCCGTGACCACGACAGTGCGCGACGTCGTCATCAAGTCTCCTTTCGGCGTGATCGAACTTCCCCTCCGGACAATACGCCTAGTTCATGCGTCGCGCACGACATGCAACACACAGGATAATCTCAGTGCAATATATGAGTCGGGGATGTATTGTGCGGGTACGAAGGGAGCGGGATGGTCTCAGCGCGGAACAAGAGTCGCTCCGACGCGACCGCGGGGGCGTTCGATGACTTTGCCGCCGAGCTGGAAGCGGCGACCCGCGGATTTCTCGACATCAATGTCGGGGTGCTCGAAGAGATGGAGAAGAAGATAAGCCTGGGCGCGCTGCACGCACTGCAGTCGCTGGAGCGCCTGGGCCCGAGCCTGGTCACCGAACTCGGTGACGATCTGAACCTGCTGCCGTCGACCGCGAGCCGGCTCAGCGACCGCCTCGCCGAGGCCGGTTGGATCACCCGGCGCGTCTCACCGACGAACCGCCGTGCCACCTTGCTCGAGCTCACCCCGAGCGGGCGCACGGTGCTGCGGGAATTGCTCACGTTGCGCAAGAATGCATTGAAAACCGTTGTGGGACAGATGAACGACGACGACCGCGCAGCCCTGCTGCGGGGCACCCGGGCGTTCACTGCGGCCCGCGAGAAGCTGACCGAGCAGCGAACGTGACAAGCGCGGAGCCGCACCGCGACGACCGCCGGCGCCGGTCGGCTTGCTGGTGTGCCGTAGCCGCGGTAGCCACCATCCTGGTCGCGGGCTGTGCGGCGCCGGGACACACCCTCGAAGCCACCCCCGAGACGGTGGCAAGCCGGGTCGATGCGGCGCTGCACGCACCCGTGTGGTCATACCGCATGAACACCCTGGTTGCCCTCACCGACGATCAGCGACTCGCCGAAGTAACCGATCCCGCCGACCCTGCCAAGACCCGGACGCGGCTTTCGCCTCCGCTGGCCACCGGGCGCAACCTGCAAATCAGTCGCCGGGACGAAGGACGGGTTTTCCTACCGCAACCGCAGCGCGGCCGGGTTGCGGTGGTCGACCTGGCGAGCTTGCAGCCGATCGACTACGTCGACGCCGGACCGGCGCCGGCGTATCTGTCCGAAGACGCGGGCCTGCGGGTGCTGCTCGCGCTGTCAGCCGACGGATCTTCGGTGACGCCCGTCGAGGAGTACGGACATCGGAAGTTGGCCTCCGCCAAGCTCGGTGCTCCCGCGGACGCGATCGACGGGGCCAACCGCGGACGCTCCATCGACTACCACGTCTTCGGCCCGTCGGGTATCGGCTATTACAAAGGTCCGTCTTCGCCGCCCACGGAACGCGGTTCGATCCCGATGGACGTCGCGGTGTCGGCCGGAGACGGGACGAAGGTGACGCGCAGCTACGTGGCAAGCCACGACGACCCGGTGCTGTATGCGGTCGATTCCCGCCGTGGCGGAACGGGATTGGAGGTGCTGGCCCAAACCAGGCTGCCGTCGCCGGTGCTTGCGCTCGGCACTGACGAGACCCGCATCTACGCCGCAACCGATCGTCAGCTGGTGGTGCTGGAGACGGCCAGCATCATCGGGTACCCGCGCCAGACGATACCGATAGTTCATGTCGCCGACTATCGTGCCGGCCTGCCAGCCGGTCCGGTGCAATCCGCGCCGGTATCGGGCCTGGCGGTGGGCCCGCACCGGGTGTACCTCACCCTGCAGGGCGCCAAATATGTCATCAGCGTGGCGAAACCGCGCCTGTGAAGGGGGCTGAGTGTCGGTGAATATCGATGACGACCTCGAGTTCCTCCGCGAACAAATCGAGGCGCTCAAGCAGCTGGGACAACGAGATACGGTGAGCGAGGGCGAGATCTACGACTTCAGCATCAGGTGGGGCACCGCATTGGCCGGACGCCTTCCCCGCCTGGTGCACTTCAATTCGTTGAATCAACTCGACGAGACCGGCGAGCGGGAATTCCGGTCGTTGTGTGACGAACTACGCGCGCTGGCAGCATTGATCGGGCGCTTCGAGCTTGTCGAGCCCGAACTCTGTTCGGCCACAGATTAACTCGCGGCGGGTTCGGTGTCGGGAGCCAAGAACTCGTCACGGTGCAGCACGATGCCGCTGCGCGGCTTGGGGCACTCGGGATTGCGGCAGGTCAGCGCGATCATGTAGGCATCCAAGTCCTCGTTGAGGAACAGGTAGCCCAGGTACAGGGCATCTCCGATCTGAAAGCCGGTCGCGCCGCAGCCGTCGCAGTAGCCGCCTTTGGCCGCGATCTGTTCGGAAACCCGTTGTCGGGAAGCGTCGTTCAAGTCGAACAGCTCGGGCCGGACCGGTACCTCGGCCATGTTCAGATCTCCACGTTCTTGTCGTAGTAGACGTTGTCTTCCCGCCACCCACCGGTGCCCTTGCCGATACCGGCATAGTCGTTGATGAACTCGATCTGGCTGATCCACTTGGCCATCTTGAAACCGACTTGGGTTTCCACCCGGAGCCGCAGCGGTGCGCCGTGTTGAATCGGCAAGGGCTGACCGTTCATCTCGTAGGCAAGCAACGTCTGGGGCTTGTAGACGAGTTCGAGGTCGATCACCTCGTAGAACTGTCCGCCGCCGTGCGAGGCGGGCTCGTCGCGGTCGTTGTCCTGCATCGTCAGGAAACAGACGTACCTGGCCTGCGGCAGCGGTCGCACCAAGTCCGCGAGCTCTGCCAGCGGAATCCCGCTCCACTCGCCGATGCTGGTCCAGCCCTGCACACAGTGATGCATGACTCGCTGTGATTGCCGGCCGGCGAGGGCGCGCAGCGCGGCCAGATCCAGGGTCACCGGGTTTTCCACCAGACCGCCGACGCGCAATCGCCAATCGACGAAGTTGTGCACCGCCATCACCTTGTATTCGGTGCTGGCCGGGGGCTTTCCGTTGACCCGATGGGACTCGGAGATTTTCTCCGCAGGATAGTCCTGCCGAGAATCCAGCGGACGCAGCAGAACCCGGCGTGCGAGGTTGACCACCGCGCCCAGCACCCGCTGGACCGACCGGGGTCTGCGCAGGCTCCAGATCGTTGCTGCGGCATGGACGGCGACGATTGCCGCGATGATCACCAGCGACAGCACCGTGGCCAGCGTGGTGTTGCGCACCGAGCCGAAGATCATTGAGGCGGTCAGCGATCCCCAGCCCCAGAAGAAGACCATTGAAAGATGGATCACGATGAATATCAGGAAGGCGAGCAGACCCAGGAAGTGCAGGCTGCGCGCCCACTGGCGACCGCCCCACATCCGGACGTACCACGGGAAGCGTGCTGCGATCGCGGGGGATTGCGCAGCGCCGGTGAGGATCTGGAACGGCGCGAGCACGAAGACGACGCCGGCGTAGGTCAACTTCTGCATGGCGTCCATCGGTTCGCCGGGCAGCAGCGGCGGCAAGTTGAAACTCAGATAGGTGACGACGTCGTCCCAGGCGGTCGAGAAGATCGACCAGGAAGCCGGCCAGTACCGGTGCCACTGGCCGGTGGCGAACAACAGCACGTAGTAGGACAGGCCCAGCAGAATCCAGCCGATCACCGCGAAGAAGTGCCAGTGGCGGCCCATGCCGAGTTGTGCGTGGCCGGGTAAGGCGACAATCGGGTGGTAGGTCTCCTCTTCGTCGAGGGTGTCGTATAACCGGTCGCGCGGCATTACCTTGCGGGTGAACCGCGCCCATTCGGTGCCCGGTCTGCTGTCGTCGTGCCAATACAGCTTGGGGTGGGTGGCGAGGATTTCGATGCCGCTGCGGATGATCAACGTCACGAACAGCACGTTGAGCCAGTGCTCGATGCGCAGCCACGCCGGGTAATCCAGAGTTGTCATCGCAGAAGGATCCGTTCAGTCTTGCCAGCCTTGCCGGCGTGGATAAGCCACGTTCACCCCGGAAAGAACCGTGACGTGCACGGCGACGAAGCCAGCGGCCAGCGCCATCGCCAACGTTCCGGGCGCCACATCCCACCGACCGGTCAACGCTTCAAGGCCGGGTAAGCCGATCGGCCTGCTGCCCAGGTAAATTCCGAGGAAGACCACGCAGACGAAGCTACCGAGATACCAACCCCGTTGCGGCACAGCATCGTTGACCTTCGCCACCAGCGCCGTCGCGGCAAGCAGGCAACCGGCGATCAGTGCCACCGCGTAGCCGATGAAATAACCGGGCAAACTCGGCCCAGTGGTGAGGACATAGACGTGGACGGCAACCAGGCCGAGCAACAGGACTTCACCGATCGCGGTCACCGTCCGGGGCAGATCGAAAGCGATCCACCCGTCGAACGTGAGCAGTCGAGACGACAGGATGCCGTGCCAGACTTTGAGCCATAGCCGTCCGACTAAACCGACCACCAGTGGGAGATACCCGCGGGAGGTGGTGACAAACGCGCCGCGGGTCACCGGCGACCGGTCCCGCTGCCGATCGGCCCGCCATCGCCGTCGGCGAGCCGATGCGCCGTCTCGAACAACAGCGCGTGGACGAACGCCTGCGGCAGGTTTCCCCGCAGTTGGCGCTGCGTGACGTCGAATTCCTCGGCGAACAGACCCGGTGAGCCGCAGGCGGTCCGGTTGCGTTCGAACCATCGCACCGCCAGGACGGTGTTGCCCTGTTGGTGATCGGCCAAGGCCATCAAGAAGCCGCACAACAGGAATGCTCCTTCCGCCTCACCCAACGGCCGCTCGTCCGGCTGGAAGCGATAGACGAATCCGTGTCTTCCCAACTCGGCACGCACAGCTTCGATGGTCCTCACCGTGCGTGGATCATCGGACGGCACTGCGCCCCGAATCGCCGGGATGAGCAGTGCGGCGTCGATCCGCGAATCATCCGGTGCCCGTTGCCATCTGCGCGTTGGATGCAAACAGTCCGAGTCGGTGCTCGAGATCAGTTGGTCAGCCAGTTGCCGCCATTGCGAACCCTGCGGTGCCGGTGCCACCTCGCTGATGTGCCGTAATCCCGCCGCGCACGTCAATCGCGAGTGCGCCCAATGCTTGTCGGCCAACTCCCAGATGCCGGCGTCGGGCTCGCGCCACCGGTCCTCGATGGTCTGCGCCAACGTCTGCGCCGCGCGCCAGTGATCGCTGTCGAGGCGGTCGAGGCGTGCCGCCGCGGCCAGCAGGAGCAGCGCCTCACCGCAGGCGTCGAGCTGGAACTGGTCGGTCACCCAGTTGCCGCTCTTGACCACGGCACCGGGATAACCGGGCAGATCGAGATCCCGTTCCCGCGGCAGCGCGCTGCCGTCTACCGAGTAGGCCGGCTGGAGTCGGGGTCCGTCGGCCAGCACGCGCTCGCTGACGAACCGCACAGCATCGTCGAGCAACGGGTAGCCACCGGCACCGGCGATCGCCTGTCCGGCGTAACACTGGTCGCGGATCCAGCAGTACCGGTAGTCGTAGTTGCGGCCCTGTTCGGCGCGCTCCGGCAGCGACATCGTCGCCGCCGCAACCATGCCGCCCCCGCTGCTGGTCAGGCCGCGCAGCACCGCGTAGGCGAGTTCGGCATCGACATCGGCCAGGGTGCCCGAGACATCGGGAACCGCGTCGTGCCAAGCACTTTCGGTCTGTCGCCAGGCGTTGTCGGGCCGCACCGGGCCGGATTTCAATTCCCGGTCCGAGCATTCCAGGACCAGGTCGCGGTCCTGTCCCGGCAGCACCTGCACGATCAGTTCGAGCGAACCGTCTGCACAGCGTTGCGCGTCGTGCGCACCGGTCCAGCGGAACCGGTGCGGTCCGCAACGGCCGGTCCAAATCCCTTCCGTGCGGCGCAGATCGCGCATCGGCTCGGCGCCGAAGTCGGCACGTAAGTCCAGCACGATCCGCACTTGCACCGGACGATCGAGCGCGGAGATGCGGCGCAACAATACCGCCTGGTGCCGATCACCGGGATACGCCAACGCTTCTCGGCATTCGACAATGCCGTCGGTGGTCACCCACCGCGACCGCCAGATCAGCGATCGCTTCTCATAGTGGCCACCCCATACGAACCCGGTGTCGGCCGGGCACACGACGTAGGCACCGCGCCCACCTAGCAGTGAGCTGAAGACCGCCGGACTGTCCCAGCGCGGCAGGCACATCCAGCAATAGTCACCACGCGGCCCGACGACGACTCCCCGCTCTCCGTCGGCGAGCAACGCGTAGTCGCGTAACACGTGCGGAGACAACAATCCTGCACTGGCTTGCTTGTCATTCATCGGCCCTGACCACGCTACAAGCGTGACCTGGGGACTTGCTGTCAATGATCGGGACCAGGTAGTGCGCCGCATAGTGGCGGACGGCCTGGGGGTCCGACGTGTCGAGGCGGTCGGTGGGGAACACGATGATGCCGACGGCCACCCGCAGCAGGATGTCGGCGATGTTGGCCAGGTCCGCCTCGGGCATGTCGGCGCCGCACCGGCGCAGGGTGTGGGCGATCCCGTCGGCGAACTGGTTGATCGGAAACACCTGCGAGCGGGAGAACATCCCGAACAACTCGGGTTCGCTCTCCGCAATGCGCGAATACAGCGGGGAATCCTGGATGAGTCGGACGCCGAGGGCGAACGCCTCGATGACCGCCTCCTGCGGGTTCCGGCCGCTGGTGGCGTGGTCCAGAGTGGTGAAGAACAGCTTGCCCTCGCGTCGCACTACCGCCTCGAAAAGGGCGTCCTTGCTGGGGAAGCGGCGGTAGATGGTGCTGCGGCTGACGTCCGCGCGGGCGGCGATGTCCTCGATGTTGGCCCGGCGCACCCCGTAGGTCTCGAAGATGGCGCGGGCGGTGTCCAGGATGGTGCGGTCGAGGTCGGTGAGGTCGGCCGACGCCTGCGGGCCCATCTTGGACGGCATGACTGTGATTCTCTCTGCACCGCGTGTGGGGTCGACGCTGTGGTGGTCACCACATTGGTCGCCGGGTCCACTAAGGGTAAGGTGAAACAAAAGTACAAGTTTGTGTCTGTGCTTCACAACCGGGGGACACCATGACGGCTGAACTGGATCTGGACTTCGACACCGGCGTGCGCGAGGGGACGCCGATGGTCGTCGACGAGATTGACGAGACGGCACCGGTGCTCGGTCCGGATTCGCTCATCTGGAAGTTCTACGGGGACCACCGCACCCAGATCTTCGGCTTTCAACGGGTCGCGGGCACCGAGAACTGCATCGAACAACTGGGCCAGGGCGTGCTGGACCATTCGGTGATCTTCAGCGACACCCTCGGTCGGGCCAAGCGGACCGGTCCGCCCCTGATGAAGACGGTGTACTCCGACGACCCGCACGCCTGGGGCCGGACCGTGCGCGACTTCCACAAGCCGATCAAGGGCACCATCAGCGACGGCTCGCGCTACCACGCGCTGAATCCCGAGCTGTTCTACTGGGCGCACGCGACCTTCGTCGACCAGGTGCTCTACAACACCGACACCTTCATCCGGCGGTTGTCGCACGCCGAGAAGGAGCAGATTTTTCAGGAGAGCAAGGTCTGGTTCAGCCTCTACGGCGTCAGTGACCGCGGGCAGCCGCAGACCTACGACCAGTTCGTCGCCTACTGGGACGGCATGCTGGAACGCTTCGTGCCGCACAAGACGGTGTTGTACGGCACCGGTTACATCCGGAAAGGCATCCCGGCGCCGCGCCGGATTCCGCCGCCGATCTGGAAGATCCTGTCGGCGCCGATCAATGCCTACGCTCGGCTGGTCATCGTCGGAACGTGTCCGCCGCAGATGCGCGAAGTGTGCGGCTTGGCCTGGAACGATAAGAAGGAGAAGCGTTTTCAGCGCTTCGCCGCCGTCATGCGGGCGCTCAATCCGGTGTTGAACCGGTTGCCGGTGCGCGTGATCTACACGCCGTGGGCGGCGGATGCGTGGGAGCGGGTGGGGGTCGACCCACGCAAGCGGCTCAACTGAGAGATTGACAGCCGCCTAGTCCGATGGTCGTGACCCGCTGCGAGCGGCCTAGCGGCCGCTCTTGCGATCGCGACTAGTCCCGCTTGCGGGTCGCCGCCGCGGGATGGGAAGTCCCATGCACCCGCACGGTGACCGTGGGTCATGATGGTTCGAGGCAGATCGAAGAGCGATCGGGAGACCCGGACCCATGAATCTGGTAGCGGCGGTTCTTGACCGGCTGGCCAATCCCGCGCGCGTGGCGGACCCCGACAAGTTGCGCAACGCCGTCTCCGGCAAGACCGTGCTGGTGACCGGTGCTTCGTACGGCATCGGCGAGGCGACCGCCCGCAAGTTGGCCGCAGCCGGGGCCGGCGTGCTGCTCGTGGCGCGATCGGCCGAGCGGCTCGAGGACCTCGCGGCCGCGATCAACGCCGGTGGGGGACAGGCCGCGGCCTACCCGACCGATCTGAGCGACGAAGCCGCCGTCGCCGTGCTGACCAAGCAGATCAACGAGAACCACGGCCCGCTGGACATCGTGGTGAGCAACGCGGGAAAGTCGCTGCGCAGGTCCCTGCACCACCAGTACGACCGGCCGCACGATTTCCAGCGCACGATCGACATCAATTACCTCGGGCCGATCTGGCTGCTGCTGGGACTGCTGCCGGCGATGCGTGAGGCCGGTGGTGGGCACATCGTCAACGTGTCCAGTGTCGGTGTGCGCGTGGTGCCCGGTCCGCAGTGGGGCGCTTATCAAGCGTCCAAAGGGGCTTTCGACCGATGGCTGCGCAGCGTGGCCCCGGAACTGCACGGCGACGGCGTCGGCGTCACGACCATCTACTTCGCGCTGGTGCGCACCCGGATGATCGAGCCCACCCCGCTGTTGGGCAGGCTGCCCGGGTTGACGCCGGATGAGGCCGCTGACGCGATCGCCAAAGCGATCATCGAACGGCCGCGCACCAGCGAACCGCCGTGGGTGTGGCCGGCCGAACTCGCGTCGGTGCTGCTGGCCGGCCCTGCCGAAAGTGCGGCGCGGCTATGGCACCGGCGGTTCTTCGCCGAGCCGGCGTCGAGCGGTCGCGGGGCATCGGGTTAGCGTGACGGTCATGGCGGACAGCGTGCTGGGTACGGCGGCTCGTGCGGTGCTGTCATCGGGGTTGCTCGCCCCGCCGGGTCCGGTGGCGGCGCTGCGGCTGGTACGTGAGGTCGCTCGCAGCGGCACGAATCTGTATACGCTGCTGGCGATTTCGGCGGCACGCTGGCCGGACCGCACCGCGATCATCGACGACGACGGCGCGCTGAGTTACCACCAACTGCAGGCGATGACCGATTCCCTGGGCCGCGCACTGCTGGACGCCGGTGTCGAGCCGGGGCAACCGGTCGGCGTGATGTGCCGAAACGGGCGCAACTTCCTCGCCGCGGTCTTCGCCACCGGGTTGGTCGGCGCGGACGTCGTGTTGGTGAACACGGAATTTCGCACCGACGCGCTCGCCGGAGCGCTGGACGTCAATCGGGTCCGGACGATGTTCTGCGACAACGAGTTTCTGCACCAGATACACCAGACCACCGAATCCGTCACGGCGATCGACCCGGAGCAGGTCGAACCGGGCGGCGGGCGCTCCCGGCCCAAGGTCGCGCGCTCAGGCCGGATCATCCTGCTGACGTCGGGCACCACGGGTGTGCCCAAGGGTGTGCCGCGCAGTCCGAAGGTGAGTTCCGGTCTGGGCGTCGGTGTGACGATTCTGCAGCGCACCGGGCTGCATGCCGGAACCCGAATGGCCATGGCAACGCCGATGTTTCACGGTCTGGGGTTCGGCATGCTGACGCTCACCGTGAGCCTGGGCGGCACGGTCCTGACTCACCGTCGCTTCGACGCCGAAGCGACCCTGGCGCAGGCCTCGTTGCATCGGGCCGACGCGATGAGTGCGGTGCCGATCATGCTGTCCCGTCTCCTAGACCTGCCCGAGCGGGTCCGAAAGCGAAACCCGTTGCCGGCCTTGCGGGTTGTGGTATCCAGCGGTGACCGGCTCGACCCCGGGCTGGCCCGGCGGTTCATGGACGCCTACGGCGACGTCGTCTACAACCTGTACGGCTCCACCGAGGTCGGCATCGGCTCGCTGGCGACACCGTCGGAGCTACGCCGCTTTCCAGAGACCGTCGGCAGGCCCGTCGCCGGTTGCCCGGTCCGCATCTACAGCCGCAGTGGCAAACCCGTTGGTCCACGAGTCACCGGTCGCATATTCGTCGGCGGCGAACTGAATTCGCAGGGTTATATCGGCGGCGGCGCCAAAGCGGTGATCGACGGCATGGCCAGCACCGGTGATATGGGTTATCTCGACGAGGCGGGCCGGCTGTACATCGTGGGCCGCGAGGACGACATGATCGTCTCGGGCGGCGAGAACGTCTATCCCCGTGCGCTGGAGAACGCGTTGGCCGGTCATCCCGACATCGCCGAGAACGCGGTGGTGGGGGTGGCCGACGAACAGTTCGGGAAGCGCCTGGCCGCCTTCGTGGTGTTGCGGCCGGACGCCGATGTCGACGAGTCGGCGATACGAGAGTTCCTGAAGGGCAAGGTTTCCCGTTTCGAGCAGCCCCGGGATATTGCGATCGTCGAGAGCATCCCGCGCAATCCCGCGGGCAAGGTGATACGCCGGGAACTGTCCGGCTAGCTCATGGGCGCCTGGTATTCGGCGAGGGCGCTCATATGTACGCCAAAACACCGGATTGAGTGGCATTTTGGGGACGCTCGCGGCCGAATCGGGGCCTAAGCTACTCGGCGCCTTCCTCCAGTTCGGGCTGCACGGCCTCGACGGTCTTGGCCAGCCATTGCGGGGCCAGCACCGAGATCGCGGTCGTGCCCGCCGTCGCACCGATCACGCCGGTCCAGGCCACCGGGCCCAGCGGGGTGCATCCGAAGAACTGACTCAGCACCGGAGTCTGGATGATGCCGACCAATACCCCCGCACTGCCCAGGGCCGTGGCCACCACCAGCGGGCTGTGGCTGCGGGTCACCAGCGTCTGCGCCAGCTGAGTGGTCACCAGAGCCGTCAAACCCATTGTGGAGGTGCGTCTTTCGGTACCGGGCGTCCACCGCCCGATGGCCCACGCCGCCGTCGCGCCGGCGGCCGTGATCACGCCGCGGTTGACGATCTGACGCATCAGGGCGTCACCGAGTGACGGCGTCGGCTGGGTCAGCACCTCGCGCTGACGTATCCGGCGCTCCTCGTCGACCTCTTCGGGCGAGAGGTCGTCGTCTTCCTCTGGGTCGTCGTACTGCGAGGTGACGGCGACAGCAAGAGCCGGGAACATGTCGGTGAGCAGATTGACCAACAACAGCTGTCGGGTTCCCACCGGTGCCCGTCCCTGGCCGAACGCGGTGCCCAGGATGGTGAACAGGACCTCGCCCACGTTGCCGCCGACCAGGATGGTGACCGCGTCGCGCACCCCGGTCCACATGCTGCGGCCCTCAACCAGTGCGTCGAGCAGGACACCCAGGTCGTCGTCGGTCAGGACGATGTCGGCGGCGGTGCGGGCGGCCGAGGAGCCCCGACCGCTGACCCCGATGCCCACGTCGGCCATTCGGATGGCGGCGGCGTCGTTGGCGCCGTCGCCCACCATCGCGGTCACCCGGCCGCAGCGTTGCAGCGCCGCCACGATCTGTACCTTCTGTTCCGGACTGACCCGGGCGAAGACCTGGACGTCGTCGGCGAGCTTGGCGTGGCCCTCCTCGTCCATGCCGGCCAGTTCGGCGCCGGTCACCACCCGCGCGTCCTCGGGCAAACCCAGCTGACAGGCGATCGCTCGCGCGGTGACGGGATGGTCTCCGGTGATCAGCACGACGTTGCGGTCCGCCGCCACCAGCTGCTCGATCAGCGGCCGGGCGGACTCCCGCGCCGTGTCCGCCAGTCCCACATAGCCGAGCAGTTCGAGGTCGTGCGCGGCGACGTCGACGGCTTCGGGATCAGTGTCCTCGTCCTCGGCGGTGCCGTTTTCCCACGTGCGTTGCGCCACGGCGAGTACCCGCAGCCCCCGCTCGGCGAGGTGGTGCACCAACGATTCGGCTTGCTCCCGCTCGGCTCCGGGATCGGTGAATCGGCAGCGGGGCAGGATCACCTCCGGTGCGCCCTTGATCATCAACATCGGCGTCGCGTCCGCGTCCAATCCGATGCCGATCGAAGCGGCAAAGCCCCGACTGGATTCGAACGGCACGTCGGCGAGGATCGTCCAGTCCGAATCGCCTTGTCCGTTCAGTGAATTCGAGGCGTTGATGATCGCTTCGTCGGTCGCGTGCGCGTGTCCTTCGCCATTCTGGGGTTGCGTGGACGCGCGCGCCGCGGCGCGCAGCACCTCGGCGTAACGCGCATCCGTGCGCTCGGGCAGCGGGTCTTCCGGCCCGGCACTGCTCGGCACCGAGCACACCACGCGCAGCCGGTTCTCGGTCAGGGTCCCGGTCTTGTCGAAGCAGATGGTGTCGACCCGGCCCAGCGCCTCGATGGTGCGCGGCGACCGCACCAGCACCCCGCGCGCGGTCAGCCGCTGTGCGGCGGCGAGCTGGGACAGCGTGGCCACCAGCGGCAACCCTTCCGGAACGGCGGCGACGGCGATCGCGACCCCGTCGGCGACCGCTTGGCGCAGCGTGGTCCGGCGCAGCAACGCCAGACCGGTCACCGCCGCGCCGCCCGCCAGGGTGAGCGGCAGCACCTTGGACGTCAGGTCGCGCAGCCGGGCCTGCACACCGGCCGAGGTCTCCACGTTGGCGACTGCCGAGATGGCCCGCTGGGCGGCGGTACCGACACCGGTGGCGACCACGATCGCCCGCGCACGTCCGGCGACGATCGTGCTGCCCTCGAACAGCATTGAGGCACGCTCGGGATCGTTGACGGCGACCGGATCGACCTGTTTGTGGACCGGCAGCGACTCGCCGGTGAGGAAGGACTCGTCGACTTCGAGGTCCTCGGCCACCAGCAGCCGCGCGTCGGCCGGCACCACCTCCGGCGCGGCCACGTCGATGACGTCACCGGGACGCAGCTTCTTGGCTGACACGGTGGCGGTGCGGGTGGCGTGCTGCGCGGCCTCCAGCCGGCGCCGCGTCGTCGCCACCGCGGGCACCACCACGCGTCGCACCAGCTGGTCCTGTTCGGCGAAGAGCTCGGCCGCGGCGGCCTCGGCGCGCAGCCGCTGCACACCACCGGTCAGTGCGTTGACCCCCATCACGCCGGCCACCAGCAACGCGTCCACATTGCTGCCGACGATGGCCGACGCCGCGGCACCGACCGCCAGAATCGGGGTCAGTGGATCGCTCAGCTCGACTCGCGTGGCCGCCGCCAGTCGGCCCAGCACCTGCACCGGGCCCCGCAGCGGCGAGATCAACGGCGCGTACGACAGGTCGTCGAGGCGGCGTCGCCAGGTCGAGGTGCCCGGTTCGACCGCGATCGGGCGCGACCCACCGGACAGGCGCGAGTACACGATCTCGGGATCCAGGGCGTGCCAGGCGGTCAGCGGCTGCGGGGTGGGATCGGGCAGTCGCAGCACCCGGGCCGCCGAGAAGGATCCGGACAACATAGCTGTCGCGGCGGCGGTGTTGACCGGGTTGAGCCAGCGCCGCAGCGACGGGGTGTTGGTGGTTCTGCCGTCCTCACCGGTGACCAGCAGCAGGCCGGCCAGCGTGGTGCCGCCCTGAGCCAGATGCACTCCGGATTCGCTGGCCGCGCGCGCCACCGGCAGCGCCGACAGGATCCGCACCGCGGCGGCCAGGTCGGTGCCGGTGATGATGTCGGCCGTCCACGGTGTGGCGGCGCGCGGGTCGTCCAGGGCGACGCCGACGTCGGCGATGGCCAGCGCGGCCAGCGTGTCGGTCGACGCGAAGTCGCGGTGCAGGGCGGTGATCAGCAGCACGGGCCCGCGGTCGATACGGAGGTCCCGGACCAGCTTCAACAGCGGCGTGCCGGGTGGGTGCGTCGAACCGACGCTGGCCGAGAGGTCTTCGGTGCCGGCCACGTGACGCAACACCACCCGAGCTCCGGTGCGGTGAGCGGTCTGCAGCAGGGGGATCGCGAAGGGGTCGACTTCCCAACCGACGTCGACGCCGCCGACCCGTTCGCCGTCGTTGATCAGGTCCGCGTGCTCGAGGCCCTGTGCCGGCGTCGCCGAGGACCCTTGCGGCCGAATCCATTTCAGCCGGGCGCCGACGGCGGGCAACTCGTCGGGGTCGGGCTCGGGAGCTTCCTCCCCGTGCAGCAGCGCGTCGGCCACCTCATAGACGCGGTCGTCGTCCCAACCCGGCTCGTCGCCCTGCGCGCGCAGGACCGCCCGGTGATCACCGCGCAATGCGGCGCCGTCGATCACCACCACCTTCACCCGATCCAGCCGCCGCAGCGCGCCCGGGTCGAGCAACAGCAACCCCGCGTTCGCCAATCCGCGCCCCAAGGTGGTCGCGAACGCCTCGCGGCCGACGTGCGCGGCTTTCGGCACGCCGGCCAGGATCGCTTCGGCTGCCTCGGCGGCACCGCCCCCGGCGAACAGCGCTCCTGCCGCCGCCACCACCGAACCGCTGGCGGCCTGGGCTCCGTACTCCTCGACCGGGCCCTTCATCGAGCGCTTGTCCTGGTCGATCGCGGAATCGATGGCGCCGTCGACGACGACGTGCGAGGCCTCGCCCGCGGCCGCGGCCGCCCAGTTGTGCCGTGGGGTGTGCTCGACCTCGGCCGACGACAGGACCGGGACCACCGGAGCCTGCGGCCGGTCGGGTGAGGCGAGTTGCGGCTCCCGTTCCCGCCACCGTTGCCGGTGCGCCGCGGCCTCGGACAGCTGCAGGCTGCGCTGGACGAGGTCCAGCAGCGGCGTGCTGATGGACTGGCTCAATCCGTAGGCCAGCGCGGTCGAACCGCTCAGGACGATGTCGGTGCCGACCCGGCCGAGCCGGGACTCCAGCGCGGACACCACCCGCGGTTGGTAGTTGATCAGTGCCGCCGCTGCCTTGGCGCTGCTCGGGGCTACGGGCATTCGGGTGAACCACCCGGTCACCGCGGCGCCCACCGCCACGGCGTCCATTGCCGCCGCGGTCAGTGGCACCAGGATCGCCAACGGGTTGCCCGGGTCAGCGAACGGGGCGGCCCGGGGTGCGGAGGCCTTCCCCGACTCAGCGAGATCGCGCGCCACCGCTGTGGCGGTGTCGCGCACCTCCTCCAACACGTCATCGACGTCCGCGCCGTCGGAGATTTCCACGACCAGCCGGCCCAGGGCACCTTCGACGTGAGCGCTGGCCACTCCCGGGAGGCGCCGAACCGGCTCCTCGATCACCGGCGCGTACTCGTGCCACCGGGGGAAGGGCAGCAGCGGGTCGAGATCCAGGTGCACTCGTCGTCCGCTCTCCCACCGCACCGGCGGGGTGACGGGCTCGGGCGCGCCGTCGGTGGAACCACCCAACCCGATCGCCCGGCCGGTGGTGTGCGTCACCGACTGCACCACCGGGCCGACCAGTTCGGCGACCGGACTGGTCAGCTTCTGCACCGCGTCGGCCGTGTCGGCGGCACCCTGGACACCGGCACGCACGATCTGCGTTGCCCCTCCGGTGAGAGCGCCGACGATGTCGGCCACACCCGGAATCTTCAATTCATCACCCTTCGCTGACGTCTACCGTGCCAATCCTTCCGGCGCCTCGGTGACCTGTCCACACGGCCCGCGGATAGCCGCCGGGATACCCCGTCGGCGACAACCTGAAAGGCGAAGTGGCAGACGAAATTCGACAGGCTATCGGGGGTGGGCCAGGAAGCGCGGCGGCGGCTCGATGGTGGCGGAAAACATGAGCCGGCGGTAGCCGTCGAGCGGCTACTCGTCGCGCGATCCCGGCCGAGGAGGTCGGATCGACGAATTATCTAGAGAGTTCGGTGATGTGCCCGGTTGACGTGATAGCCGGTCGGAAAAGACTTTTCGATAACCTGCAGGTGGTGGTCCACTCGGGACTCCAATTCAAGAACCACGCAGCCGTCGCCGACGGCTTTGGACTCGAGAACTATGTAGCGCTGACCACCGTCGGTGATCGGGTCACCGGAATGCAGATTTTCGACGGCCACCAATTCTGGGGTTCCGTTTGACTCCACCCGAATCACAGTAGGTGAACCGAGCGGGGGAAGGGAATAGCTCGCCTGCCCATTCGACGGCGTGCCGGCGCGGCAGGCAAGAATGGGCGCAATGAATACACCGCAGCTGCCGGCCGATGCGCCGACCTGCTACCGGCATCCCGACCGCCAGACCTACCTCCGGTGCACCCGATGCGAGCGGCCGATCTGTGGGGACTGCATGCGCAGCGCCGCCGTCGGTCACCAGTGCGTGGAATGTGTCCAGGCGGGTGCGGCCAGCATCCGGCAGCCCCGCACCCAGTTCGGCGGGCGGGAGCGCGCCGGTCGGCCGGTGGTCACCTACGTGCTGATCGCGATAAACGTGCTGGCGTTCGTCGCGGAGTACCTGTCGGTCGATGCGCAACGGGCTTTCACGCTGTGGCCGCGGGCGGTCGCGCACGGCGAGTTGTACCGCCTGGTGACCTCGGCGTTTCTGCACTACGGACCTCAGCATCTGCTGCTGAACATGCTGGCGCTCTACTTCGTGGGAGCACCGCTGGAGCAGTGGCTCGGCCGGTTGCGATTCGTCGGTCTGTACGCGTTGAGCGGGCTGGGTGGTTCGGTGCTGGTCTATCTGCTGGCGCCGTTGAACACCGCGACGGCGGGTGCCTCGGGTGCGATCTACGGACTGTTCGCGGCCATCTTCGTGGTGGCCAAGCGGCTCAACCTCGACGTTCGCATGATCGTCGCCGTCATCGTCGTCGTCAACCTCGCGTTCACCTTCGTGGCGCCGGCGGTCAGTTCCCATCAGATCAGCTGGCAAGGGCATGTGGGCGGTCTGGTGACCGGCGGATTGGTCGCCGCGGCGTACGTGTACGCACCCCGGAAGCGGCGAGACCTCGTGCAAGCGGCGGCGACGGCCGCGACCCTGGTCGTCTTCGCGGCGTTGATCTGGTGGCGGACCGCGCAGTTGGTTGCGCAGTTCGGTTAGCCGCTGGGCGTGTTGAGCGTGAAGCCTGGGCGTTGAGCGTGAAGCCTGGGCTTTGAGGGTGAAGCCTGGGCGTTGAGCGTGAAGCCTGGGTGGGATCCCGTCGATTTTTCCGCCGTGGGTTCACCCCGAAAGCCGTCATTTCACAATCAACGCCAAGGATGCACACCCAAAGCCGCGGAGGCGCCTGAGCCTTAGCCCGCGCACGTAGGGTGACCTGGTGGCGTGGTGGGTAGGGCGAGCCGAACGGACGCTGACCGCAGACGTGCCCGCGCCCCCGGCCCAGGTACGCGAGTACTACGTCGACCTGGACAACCTCAGACTGGTGCACCCGCTGATCGTGGCGGTGCAGTTGCTCTCCCGCGACGACACGCCCGCGGGCTACCGGGTGAGCTACCGGGTCGTCGACCGAATCCCGTTGGGGCCGCTGAAAACCAAGGTCCGTTACCGCGCGCGGCTGCACGTGCCGGTCGAGGGTGACGTGCACACCGAAGCGGACCAGTGGCCGGGCGTGCGGCTACGCGCGACGGTGAGTTTCCAACCCGTCGACGACGGCACCCGCGTCACCGAGCGGATCCGGTTCGCCGCGCCGCGGCCGTTGGTCGCGTTCACCGTGCGCGAGGCGGTCGACGCGCACACGAAGATGCTCGACGGGATCCGGCGTCACTTCGAATTCCGTTGAGCGGCGGGCTGTTCGACGGGTCGGCTAAGACTGGAACGGGTTCTCGGTGGTGAACACGCGGTAGAAGTACGGCAGGTTGTCCGGATCGCCGTAGTCGACGCGTTTGAAGGCCTTGTCGATCGGGTTGGCGCGGGACCGGGTGCCGGGGTGGTAAACGGTGAGCCTGCCCAGATGCTGGACGAGGTCGTCGGGTGTCTCGACCCACTGATAGCCGGCGTGGCGGACCATGACTTCACCGAGATAGCAGCCGAACACGAAGATGGACTCGGCCAGAAAGTCCGATCCGGCCGCGCGAAAGCCGTCCAGGATCTCGTCCACCCGGTGCAGCGAGGCCGGGCTGTAGTCGAGCTCGATACCGGCCACCTGTAGGGCCGCAGCGGCGGCGCTTTCGGCCAGTTGGGACGCGGTCGCCGGGCTGGGTGACGCGGGGAGTTGCAGCGCGCGGCCGGTCCACGGCGGCCCGGCGCCTGACTCGGGGATCGGCAGTTGGGCATGGGGTGCGCTGGTGACTTCCGGCTCCGGCTTGGTCTTGCGGCGCCGGGAAAACCAGCCCATGTCGATGCCTTCTGCTCGTGCTGCGGTGTGTCCGCGACCAGGATACGGACCGGAATGAGCAAATCCGTTGCGTGTCTTGGACTATCCCGCGTGTCCTGACCGAGATCGGAGCGTCCCGCACCTAGGCTTGCTGGGATCAAGAGGAGGGGCAGCGACGTATCGCCACCAAATTCGGCGCCGGACGACCGAATGGTCAGGGCGCAGCAGCGGCAGACGCTGAGCCGGGCGGGACGGACACCGCACCGGCTTCGTCCGCATCCCGTAAACGTTGGGTCGCCCCGGTTCGTCGTGCCGGACGGTCAGCAGTCTGGGACCGGCCCGAACGGCACAGCGGCATCCCAGCTTTGGACGGCCTGCGCGCGATAGCGGTCGGGTTGGTCCTGATCGGGCACGGCGGCATCCCCGGTGTCGCCGGCGGATTCATCGGTGTCGACATCTTCTTCGTGCTCAGCGGCTTCCTGATCACTTCACTGTTGCTCGACGAACTCGGCCGCAGCGGTCGGATAGACCTGACCGGCTTCTGGATACGACGGGCGCGCCGCCTGCTGCCGGCGCTGCTGCTGATGGTTCTGACGGTCAGCGTGGCCCGCGAGTTCCTGCCGTACCAGTCGCTGAACGGTCTGCGCGGTGACGCGATCGCCGCGTTCTGCTGGATGGCGAACTGGCGGTTCGTGGCCCAGAAGACGGACTACTTCACCCAAGGTGCACCGCCGTCGCCGCTGCAGCACACCTGGTCGCTGGGGGTCGAAGAGCAGTACTACATCGTCTGGCCGGTGCTGCTGATCGCGGTGACCCTGTTGTTGGCGGCCCGCGCCCGGCGCTATTTCGCCAAGACCACCGTCGGGCACGTCCGGTTCACCGCCTTCGTCATCGCCAGCCTCGGCGTGTTGGCTTCGGCGGCGGCCGCCATCGTGTTCACCAGCGACGCCACCCGCGACCGGATCTACTTCGGCACCGATACCCGGGCGCAGGCGCTGCTGATCGGTGCCGCGGCATCGGCCCTGCTGGTCCGCGACTGGCCGTCGCTGAACCGGGGATGGTGCCTGATCCGCACCCGGTGGGGGCGACGCGCCGCCCGGGTGCTGCCGATGGTCGGGTTGGTGGTGCTCGCGCTGGTCACGCACTACGCGAAAGGCAGTGCCGGTGAGTTCCGGCACGGTCTGCTGATCGTGGTGGCCGTCGCCGCCGTCCTGGTGGTGGCACCCGTCGCGATCGAGCAGCGCGGTGCGGTGGCTCGCGCGCTGGCCTGGCGCCCTCTGGTGTGGCTGGGCAGCATCTCCTACGGCGTGTATCTCTGGCACTGGCCGATCTTCCTGGTGCTCAACGGCGAACGCACCGGGTGGTCCGGCGCCGGACTGTTCGCGGCCCGCTGCGCGCTGACGCTGGCGGTGGCCGGTGTCTCGTATTGGGCGATCGAGCAACCGATCCGGCGTTGGCGACCGGAGCGGGTGCCGCTGCTGCCGTTGGCGGCGGCGACCGTCGCCAGCGCCGCCGCGGCGACGATCCTGGTGGTTCCGGTCGGCACGGGACTGCGTGAAGTCGGGCTACCGCCGGGGGTTTCCGCGGTGGCGGCGGTGTCGCCGTCGCCGCCGGGAGCCGGCCAGCCCACCGCGGTCCCCGGCCCGCGGGATCCCAACCAGCCGTTCACCGTTTCGGTGTTCGGCGATTCCATCGGCTGGACGATGATGCACTTCCTGCCGCCGACACCCGGCTTCAAGTTCGTCGACCACACCGTCATCGGATGCAGCCTGGTGCGCGGCACGCCGTACCGCTACATCGGCCAGACGCTGGAGCAGCGGACGGAATGCGACACCTGGCCCGGTCGCTGGGCGACGCAGATCAACCAGGACCGGCCCGATGTCGCACTGCTGGTGATCGGCCGGTGGGAGACGGTGGACCGGGTCAACGAGGGCAAGTGGACGCACATCGGCGACCCGGCCTTCGACGCCTACCTGAACTTCGAGCTGAATCGGGCCCTGGACATCGTCGGCTCCACCGGTGTCCGGGTGATGGTGGCCACGGTGCCCTACAGCCGGGGCGGGGAGAAGCCGGACGGCCGGCTGTATCCGGAGGACCAGCCGGATCGGGTCAATCAGTGGAACACGATGCTGCGCAACGCAATTGGGCAGCGCCGGAATGTCGGGATCGTCGACCTGAACAAGAAGCTCGGCCCGGACGGCGTCTACACCACCAAGGTCGACGGCATCAAGCTGCGCAGCGACGGTGTGCACCTCACCCCGGAGGGGGTCAAATGGCTGCTGCCGTGGCTGGAGGAGTCACTGCGTTAGCCGGTCCAGCAGCTGAGTTCCATGCTGTCGCTGTCTCTGGCGGGGAAGTTGAAGCTGACGTAGCCGTTGCCGGGGCCGCGGACGTGGTCCAGATAGGGCCGGGTGTCGGGGGCTTCGGTGTTGTCGGCGATCACCAGCGCGCCCGCGGACAGTGACGGTTCGAGCAGCTTGATCACCGGGACGTACAGGTCTTTCCAGCCGTCGAGCAGGACGAAATCGACCGGCTCACCCACCTGTTGGAGCGTGCTCAACGCATCGCCTTCCAGGATGGTGATCACGTCCTGCAATCCGGTGTCGGCGAAGGTCTGCTTGGCCGCGGCGATCTTGGTGTCGCTCAGTTCGGTGGTGATCACCCGGCCGCTGCCGTTGTCGCGCACCGCGGCGGCGAGGTGGATCGCGGAAATGCCGAAGGACATGCCGAATTCGACGACGGTCGCGGGACGGGTAGCCCGCACCAGCGCGTAGAGCAACCGGCCCGCATCGGGAGTCACCGGGATGTAGAACTCGCTCATCGCCTCGGTGCGCTCCTGCGCCGTCATCGGACGGTTGAACTGATCGTGCCGTGCGCGCAACAGCGACATCTGGTCCTTGGCGGCGGTGTACATCCGGTCGAGCGTCGAGGCGACCCGCGGGTCCTGCAGGGTGTTGGACATGCTTCCGACTGTATGCCCCACTTCGCTGTGACTCCCCGGCTTCGGTTGTGAAGCGACGGCTTTCAGGGTGAGCTCAGGGCGGGAAAATCGCCCGAAATCCCGCCCAGGCTTCCCACGCAAAGCCAAGGATTCACGCTGAAAGCCGAGGATTCACGCGCAAAGCCAAGGATTCACGCTAGAAACGCGGCAACCGCTGGGGTTCAGGCCACGACGTCGATCGGGTCGCCGATGGTGACCATGTTGAAGTACCAGGCGGCGTTGTCCGGGCTCAGGTTGATGCAGCCGTGGCTGACGTTGGCGTAGCCCTGCGAGTTCACCGACCACGGCGCCGAATGCACGTAAACCCCACTGCCCGTGACGCGTACCGCGTACGACGCGGTGATCAGGTACCCGTCCGAGGAATTGAGCGGAATGCCGATGGTGCGGGAGTCCATCACGACGGTGCGTTCCTTGGACATGGCGTTGAAGTTTCCGATCGGCGTGGGACGACTGGGCTTGCCCATCGACGCCGGCATCGTTCGAAGCACCTCGCCGTTGCGGCTGACGGTGAAGGTGTGCGCGGAAATACTGGCCACACCGCGCAATTCGTCGCCGGTCTCGAAGCCCTCCGTCAGCTCCTGCACCCCCACCGACACGCGGGTGTGGCCGGGCCAGTACCGGTCCGGCACCCACTGCACGACATTGCCGTCCAGCCACTGGAAGTGGCCGGTCATATTGCTCGGTGAGCTGATGCGGATGGACCGCTCGGCGGCGCGATGATCGGCCACCGGAGCTGTGAAGGTCACCACAACAGGTGTGGCGATGCCTACCACCGCGCCTTGGCTGGGAAACACCGACGCGACAGCGGGAAGCGGATGCGGTACCGGAACGGCGCCGGTGGCGGGGCTGCCCGACCCGGCTGCGGCCATCGTCGTGGTCGCGACCAGGACGAATAAGTAACGAACCGCTCGACGCATGGCCTTCACCCTTCGGGATGGTGCTCGGGATGGTGCGGTGGACACAAGCGAATATTCTAGTGGCTATCCACCCCGAGCGGCCATAGCAAACAATTCGGCATAGCGGGGCGCCGATGAAGTCACCCGAGTGACGCGGGTGACGTCGAAGTGCACGCGGTTCTCGGGCCGCTCGGCCCTCTCACTGGCAAAGCTGGTCGGGCGGCTAGACCGCCCGCCATTGGTCGGGCTTCTTCCTGTCGTCCAGGTGTCGGACGCGGGCGACGTGAGGTGCGTGTCCCTGCTGTTTCGCCCACTCGACAGCTTCCTGCTGGGTGTTGAACTCGGCAAGAACGCTGTCTGCGTGTTCTTCCACGACGTAGTGGGAAATCGGGTCTCCGTCACGGCCTTTTGGTCGTGGTTCGACGAATACGTGGGCCATGGTGTCTCCTTCTCGGCATCGATCAACCGTTCCTTGAATACCCAGAGTTCGCAGGCATTCTCACTTGGATTGCACGTCACGCCGCTGGGGGTTGAGGCCGGCCAGGTGGCCGCTCTCCACTCCGGCGGCGGGGTCGAGGGCGCAGTCGATCAGCGCCGGGCCGTTGGACGCCAGCGATTCGGTCAGTGCCTCCTCGAGTTCGGTTGGTGTCGTGACGTGGTAACCCTTGCCGCCGAAGGCTTCTGCGAGCAGTTCGTGCCGGGCGCCGGCGTTGAGGACGGTGGGCGCGGGATCGGCGCCGGTGACGGATTCGTCGCCGCGGTACACGCCGCCGTTGTTGAGGATCACCACGGTCACCGGCAATCGGTAGCGGCAGATCGTCTCGATCTCCATGCCGCTGAAACCGAACGCGCTGTCACCTTCGACGGCGACGACGGGCCGTCCGGTCTCCACCGCGGCGGCGATGGCATAGCCCATCCCGATGCCCATCACGCCCCACGTACCGGTGTCGAGCCGATGCCGCGGGAGTTCCATCTCGATGACGTTGCGGGTCAGGTCCAGCGCATTGGCGCCCTCGTTCACCAGGTAGACGTCCGGATTCTGTTGTAACACACTGCGAATGGCGCCCAGGGCGTTGTAGAACCGCATCGGGTGCGGGTTCTCGGCCAGCCTCTCCTGCATCTTCGCGTCGTTGCGGGCTTTGCGCTCGGCGAGCTCTTCGGTCCACCCGGCGTCGACCGCGATCGGGTGCTCGGCCAACCCGTCCAGCAGCGCCGACATCACCGAACCGATGTCACCGGTCAGCGGCGCCGCGATCGGCTGGTTGCTGTCGAACTCCGCCGGGGCGATGTCGATCTGCACGAACTCGGTCTCCGGCGACCACTGCGGCGATTCCCCATGGCCCAGTAGCCAATTCAGCCGTGCCCCGACCAACAGCACCGCATCCGCGCGGGCGATCGCCAGGGAGCGGGCGGCGGCGGCCGACTGCGGATGCACGTCGGGCAGCAGGCCTTTGGCCATCGACATCGGCAGGTAAGGGATGCCGGTGGTTTCCACGAACTCCCGAATCACGTTGTCGGCCTGGGCATATGCCGCACCTTTACCCAGCACGATCAGTGGGCGCCGAGCCCGGGCCAGCACCTGTAGCGCCCGGTCCACCGCGTCGGGTCCCGGCAGTTGCCGGGGGTCCGGATCGACGACGCGCCAGACCGAGGCGGCGGCCGGGCCGGCCTCCATCACCTGGCCCAGCACTTCCCCGGGGATGTCGAGATAGACGCCGCCGGGCCGACCGGAGATCGCGGTCCGGACCGCCCGCGCGACGCCCCGCCCGATGTCCTGCACCCGGCCGATCCGGTAGGCGGCCTTGACGAACGGGCGCGCCGCGTTGAGTTGGTCGATGTCCTGGTAATCCCCCCGCTGCAGATCGACCACGGACCGCCCGCTGGAGCCGGAGATCTGGATCATCGGGAAGCAGTTGGTGGTGGCATTGGCCAACGCGGGCAGGCCGTTGAGGAAGCCGGGCCCCGATGTCGTCAGGCACACCCCGGGCCGACGGGTCAGAAAGCCCGCGGCCGCAGCGGCATTGCCGGCCGAGGCCTCATGCCGGAAGCCGATGTAGCGGATCCCGCGGGCCTGCGCGGTCCGTGCCAGGTCGGTGATCGGGATCCCGACGACCCCGTAGATCGTCTCGACGTCGTTGGCCTGCAGCGCGTCCACCACCAGGTGGAAGCCGTCGGTCAGTTCGGCGCTCATGCTGGGTGCTCCTCGTATGTGATGTCTCAGCATCACTGTCGTCGGGTTCGTCGGCCGTGTCCAAGACCCGGTCGCCATCCGATGATCCACGCCGTCTATCGAGACCGGTAGCGCACCGGTATTGGACAGCGAGCGCTCTGGCGCGGCAGGGTGCTGCATATGGCATTCGAACGGCATCCAGGCATCGTGGAGATGATCGCGGCGGCCGCGGCACGCGCACCGGAGGCGGCGGCCCTCGTCGTCACCGCCGATCGCGTCCCGGTCAGCTACCGCGACCTGATCCGACTGGTCGACGACATGGCCGGGAAACTGAGGCAGGCCGGACTGGCATCGGGGGACCGGGTGGGGCTGCGCACCGGCAGCAGCGCCGAATTCGTCGTGGGCCTGTTGGCGGGATTGCGGGCGGGCCTGGTCGTGGTCCCGTTGGATCCGGCGCTGCCGGTGGCCGATCAGCGTGCCCGCAGTGAAGCGGTGGGGGCGCGGGCGGTGCTCGTCGAGGGGCCGGGGGACCCGTCGGAGCCGTCGGTGCGATGGTGGCCGATTTCGGTGACCGCCGCCGACGGGGACGGTGGCTGGGCGGCCCACCTGGACGCCGGCACCCCGCCCGACCCGGCCGTTTCCACACCGGCGGGGTTGCGCGACGACGACGCGATGATCATGTTCACCGGCGGCACCACCGGGCTGCCCAAGATGGTTCCCTGGACGCACGACAACATCGCCACCTCGGTGCGGGCCGTCGTGGCCGGATACCAACTGACCGAACATGATTCGACGGTCGCGGTGATGCCGCTCTATCACGGCCACGGCCTGATCGCAGCACTGCTGTCGACGCTGGCCTCCGGCGGCACGGTGCTGTTGCCCGCACGTGGCAAGTTCTCGGCGCACACATTCTGGGATGACATCGACGCCGTCAAGGCCACCTGGTACACCGCGGTGCCGACCATCCACCAGATCCTGCTGGAGCGCGGTTCGCAAAACCGCAGTGCCGCTTTGCGTTTCATCCGCAGTTGCAGCGCTCCGCTGACGCCGGAAGTGGCGCGCGCGCTGCACGCGGAGTTCTCCGCACCGGTGCTGTGCGCCTTCGGCATGACCGAGGCCACCCACCAGGTGGCCACCACGTCGGCCGATCAGGAGATGAACCCCGCCGTCGCGACCGGTCTGGTCGGGCGCTCCACCGGACCCGAGATCGGCATCGTCGGCCCCGACGGACAACCCCTCGCGCCGGGCGCGGTCGGCGAGGTGTGGCTGCGCGGGGCCACGGTGGTACGCGGCTACCTCGGTGACCCCGAGATCACCGCGGCGAACTTCACCGACGGCTGGCTGCGCACCGGAGATCTGGGGACGCTGTCCGAAGCCGGCGACCTCAGCATCCGCGGCCGGATCAAAGAACTCATCAACCGCGGCGGTGAGAAGATCTCACCCGAACGCGTCGAAAGCGTGCTCGCCACCCATCCCAACGTCATGGAAGTGGCGGTGTTCGGGATACCGCACCCGATGTACGGCGAAGCGGTGGCCGCGGTGGTCGTGCCCCGCGGCGCGGCGCCCACCGCCGAGGAACTGACCCGCTTCTGCCGGGATCGGTTGGCGCCGTTCGAGATTCCGGCGAGCTTCGAGGTGACCGGGGAGTTGCCGCACACCGCGAAGGGATCACTGGACCGCCGCGCGGTAGCCCAGCGGTTCGGCCCACAGCCGCAGAGCTAGGCGCTGGTCTTCACCCGGGCCGCGGCGGATTCCGGCATCGGTTCGTAGCGGGCGAAGGTGCGGGTGAAGGACGCTGCCCCGTGCGCCAGGGAGCGCAAATCGATGGCATAGCGGGTCAATTCGACCTGCGGCACTTCGGCGTTGACGACGGTGCGCTCGTGGCCGGCGGTGTCGGTGCCCAGCACCCGGCCGCGACGGCTGGACAGGTCGCCCATCACCGCACCCACGTAGTCATCGGGCACCAGCACCGAGATCTCGTCGATGGGTTCGAGCAGGATCACCTTCGTCGCCGCCGCGGCCTCGCGCAGCGCCAGCGCGCCGGCCATCTGAAACGCGAAGTCCGACGAGTCGACGCTGTGCGCCTTGCCGTCGAACAGCGTGACCCGCAGGTCGACTACCGGATACCCGGCGTGCACACCCTTGTCCATCTGGGCGCGCACCCCCTTCTCCACACTCGGGATGAAGTTGCGCGGCACCGCCCCACCGACCACCTTGTCGACGAACTCGAACCCCGAACCCTCCGGCAGCGGCTCGACCTCGATGTCGCACACCGCGTACTGGCCGTGGCCGCCGGACTGCTTGACATGGCGACCGTGCCCTTTGGCCTTGCCGCCCAAGGTTTCTCGCAGCGGCACGCGCAGCTCGACGGTATCTACCGTCACCCCGTACCGGTTGGCCAGTGCATCCAGCACGACTCCGGCATGGGCCTCCCCCATGCACCAGAGCACTACCTGATGGGTCTCCGGGTTCTGCTCGATGCGCAACGTCGGGTCTTCGGCCGCCAACCGGCTCAACCCGATCGACAATTTGTCCTCGTCGGTCTTGGCGTGCGCCGCAATTGCGATCGGCAGCAACGGTTCTGGCATCGTCCACGGCTTGAGCACCAACGGCTCGGACTTGTCGGACAACGTGTCGCCGGTTTCGGCGCGGCTCAGCTTGCCGATCGCGCAGATGTCGCCGGCCACCACGGCGGGCGCGGGCCGCTGCTGTTTTCCGAGCGGGAACGACAGCACCCCGATGCGCTCGTCTTCGTCGTGGTCGGGGTGGTTGCCGCCGTGACCGTTGGCGGTGCCGAAGAAGGACGAGAAGTGGCCCGACACATGAACCGTGGCATCGGGTTTGATCCTCCCGGAGAACACCCGGACCAGGCTGACCCGCCCGACATAGGGATCCGAGGTGGTCTTGACCACCTCGGCAAGCAGCGGCGCGTCGACGTCGCAGGCCAACTCGTCGTGCGCGGCGCCCTGCGGGGTGAACACCTCCGGCAGGGGATGTTCCATCGGGGACGGGAAGCCGCGGGTGGCGACCTCGAGCAGTTCGAGGGTGCCGACGCCGGTGCTGCTGCACACCGGGATCACCGGGAAGAACGAGCCGCGGGCGACGGCCTTCTCGAGATCCTGGATCAGCACCGATTCGTCGATCGTCTCGCCGCCCAGGTAGCGCTCCATCAAGGATTCGTCCTCGGACTCCTCGATGATCCCTTCGATCAGGCTGCCACGCGCCTCCTCGATGCGGTCGGCGTCGGACTCGTCGGGCGCAGACGTGGTGCGGCGGCCGTCGGCGTAGCTGTACCGGGTTTGCGACAACAGCCCGATCAAGCCTGGGGAACCGGGCGGGCCGGTCGGCAGATACAACGGTAAGACCTTGTCGCCGAACGCATTCTGCGCCCCGGCGAGCGCCTCGGGGTAGTCGGCGCGGGCGTGGTCGAGCTTGGTGATGACCACGGCTCGGGGCATCCCGACCTGGCTGCATTCCTGCCAGAGCGACTTGGTCGGCTCGTCGACGGCCTCATTGGCGGCGATCACGAACAGGGCGCAGTCGGCAGCACGCAATCCGGCGCGCAACTCCCCGACGAAGTCGGCGTATCCGGGTGTGTCGATGAGGTTGACCTTGACGCCGTCGTACGCCAGCGAGGCCACCGCGACACCGACCGAGCGTTGCTGGCGGATTTCGGCCTCGTCGAAGTCGCAGACGGTGCTGCCCTCGGTGACCGATCCCGGCCGGGACAACACCCCGCCGGCGACCAGCAGTGCCTCGATCAGGGTGGTCTTGCCGCCGCCGGAGGGTCCGACCAGCACGACATTGCGGATGCCGTCGGGACCGCTCGCGGTGGGGGCCGTCCCCTGAGCAGCAGCACTGACTCTGTCGGCCATGACGTTCCTCCAGTTCTCCCGCGGTACGGGTGATCCAGCTCACAGGGCGCAGGTTCAACTTTTCTCCCAACCGACGCCCAGCACAAGGGTCGACGCGCCCGCCGGGGGATCGACGCGCGGGCGGGTCCCCGCGTCGTTCAGTCCCCGCCGGGCCTCAGGCGTGCCAGCCCGACCAGCGCCGCACCGTCACCGCGATGACCGGACCGTCCAGTGAAACCGATTGATACTGAGGGTATTTGGCGCGCAGCAGCCGGTATCCGGTGTGCAGCACCGGGCCGTCGCGGACGATCGTGGCGCTGCCGTCGGCGCGGACCCACCACAGCCTCGTCCAGTCGGCGTCGTAATGATCGACGAGCAGGCTCACCGCCGGGTTGCTTTCGATGTTGGCCAGCCGGCGCAGCCGCCGAGTGCTTTTGGGTTTGGCGTCGACCGCGGTGTAGACGACGGCTGCGTCTTCTTCGTGGCAAACCGCGAACACCACCGGCACCAGATGCGGGACCCCCTCGGCGGTGACCGTGGCCAACCGCGCGACCGGCGACCGCGCGAACCAGTCCGGCGGGTCGAATTCCACCCGGCCAGCTTATGAGCGGGACAGTGATTAAAGTCACCGGTCCGGTTGGACGATTAGGCAATTTCCGCCTCGGTGCCAGGTTTTGGCTCGATCGGGCGCCATTCGACCCATATCGCTAACTGAATTTTCCCGATTCGGCGGCTGACCTCCGTATCAAATGGGTATTTGGATTACGGTGGTGACACCAAACGCCGCGACCGGACTCACGGCTGGGACATGCGGTAATCGATCCGACGCAGGAGGTTCTACGGGATGAACACAATGCGCCACCGTTCGCTGAGCTGGGTTATCGCCCTGCTGACTCTGGTCGGATTGAGCCTGGTTATTCCGCCGGTGCCCGCGTCGGCAACGCCATTGAAAGAATTCCCGGCCAAACCACTCGACCCGGCGGCCACCGTTGCACAGGTGGGTCCGCAGGTGGTCAACATCAACACCAAGTTGGGCTACAACAATGCCGTGGGCGCCGGCACCGGCATCGTCATCGACCCGAACGGTGTGGTGTTGACGAATAACCACGTGATTTCCGGCGCCACCGACATCAGCGCGTTCAGCGTCGGGGACGGCCGGACCTACGGCGTGGACGTGATCGGGTACGACCGCAGCCAGGATGTCGCGCTGATCCAGCTGCGCGGCGCGGGTGGCGTCCCGACCGCCGCGATCGGCGGTCCGGTGAGCGTCGGCGAGCCGGTGGTGGCGCTGGGCAACACGGGCGGGCAGGGCGGCACCCCACGCGCGGTGCCCGGCAAGGTGATCGCCGTGAACCAAACCGTCCAGGCGTCGGACGCGCTGACCGGGGCCGAGGAGACCCTTAACGGTCTGATCCAGTTCGACGGCGCGATCGCGCCCGGCGACTCCGGCGGCCCGGTGGTCAACAGTGCCGGTCAGGTCGTCGGCGTCAACACAGCCGCCTCCGAAAGCTTCCAGCTGCAGGGCGGGCAGGGCTTCGCCATTCCGATCGGCACCGCGATGGGCATCGCCAATCAGATCCGCAGCGGCGGGGGTTCGCCCACCGTGCACGTCGGCCCCACTGCGTTCCTCGGTCTCGGCGTCGTCGACAACGGCGGCAACGGTGCACGGGTGCAACGCGTGGTGGGCACCGCGCCCGCGGCGTCCGTCGGGATCTCCAACGGCGACGTCATCACCGCGATCGACGGCGTGCCGATCAACTCAGCCACCGCGCTCTCGGACGCGCTCACGCCGCACCATCCCGGAGATGTGATCTCGATCAGCTTCACCACCAAGTCGGGTGTCGCGCGCACCGAGAACGTGACCCTGGCCGAGGGACCGCCGGCCTGATCTCGAGTTGCGACGAGCGAAACCTTTTGGTATTAGCGGCAATTCACGATTTTGTTCCAGGCATGTTGCCATCCGGTGATTCTTAGCCGGGTGGGTCGGGTACCCGTGGCATCGTGGAATTGATGAACGACGAGAGAGATGCCGTCCGGCACGATCCCGCGCACGATCCCTCTCATGATCCCTCAGAGGGCAGTCACGTCGAGGGGGGTGTCGTCGAGCATCCGAACGTCGAGGACTTCGGCAACGCGGCCGCCCTGCCCGCCGACCCGACCTGGTTCAAACACGCGGTCTTCTACGAGGTGCTGGTCCGGGCGTTCTTCGACTCGAACGCCGACGGCTCCGGTGACCTGCGCGGACTGATCGATCGCCTGGACTATCTGCAATGGCTCGGTGTCGACTGCCTGTGGCTCCCGCCGTTCTACGACTCGCCGCTGCGGGACGGTGGCTACGACATCCGCGACTTCTACAAGGTGCTGCCCGAGTTCGGGACGGTGGAGGATTTCGTCGCGCTGATCGACGAAGCGCACCAGCGGGGCATCCGGGTGATCACCGACCTGGTGATGAACCACACATCGGATTCGCATCCCTGGTTCCAGGAATCCCGGCGCGACCCCGACGGCCCGTACGGCGACTTCTACATGTGGAGCGACACCAGCGAGAAGTACAAGGACGCCCGGATCATCTTCGTCGACACCGAGGAGTCGAACTGGACGTTCGACCCCGTCCGCCGCCAGTTCTACTGGCACCGGTTCTTCTCCCATCAACCGGACCTGAACTACGACAGCCCGGCCGTGCAAGAGGCGATGATCGACGTCATCCGGTTCTGGCTCGGCCTGGGCATCGACGGATTCCGGCTGGACGCGGTGCCCTATCTGTTCGCCCGGGAGAACACCAACTGCGAGAACCTGCCCGAGACGCACGCCTTCCTTAAGCGGTGCCGCAAGGTGGTCGACGACGAGTACCCCGGCCGGGTGCTGCTGGCCGAGGCGAACCAGTGGCCGGCCGACGTGGTCGAGTATTTCGGCGACCCCAGTACCGGCGGCGACGAATGCCACATGGCGTTCCACTTCCCACTGATGCCACGGATCTTCATGGCGGTGCGCCGCGAGTCCCGGTTCCCGATCTCGGAGATCCTGGCCCAGACGCCGGCCATCCCCGATATGGCGCAGTGGGGGATCTTCCTGCGTAACCACGACGAACTGACCCTGGAGATGGTCAGCGACGAGGAACGCGACTACATGTACTCCGAGTACGCCAAGGATCCGCGGATGAAGGCCAACGTCGGCATCCGGCGCCGGCTGGCACCGCTGCTGGAGAACGACTTCAACCAGATGCGGCTGTTCAACGCGCTGCTGCTGTCGCTGCCCGGTTCGCCGGTGCTCTATTACGGCGACGAGATCGGCATGGGTGACGTCATCTGGCTGGGTGACCGCGACGGGGTGCGCACCCCGATGCAGTGGACCCCCGACCGCAACGCGGGATTCTCGAAAGCCAACCCCGGCCGGTTGTATCTGCCGACGATCCAGGATTCGGTGTACGGCTATCAGGCGGTCAACGTCGAAGCCCAACGCGACACCTCGACGTCGCTGCTGAACTGGACCCGCACCATGCTCGCGGTGCGACGCCGCCACGACGCGTTCGCCATCGGGTCTTTCCACGAACTCGGTGGGTCCAACCCGTCGGTCCTGGCCTACGTCCGCGAGGTCCCCCGCGAAGACGGAGAAGACGACGTCGTCCTGTGCGTGAACAACCTGTCGCGGTTCCCTCAGCCCATCGAACTGAACCTGCAGCAGTGGAACGGCTACACACCCATCGAACTGACCGGACAGGTGGAGTTTCCGCGGATCGGGCATCTGCCGTATCTGCTGACGCTGCCGGGGCACGGGTTCTACTGGTTCCAGCTGTCCGCAATCGAGGAGGACCATGAATCGCATCGGTGACGCGGGGCAGTTGCCTTGGGCGCATTGGTTGCCGCAGCAACGCTGGTATGCCGGCCGCAACCGCCAACTGTCGAGCGTCGCGCCGGCGGTGGTCGTGCCGTTGCGCAATGACCTGGACCTGGTGCTGCTCGACGTCGCCTACACAGACGGTTCCGCCGAGCGTTACCAGGTGATCGTCGGCTGGGACACCCAGCCCGTCTCGGAGTTCAGCAACCAGGCCACCATCGGCGAAGCCGGCGGGCACACCGGCTTCGACGCGCTCTACGACGGCGCCGCACCGTGCTTCCTGCTGTCACTGATCGACGCGGGGGAGGTTCGGGACTCGCCCGATCTGCGGGTGAAGTTCAGCCGGGAACCGGACATCGAACTGCCGGTGGACGCCTACCCCCGGGTCTCCGACGCCGAGCAGAGCAACACCAGCGTGATCTTCGACCGGACACCGGCGGCGATTCTGAAGATATTCCGCCGGGTCAGCGCGGGGATCAATCCCGACATCGAACTGAACCGGGTGCTCGGCCGCGCCGGAAACCCCCACGTGGCACGGTTGCTGGGCAGCTACGAGATCGGCGCGCCGGACGCTGCGCCGGAGTCCGTGTCGCCGCTGGGCATGGTCACCGCCTTCGCCGGCAACGCCGCCGAAGGGTGGGCCATGGCGACCGCCAGCGTGCGCGATCTGTTCGCCGAGGGTGACCTGTACGCCCACGAAGTCGGCGGGGACTTCGCCGGTGAGTCCTATCGGCTCGGCGAAGCGGTGGCCTCGGTGCACACCACTTTGGCGGAATCGCTGGGGACGTCGCAGGCGCCGTTCCCGCTGGACCACATGCTGGCGCGCCTGTCGGCTTCGGCGGCCGCGGTCTCCGAACTCGACGAGTACGTACCGACGATTCAGGAGCGCCTCGGCAAGCTCGCCGACGAGCAGATCACCGTCCAGCGCGTGCACGGCGACCTGCACCTGGGTCAGGTGCTGCGTACCCCGGAGAGCTGGGTGCTGATCGACTTCGAGGGTGAACCGGGTCAGCCGGTGGCCGAGCGGCGCGCCCCGGATTCGCCGATGCGCGACGTGGCCGGCGTGCTGCGGTCCTTCGAGTACGCCGCGTACGGGCCGTTGGTGGATCAGGGCTCCGACAAACACGACAAGCAGCTGGCGGCCCGCGCCCGGGAATGGGTCGAACGCAACCGCGCCGCATTCTGCGACGGTTACGCCGCCGCGTCGGGAACCGACCCCCGGGATTCGGCGCTGCTGCTGGCGGCCTACGAGCTGGACAAGGCGGTCTACGAGACCGGCTACGAGTCCCGGCACCGACCCACCTGGCTGCCGATACCGTTGCGCTCGATCGCGCGCCTGGCCACCGCCTGACCTTCGCCGTTATGCCCGTCGGGCGCAGCTCTGGAAGCATGCTCGTGTGCAGAAGGAGATGTATGACAGCGAGGCCAGGTTGTCCTGGCTACTGGCCGCGCTGGCCGGCGTGCTGGGCGCCACCGCGTTCAGCCACTCCGAGGGTTATTTCGTGACGTTCATGACGGGCAACGCGCAGCGCGCGGTGCTCGGGGTGTTCCGCGACGACGTCTGGCTGTCGATCACCGCGGGCACGTTGTTGCTGTGCTTTTTGGCCGGCGTGGTGGTGTCGTCGGTCTGCCGGCGGCGGTACTGGGCGGCCCACCCGCACGGCCCGACGGTGTTGACGACGTTCGCGCTGGTGTTCGCGACGGGCCTGGACATCGTGTTGGGCGGCTGGGAGGAGACCATGCTCGACTTCGTGCCGGTCATGTGTGTGGTGTTCGGGGTCGGCGCGTTGAATACGTCTTTCGTCAAGGACGGCGAAGTGTCGGTTCCGTTGAGCTATGTGACCGGGACGCTGGTCAAGATGGGGCAGGGGATCGAACGCCACGTCGCCGGCGGCAAGATCGAGGACTGGTTCGGGTACTTCATGATGCTCGCGACCTTCATGTCGGGCGCGGCCATTGGCGGAGCGATCAGCCTGGTGACCAGCGGGACCCAGATGCTGGGTGTCGCAGCGTTCGTGTGCGCGGTGACGACCTGTTACACCTACCTGCACGCCGACCGGCGCGGCCTGCTGGACAAGGGATCGCAGAGCCCCGAATAGAACATCGGCAGCAGCGCTGGCCGTTGCGCTGCTGCCGATGTGGTCTGGCGGTACTCAGGCCCCCTGGCCGGGCGCCGCGGGCGCCGGTGCCGGTGCCGGTGGGGGCTGGTTGACCGCATTCAGGACTTGCAGCATGTCGGGTTTCATGGCCATCAGCTGCTGGTTCCAGTAGTTCCACGAGTGCGTGCCGTTGTTGGGGAACTGGAACACTCCGTTGCGTCCGCCCGAGGCGGCGTAGGTCTGCTGGAACTGCTGGTTGGTGCGCAGCGTCAGGCCTTCGAGGAACTTCGCGGGCATGTTGTCGCCGCCGAGGTCGCTGGGCGTGCCGTTGCCGCAGTAGACCCAGATCCGGGTGTTGTTGGCGATCAGCCGGGGGATCTGGACCATCGGGTCGTTGCGCTTCCACGCCGGGTCGGTGGACGGGCCCCACATGCTGTTGGCGTTGTAGCCGCCGGAGTCGTTCATCGCCAGGCCGATCAGCGTCGGCCACCAGCCGTCGGACGGGTTGAGGAAGCCCGACAGCGACGCCGCGTAGGGGAATTGCTGCGGGTAGTAGGCGGCCATGATCAACGCCGAACTGCCCGACATCGACAATCCGACGGCGGAGTTGCCGAACGGTGAAAGGCCCTTGTTGGCCTGCAGCCAGGTCGGCATTTCCCGGGTCAGGAAGGTCTCCCACTTGTAGGTGTAGCCCTGGCCGTTGCCCTGGGACGGCTGGTACCAGTCGCTGTAGAAGCTGGACGTGCCGCCGACGGGCATCACCACGGAAAGCCCGGACTGGTAGAACTCCTCGAACACGGGGGTGTTGATGTCCCAACCGCTGTAATCGTCCTGGGCGCGCAGCCCGTCGAGCAGGTACACCGCGTGCGCCCCGCCGCCCTGGAACTGCACCTTGATGTTGCGGCCCATGGCCGCCGACGGGATCTGCAGGGTCTCCACCGGGAGACCGGGCCGGGAGAACGCGCTCGCGGTGGCCGAGCCGCCGACGACACCGACGAGACCGGTCAGCAGGGCAGCGCTCAACGTGGCAACTGCCAGCCTGCGGGGCATGGTTTTTGCTGCGCCACACAGCTTTTGCACGAGCTTCATCGCTTGACCCATCCTTCGTCTGCCACTCGTCGCGGTCGAATCTGTTCCGGGCGAGTCAAACACAGCCGGTCGGGTCGGCCGGGCTGTCGCGGCCGAAGCATGATGTCGCGGTTGGCTAACGATTAGGCCTCGGGCGGGACTCCGCAGCGATCGGGTCGCATTCGGGTAACGATCGGGTCACCCGGCTAGGCGACCAGTCGTCGTAAAACCTTTGAGGCCGCGATGATTCCGACGATCGGAGCGATCAGCAGCACGGCAACGTCCACTAGGTGGAAGGGGCTGCCGATCAGCAGCGCCCGCAACACGTCGACCTCGTAACTCAGCGGATTGACCTTGCTCAGCACACGTAGCCACGACGGCATGACCTCGACCGGGTACAGGGCGTTGGACGCGAAGAACAACGGCATCGTGATGGCCTGGCCGAGGCCCATCAACCGGTCACGATTTCGGACCAGACCCGCCAATGTCATTGACAGACAAGCGAAGAAGGCGGCACCGAGCATGACGGCGGCCATCGCCGCCAGGATCCGCAGCGGGTTGGCCGTCAAGCCGATGTTCATCGCGTACGCCAGCACCAGCACCCCGACGATCTGCGCCACCGAACGGACCCCGGCGGCAAAGGACTTGCCGGCGATCAGCGCCGAAGCCGGTGCCGGGGTCACCATCAGTTTGGCCAGTACGCCCGCGTCGCGGTCCCAGATGATCTGTATCCCATAGAAAATCGAGATGAACAGTGCCGACTGGGCGATGATCCCCGGCGCCAGGAACGCCAGATAGGACACGTTGCCGGTGTCGATGACGCGCAGATGGCTGAAGGTGGTGCCGAAGATCAGCAGCCACAGCGCGGGCTGCACCATCCGGGTGACGAGTTCGGTGCGATCGTGCCGGAGCTTCTGCAGTTCGACGATCGCGAATGCGCCGACGCGGCTCAGCGTCGCTTTGGCCCGCTCCACTCCGCGCGGCGCGCGGACCGGATTCACCTCGATGGGCTGACAGGCCCGGTCAACCGACATGCCGGTTTGCTCCTCTGCTAGAACGGATTTCGCGGCTCGACGGGACGTCCAGACTGGAAGCGGCATAGTGCCGGAAGACGTCTTCGAGCGTGGCGTGCGGCGAGACGGTGGCTTTGAGCTCCTCGGGTGTCCCCACTGCCTGCAACGCGCCGCGATGCATCAACGCGACCCGGTCGCACAGCGCGTCGGCCTCCTCCATGTAGTGGGTGGTGAGCAGCACGGTCATGCCGAACTGCTGCTGCATGGCCTGCACCTGTGTCCACACGCCGTCACGGGCAATGGGATCCAGCCCCACCGTCGGCTCGTCGAGCACCAGCAGCGACGGCCGGTTGACCAGCGCCTGGGCCACCTCGAGTCGCCGAACCATGCCGCCGGAGTAGCTGGAGGCGAGCTTGTCGGCGACGTCGAGCAGGTCCATGGCGTTCAGCGCCTGCTCGACGCGATCGCGGCGGTCGCGGCGGGGCACCCCGTACAGCCGGGCGAACCACTCCACATTCTGCCGTCCGGTCAGGGCGGTCTCGATCGAAAGTTGTTGCGGTACATAGCCGATATTGCTGCGGATATCGATGGTCTGGCGGCGGGCGTCCAACCCGAAGATGCGCAGTTCGCCGTCCTGGACCGGCGCCAGCGTGGTCAGCACCCGCACCACTGTCGTCTTTCCGGCGCCGTTGGGCCCCAGCAGGCCCATCGTCTCGCCCGGCCGCACCTGAAAGGTCACGTCGTCGACCGCGGTGTGCTGGCCGTAGCGGTACGTCAGGTGGCGGCAGTCGATTGCCGGGGTCATGCGCTTCGCTCCTGCAGTCTCTTGGTCATGTGTTCCAGGACCTCCAACCCTTTCGCCAATACCCCCATCTGCTGTTCGTCAAGCTCGCCGAGCAGGTCGGTCAGCACCGCACGCCGCACCTGTGCCGTCGTGTCCATCACCTGCTGAGCCGGCTCGGTGAGGCGCAACCGGCTGATCCGCCGGTCGGTGGGGTCCGGCGTGCGCTCCAGCAAACCCGCGCATGACAGCTTGGTGACCAGGGTGGACGCGGTATTCGGGACCAACCCGAGTTCGGTGGCGGCTGCGCTGACCGACACCCCGGGACGGTGGGTCACCAGGCGCAGCAGCTCGGCCTGCGACTCGGAGAGCTGCCCGGGGGCGTACCCGGTGCCGACCGAGCGGCGCAGCTGCCGGCGGAATCTGCCCAGAATGCGGGGGAGGTCGGCGGCAAGATCGGCGGGGGTGCTCACCGTCGCAATAATACCTCTGTAGTCGAGCTATTTATTGAGTCGGTGTAGCGCGACGTCGCGCAGGGTCCCCTCGTGCGCCGTGGCGGTCAGGTATGTGCAGTGCGGCTGCCTGCGGCGATCGGTGGGCGAGCCCGGATTCAGCAGGCGCAGCCCGGTAGCGGTGGTGGTGTCCCACGGGATGTGGCTGTGGCCGAACACCAGCACGTCGGTGTCCGGGTAGAGCCGCGACATCCGGGCTTCGCGCCCGGCGGTGGCGCCCGTCTCGTGCACGACGACGAAGCGCAGGCCGGCCAACGTCGCAGCAGCCCGCTCCGGCAGCCGGGACCGCAACTCCGGGCCGTCGTTGTTGCCCCAGCACGCCAGCAGCCGTGCCGACCTGGCTTCGAGTTCGTCGAGCAGGTCGACGGTCACCCAGTCGCCGGCGTGGATGACGACGTCGGCGGTCGCGACCTCGTCCCATACCTGCGCGGGTAGGTCGCGGGCCCGTTTCGGGACGTGCGTGTCGGCGATCAGCAGTAGCCGCATAAGTTCTATGCATACCCCCGATAGACACAGAGGAGAGACCATGCGCAGCTTCGAGTCAGTCGCCGAGCTCACCGCCGCGGCGGGGGAGACCCTCGGGCACAGCGACTGGGTGACGATCACCCAGGACGACGTCAACCTGTTCGCCGACGCGACCGGCGATCACCAGTGGATCCATGTCGACCCGGAACGGGCGGCCAAGGGACCGTTCGGCACGACGATCGCGCACGGTTTCATGACCCTGGCGCTGCTGCCGCGACTGCAGCACCAGATCTACACGGTCAACGGCATCAAGTTGGCAATCAACTACGGGCTCAACAAGGTTCGCTTCCCGTCGCCGGTGCCGGTCGGTTCGCGGGTGCGCGCGACGTCGAAGTTGGTCAGCGTCGACGACCTGGGTGAGGGCACCGTTCAGGCGACGCTGTCGACCACCGTCGAAGTCGAGGGAGCCGCCAAGCCGGCCTGCGTGGCCGAGAGCGTGGCCCGCTACATTTCCTAGCGCGAGCAGACGCAAAAACCCCCATTTCGTGCCGAAATGAGGGGTTTTTGCGTCTGCTCGCGGGGAAGCCGGGGCGGTCAGAACTCGGCGATGGAGTGTTCCAGGCGGGCGGCCAGTCGCGCCTCGGCTTCGGCCTTGCGGGTGGGTATGTGCTGAGACGGGAAAGGCGTTGTCACCGGCTGATATTCCTTCAGCGTGCGGCGTGCCACGGTCATCTTGTGCAACTCGGTGGCCCCGTCGGCGATACCCAGTGACTCGGCCGCAACCAGCATCTTGACGAACGGCATCTCGTCGGAAACCCCCAGTGCGCCATGCAGATGCAGGGCACGCTGGGCGACATCGTGCAGCACCTGCGGCATCGCGACTTTCACCGCCGCGATGTCGCGGCGCACCTTCTGGTAGTCGTGGTGCTTGTCGATCAGCCACGCGGTGCGCAGCACCAACAGCCGGAACTGCTCGATCTGGATCCAGCTGTCGGCGATCTTCTCCTGCGTCATCTGAAAGTCAGCGAGCGTCCCGCGCCGGGTCCGGCGCGACACCGCCCGCTCGCACATCATATCGAATGCCTTGCGCGACAACGCAATTGTTCGCATCGCGTGATGGATGCGACCGCCGCCCAGGCGGGTCTGGGCGATCATGAAGGCCTGGCCCTCACCGCCGAGCACGTGATCGGCGGGCACTCGGACGTCGTTGTACCGGACGTAACCGTGGCTGGCGCGCTTGGACGATTCGGCTCCCACACCGACATTGCGGATGATCTCGATACCCGGCGTCTCGGCCGGCACGATGAACAGCGACATCTTCTCGTAGGTGCGGCCTTCGGGGTTGGTGACGGCCATCACGATGAAGAACGACGCGTGCCTGGCGTTGCTGGAAAACCACTTCTCCCCGTTGATCACCCAGTCGTCGCCGTCCCGGGTCGCGGTGGTGACGAACATGCCGGGATCCGAACCGCCCTGCGGTTCGGTCATCGAATAACACGACGTGATCTCGCCGTCCAGCAGCGGCTGCAGGTAACGGGCCTTCTGCTCCTCGGTGCCGAACAGCGCCAGGATCTCGGCGTTGCCCGAATCCGGTGCCTGGCAACCGAACACCGACGGTGCCCACCGCGAACGCCCGAGTATCTCGTTGAGCAGCGCGAGCTTGACCTGACCGAAGCCCTGCCCGCCGAGTTCCGGGCGCAGGTGCGCGGCCCACAGGCCCTGATCCTTCACCTGCTGCTGCAACGGCCGCAGGATCGCCATCATCTCGGCGTTGTTCTTGTCGTACGGATCGAGCGAAACCAAATCGAGCGGCTCGAGTTCGTCGACCATGAATTGCTCGACCCAGTCCAGCTTCGCCTGGTATTCAGGATCGGTTTCGAAGTCCCACACCGTAGATCACCGTTCCCCGGCGCAGCGTCGCACCGGCATCGTCGAAGGAGCGACACCATCGTAAGGTCGGCCCGGCACCGCCCGATCAGCTGTCCGGAATAGCCTTCCTGAGATCGACCACGCGCCGGGCGATGTCGACCAACGGCGTGTTGGACTCCTGCGACAGTCGCTTGAGCAGCTCGAACGCCCGCACGGCGTCAATGTCGAACTGCTGCATCAGGATGCCCTTCGCCTGGCCGATGATGTCCCGACTCGCCAGAGCACTCTGGAAACTGCCTTCCCGACGGACGCTGTCCCACACCAGCGCGGCATGCGTCGCAAAGACGATCCCCACCTCCACGGCTGCGTGGTCGAAAGCCCCGGGCGCATCGGCGTAGATGTTCAGCGCCCCCAAAGTCTGGTCACTGGTGAACAGTTCGAACGACAGAATCGAGCGGATCGGTGTCTGCCGGAGCGCGGCGCATCTGTACTTCGGCCACCGGGTCTCGGTCGACAGATCATCGACTAGCACCGTGTGGTGCTCCCAGGCGGCCATCAGGCACGGACCCTCCCCGTAGCGCTGTTGAATCTCGTCGAGCACGATCGGGTATCGATGGGTGCTGGCCGGGGTGGTGATTCCGGCTCGTGGGTTGGTGACGGTCAGACCGCCATACTGTGCGCCGGGAATCGTCTGGGCGGCCTCGACCACCAGCTGGTCGATGACATCTTGGCTGTAGACGCCGGGCCGGCTGTGCAGTTCGCGCGCCAGCCCCGCAATGCGCTGGTGGAGTTGCGCAAAACCTTCTGCCACGGCCATCCCCTCGGTCAAAGTCCTCGCGCGCGAGGGCCGGTTAGACTCTACGCCCACCGGACTCCGAATGGTCCTGCCCGGGACGGACCCAGGCGTGCACTAGCTGCCGCGATACCTGTTCGCCTAACGTGACTGCGGTGACCCCGCACGTGCGCCCCGCGCAAAGGAGCGATGTCCGCGCTCTGGGACGCACTCTGGGCCGCGCGTTCTTCGACGATCCGGTCGCGATGTACCTGCTACCCGACGACGACGTGCGACGCAGGCAACTGCATCGCGTGTTCGCCACGACGACGCGCCATCACCACCTGGCTCACGGCGGTGTGGAGGTGGCGGTCGACGGCCCGGGCATCGGTGCGGCGGCACTGTGGGACCCGCCGGACCGGTGGCGCGAATCGCGGCGCGCGGAGCTGGCGCAGATCCCGATGTTCTTGCGGGTGTTCGGCTTTCGTTCGGGTCCGGCCCGTCAACTGCTGGAATTGATGAAGCGGGCCCATCCCGAAGAGCCGCACTGGTATCTGGCCGTCATCGGAAGCGACCCGGCGGTGCGCGGCAAAGGGTTCGGCCAGGTGTTGATGCGGTCGCGGCTGGAGCGCTGCGACGCCGAATACTGTCCGGCCTACCTGGAATCGTCCAAGCCCGAAAACATCCCGTACTACGAACGTTTCGGGTTCACCGTCACAGGTGAGATCAAAGTCCCCGGCGGGGGACCGACGCTGTGGCCCATGTGGCGAGAACCGCGATGACATCCGTTGCTCGCCAAGCGATCTGACCTCAGTTCGGCCACGAGGTTCACGTCACGACGATCCGCGGTTCTCGAAGGGTCTGCGGCTGCGGGTTTAGCCCACGCGGACATGGGCAACCAATCGGCTATGGAAGGCGGCCCCGGCGACACCCTGAGACCACAAGAGTCAACCGATTCCGACGAACTCCGCAACGACGACGGCGACACCGTCGTCGACCCGCCTGAGCAGTGGAGCGAGGCCGACAAGTACGGCATGACACCGCGTGAAGAGCGCGAAGGGGAGTCACTCGACCAGAAGCTGGCCGCCGAAGAGCCCGATGTGCTCCGTCCCGCGCCGGGACCGAGCATCGAGGACGCGCTACCCGGTGGCGTGCACCGCGGTCAGGTGGACGGCACTCCCGAGGACGGCGATTCGCTGTACACCGTCGTCGAGGAGTGACTCAGGGGCTGGATTTCCAGCCCGCCACCCCGATGGCGATCATGCGCAGCTGCTTGACGGCGATCCGGTGGATCTCCTGTAGCGCCTCGTTGCTCTGGGCGTCCTCGATCGCCTCGGCGGTGACGATCATCGCGTTGACGAACAGGCTGGCCAGCACGTTGAGATCCTCGGTGCTCCATTCGTTGAGCCGGGGAAACCGGGCCAGGTCGGTAGCCAGCTCCGAGGTGATCAACCGGATCTCGGTGCGAATCGCATAGCGCAGCACCGAAACTCCGGTGGAGCGTTCCCGGGAGATGAAGCGCCAGTGCTCGCGCTTCTCGGCGACACTGCCGATCAGGATCTCGACCGACGACTCGATGACCCGGTTCGGGTCGAGTTTCCCGGCGCGCGCGCCGCGCAGCGTATCGCGCAGACTGCGGAACGATTCGTCGATCAGAACCAGCCCGAGCGCCTCCATCGACTCGAAGTGGCGGTAGAACGCCGCAGGCACGATTCCGGCTTCCCGGGTGACCTCGCGCAGGCTCAGACCGCTGAAACTGCGGTCGTTGAGCGCCTTCAGGGCCGCGGCGATGATGGCGCGCCGGGTCGCCTCCTTGCGTTCCTCGCGGGAGGGCGTGTCACGGCCACCGTCGCGGCTTCTGTCCCGGGGCCGATCCTGGACGCTGCGCCGCGAATGTGAGCTAGGAGTACGACTGTTCACTATGTGAACCGTAACACAGGACCGCGGAAAACCCTTGACCACCAGCGGCTATTGATGTCACGGTGTACACATGTTCACTCAAACTTTCACTCGGACGTTCGCCCGGAATTTCGGTAAGCGGGTCCTGGGTTCCGACCTGGTCGACCTGCTCACCGGTCCCCACGGCGTCGACCGGTACACCGAGCTCGTGACGCCCACCTGGACGTCGGCAGAGGCCCGCGCCAAGGTGGTCGAGGTGCGGCGGACGACGCCGCGCAGCGTCACCCTGGTGCTGGTCCCCAACGACGCATTCGCCGAGCGCTACACCGTCAAGGCCGGGCAGTTCGTCAACGTCACCGTCGAGATCGACGGGCGCATGCACTCGCGCTGCTACTCCCCGGCCAACGTCGAGGGCAGCACGCACCTGGAGCTGACGATCGGCCTGCACGACGGCGGGTTGGTCTCGACGTACCTGTATGAGCAGGCCCGCCGCGGCATGGTGGTCGGGCTGGACGGTATCGGCGGAGACTTCGTGTTGCCGGCGCAACGGCCGCGCCGAATCCTGTTCGTCTCCGGCGGCAGCGGAATCACGCCCGTGCTGGCGATGTTGCGCACCCTGGTCGCCGAAGGACATCTGCGGAAGTCGGGTCACGACATCGCATTCGTGCACTACGCGCGCTCCGCCGCCGAAGCCTGCTACCGCGCCGAGCTGGCCCAGCTGCCCGGCGTACGAGTGCTGCACGGCTACACCCGGTCCGGTTCCGGCGACCTGGACGGCCGTTTCGGAGCAGCACACCTGGCGGCGGCGATGCCCGAACCCGACGCGGTGTTCGTCTGCGGGCCAACCGCTTTGGTGGATGCCGTCAAGGCGGTCTGTGAAAACGTGTTCACCGAAAGCTTCGTGCCCCCGGTGATCGACGCACCGGCCGAACCGACCGGCGGCCGGCTGGCCTTCGCGGACAGCCAGGTCGACGTCGTCGACGACGGTCGCTCGATCCTGGAACAGGCCGAAGGGGCCGGCCTGCAACCGCAGAACGGGTGCCGGATGGGGATCTGCCACACCTGCACGCGCCGCAAGACCTCCGGCACCGTACGCAACCTGGTCACCGGCGCAATCTCCACCCAGCCCGACGAAAAAGTACAGATCTGCGTCACCGTCCCCGTCGGTGACGTCGAGATAGACCTCTAGCCACCAACGAACTCAAGGAGGAAAAGTCATGTCACAGAACAAGATCTCCCTCACCAAAGAGCAGGCCGACGCCTTCGGCCGCGAGCTCGACGCCATCCGCGAACGCGTGATGGCCGACCTCGGCGAAGAGGACGCCGACTACATCCGCCGGATGATCAAGATCCAGCGCGGCCTGGAGGTCGGCGGGCGCGCCCTGCTGTTCCTGCCACCGTTCTGGCTGTTCGGCACCGGCATGCTGGGCGTCGCGAAAATCATGGACAACATGGAGATCGGGCACAACATCATGCACGGCCAGTACGACTGGATGCGTGACCCGACCATCTCCGGCCGTGACTTCGAGTGGGACACCGCCTGCCCGGCCGACCAGTGGCGGCACTCGCACAACTACATGCACCACACCCACACCAACATCGTCGGGATGGACCGCGACATCGGCTACGGCATCCTCCGGATGAGCGAGGACCAGCCGTGGGAGCCGTACTTCCTGGGCAACCCGGTCTATGCGTTTCTGCTGATGGTGCTGTTCCAGTACGGCGTCGCCCTGCACGAGCTGGAAACCGAGCGGATCCGCTCCGGGGAGATCAGCGTGCGGGACAAGCGCGACACCTTGAAGGAAATCTGGAAGAAGACCCGCCGGCAGTCGCTGAAGGACTACGTCGCCTTCCCGCTGTTGGCCGGCCCGTTCGCGCCGTTCGTCTTCACCGGCAACCTGACGGCCAACCTGATGCGCAACGTGTGGTCGTACATGATCATCTTCTGCGGCCACTTCCCGGACGGCACTCAGGAATTCACCGTCGAGGAGACCAAGGACGAGACCCGCGGCCAGTGGTACTTCCGCCAGGTGCTGGGTTCGGCGAACCTGACCGGAGGGGACATCTTCCACGTGCTGTCCGGCAACCTCTCGCACCAGATCGAGCACCACCTGTTCCCGGACATGCCCGCCCGTCGGTACCCGCAGATCGCGCCGGAGGTGCAGGAGATCTGCGAGCGCTACGGGATCCCCTACAACAAGGGTCCGCTGCTGCGGCAGTTCGGCACCGTCGTGCGCAAGATCGTGCGGCTGACGTTCCCCGACTCGTGGAAATTCCGGTCGCGCAGCAAGGCCGAGGAGCCTGTCGGGCAGGAGCTGATCGCCGCATAACTCCCATCACTAGCTGGTGGCGCCGAGACTGCGGCCAGGGTGTGTCGTTCACGACATCGGGTCACCCTGGGCGCAGTCTCGAAGCGTTTCATCTGGGGGACAATGGATCGATGGAGTGGACCGGAGCGCGATATTCGGACAAGCCGACAGTAGAAGCCACGACCTGGATCGACGCCGACCCGGAGCGGGTCTGGAGTCTGGTCTCCGACATCGAGTTGATGCCGACCCTGTCCAACGAGCTGCAGGCCGTCGAGTGGCTGGACGGAGCCACCGCCGCGCGGCTCGACGCCCGCTTCGTCGGGCACAACCAACACGACGCATTCGGCGAGTGGAGCACCACGTCGCGGATCGTCTCCTACGACCAACCGCGCGAATTCGCTTGGGCGGTAGGCGAACCCGCCGACCCCGCGGCGACCTGGCGGTTTCGCCTGACTCCCCGCGACGGTGGCACCGCGCTGTCGTTCTGGACCCAGCTGGGCCCGGGCCGTTCGGGACTGTCCAATGCCATCGACGCGATGCCCGACAAAGAGCAGAAGATCGTGTTCGTGCGGCTGCGTGAATTCGAGGCCGCGATCGACAAGACGCTGGGCGCGATCAAGAGGTTGGCCGAACACGGGGTGCGCTGATGCGGACCGCAACGACCGTCGAGTTGTCGGTGGCCGCGGCCGAGACCGTCGACTTCGTGGTCGAGGCCGAGAAGCTGGGCCTGGACATGTGCTGGGTCGCCGAGGCGTGGGGAACGGATGCGCCGTCCGCGCTGGGATATCTGGCCGCCCGCACCCGGCGGATGCTGCTCGGCTCCGGCGTGCTGCAGGTCGGCACCCGCTCCCCGGTGCTGGTGGCGCAGACGGCCATCACCCTGGCCAACCTGTCCGCCGGGCGTTTCCTGCTCGGGCTCGGCGCCTCCGGACCGCAGGTGATCGAAGGCTTGCACGGCGTCGGCTTCGAGGCGCCGCTGGCCCGGGTCCGCGAGACCGTCGACATCGTCCGGCAGGTGTTCGCGGGTGGCAGAATCTCCTACTCCGGCAACGAGTTCCGCATTCCGCGACCGGGCGGCGAGGCGAAGCCGATGCGACTGTCGACCCGCGCCGAACACCCGATTCCGATCTATCTCGCCAGCTTGTCACCCGCCATGCTGCGGTTGACCGGGCGGGTCGCCGACGGCTGGCTGGGCACCAGTTTCGTTCCGGAAGGCGCCGACGAGGCCTATTTCGCCCATCTCGACGCGGGCCTGACCGCTGCCGGCCGGACCCGCGCCCACCTCGACATCTGTCAGGGTGCCGAGGTCGCGTTCGCCCGCGACGAGGACGAACTGCGCACCATGGTCGGGGCGCGCAAGACGGAACTGGCGTTCAGTCTCGGCGGCATGGGATCGGCCAGCACGAACTACTACAACCAGGCCTACAGCCGGCAGGGCTGGGCCGAGGTCGCCGCTGCGGTGCGCGAGGCATGGCAGCGCGGCGACCGGCCCGGTGCGGCGGGACTGGTCACCGACGAGATGGTGTTGGCCACCACGCTGATCGGGACCGAGGACATGGTCCGTGCGCGCCTTGCGGATTGGCGCGACGCCGGGGTGGACACCGTGCGGCTGTATCCCGCCGGTGAGAGCCTGGACGCCAAGCTCGCGACGCTGGGGCGTGCCATCGAGCTGGTCCGGGAGACTTAGCGATAGCGGCGCCGTCATCGAACGTGTAGCTACTGTCAAAATCGTGCGATTTTTTCGCGGTGGCTACACGCTCGGTGATGACGCCACCCTCGTAGGCGCCTCCGAGAGCTTCACCAGTTGCACTTCGGGCCGCGCCGGCACCTCGTCGGCCAGGAACCAGCGAAACGCCAGGTTTCCGCGCGGATAACCCAGCGTCGTCAGCGAATTCGGGTGCGCCGTCGTGCCGTTGGACAACACGACCGTGACCGAGCCGTCAGCGTTGGGAACCGCGCTACGGCAGTTGACCGAGCACCGGCCGTCTTCGGCGCCGTAGGTGGCCATGAACTGGTTCCACACCACCAGATTCCAGAACCTGCACGGCGGTGGCCGGTGTGTGATGACCAGCGCCTCGTCGTCCTCGAGCACGAAACTGCCGTAGGCGTAGCAGGCGTCACGAGCCGACCAGCCGAAGTTGGCATCGGGCACCTGGTAGGGATCGGCGAATTGGTTTGCGCTGTAAGCGACTTCGTGCCCGAGTGCGTGCCCGTCCTGAGTGCGTACGCCCACGGCCAGCGGAACGATGGCGAACATGGTGCGCATCCAGGTGGCGATCGCGCGCAACCTGGCCGCGGTCTCGGCGTCGCCGTGCCGGATCGGGTCCGGCTCGTCGAGCGCTTCGATGTGCCAACTGACGGGCCGCCCGGTGACCGGGTCGGCCTGGTAGTCGCGCGTCATGAGCACCGCGGCATCGGGTGTCGGCGGGAACTCGAAGGTGAAGTTGCCGTCGGCATCGACATCGAGGTCGGTGTCGCGGACGATCGCGACCACCCGGTCGGACCAGACGCCGGGCGAAGGTTCGTTGTAGGCGGTCAACGAGAAGTACACGCTGTCGCCCTTGTTGCCGCTGATGCGGTAGCGCCGCTGCGGATCGACCGGGCAGACGAAGTAGTAGGCGTCGGTGTTGTCACCGCCCCACCGCCGGTCGCGCCGGGACGGCGTGTTGACCGCGACGAACTGGGGCCGACCGGGCTCGGGGAACAGGTAGGTGTCGAAGCCGACGCCCAGGGTGGTGGCCAGCATCCGGTAGCCGTCGGCGACGTGGCGGTCGTCGGTGACGGCTTTGTCGCCTTCGAGGAACGATCGGTCCAGTTCCCCGAGTGTCGCCAGGAGTTCCTGCCAGGCGCCGGTCGATTCGTGTGTCATGCGCCGATTCCTTTCAGCAGCAATGTGGTGGTGCGTTCGACCCAGGCGTCGTCGAGTTCGCTGATGCGGGTGAGTAGCGCGATCAACGTCAGGCCGGCGATCGCCTCGGCCAGCTCGGGGGCGCTCACGTCGGGCCGGACCTGGCCGCTGGCCGCGGCGCCGCGGAGGCGTTCGGTCAGCCCGCCGGCGAAGATTCCGGCGAACCGTTCCAGCAACGCCGAATGCAGGCTCGGGTCGGCGGCCATCTCGGCGACCAGGCCGGGCAGCGCCGCTTTGGCGGCGGGTGTGGTCAGCACGGCGGTGGTGCGCCGGACCATCTCGCGGAGATCGTCGGGCAGCGACCCGCTGTCGGGGATCTCGGTCGCGGCGTCGATCGGGAACACCGCCTCGTGCACCAGGTGAGCCTTGCTGGGCCAGCGACGGTAGATGGCGGGCTTGCTGGTGCCGGCCCGTTCGGCGATCGCCGAGACCAACAGGCCCGGGTACCCAGTTTCTGCGAGCAGCTCGACCGTGGCGCGCAGTACTGCCGCGTCGATACGCGGATCCCGAGGGCGGCCCAGATCTACTACCATTACGAAACTCAGAGTAACATAACTCGCCGTGACCGATCCCGCTCGCCAGCCCGTCCAGCTCGACGACCTGGGGCGGCCCCGGTTCAGCGCCGAGGCCCAGCCGATCCTGGACATGATGGCCGCGATGGCCCCCCAGTGCCCGCTGCAATCTGAGGCATTGCACGCCCGGGCCAGCGAGGACACCGGCCTGACCGACTTCGGCGCCGATGACTACCGCGAACGGCTCGACGTCTACCTGACCGCGCTACGCGAGATCGACGGCCTGCATGAGGCCGGGGTGGTCAACTTCTTCGGCCAGCTGCTGCAGCTGCTCAAGAACCGGCTGCTGTTGACCGATCTGCAGCGCCGCCATCCGGAGATCGACGACATCGAGTTGCGTGCGCCGGTGGTGATCGCCGGGTTGCCCCGCACCGGCACCACCCACCTGCACAATCTGCTGGCCGCACCGCCCACCTTCCGCACCATGCCGTACTGGGAGAGCAACGAGCCGTTCCCGCTACCGGCTGAACACGGCATCGATCCGGACCCGCGCCGCGCCCGTATGGACGTCGCGGTCAACGTGATCAACCTGGTGATGCCGCATTTCGCGCTCATGCACGAGATGACCACCGACCACGTCCACGAAGAAATCCAGCTGCTGGCCAACGACTTCTCCACGATGCTGTTCGAGACGCTCGGCGACGTGCCCCGCTGGCGGGACTACTACCAGACCCACAACCAGACGCCGCACTATGTCCACCTGGCCCGGCAACTCAAGGCAATGCAGTTCCTGCGCGGCGGCAGGCGCTGGCTGCTCAAATCCCCCCAGCACCTCGAACAGGTGCCCGTGCTGAACCGCGTCTTCGGCGACAGCATCGTGATCTTCACCCACCGCGACCCCGTGCCGGTGGCGCTGTCGATGATCGCGATGATCACCTACTCGGCGCGGATGCACCGCTCCCCGGTGCCGGTCCGGGAGATCGCCGACTACTGGATCGACCGGTTGGAGTACATGCTGACCGCGTTGGTCCGCGACCGCGACACCATCGGCCCGGACCGTTCGGTCGACGTTCGCTTCGACGACTTCATGGCCGACGAACTCGGCGTCGCCGAACGCGTGTACGCGCTGGCCGGTGAACCTTTCACCGACGAGGTACGCGGCGCCGTCGGTGACTATCTGGACGGCCATCGACGGGGCCGGCTGGGCAGCGTTGAGACCTCGTTCGAGATGTTCGGGCTGGACGGAGCCGATCTGCGGAAACGCTTCGCCCCCTACGTGGAGCGGTTCTTGCAGTAGTTTTTCGGGCATGACCACCATGCCCGAGTTGGACGGCGTCGAACACCGCTACGTGGACCTCGGCGACGGGCTCACCATCCACGTCGCGGAGGCCGGCCCGGCCGATGGTCCGGTGGTGATGCTGGTGCACGGGTTCCCGGAGAACTGGTGGGAATGGCACGAGCTGATCGGACCGCTCGCCGCCGACGGGTACCGGGTGCTGTGCCCGGACCTGCGCGGCGCGGGCTGGAGCTCGGCGCCGCCGTCGCGGTATCTCAAGAGCGAGATGGCCGAGGATCTGGCCGGCGTCCTGGACCATCTCGGCATCGACACGGTGAAGCTCGTCGCGCACGACTGGGGTGGACCGGCGGCCTTCATCATGATGCTGCGCCATCCCGAGAAGGTGACCGGATTCTTCGGGATGAACACCGTGGCGCCGTGGGTCAAACGTGACCTGGGCTCGATCCGCAACAGCTGGCGGCTCTGGTATCAGATCCCGATTGCGGTGCCGGTGCTCGGTCCGCGACTGCTGCGCGATCGCAAGGCCCGGTTCGCCCGCGCGCTGGGTTCCTGGGTCGGCGGCGGCTTCAACCTCGCCGACGAAGACATCGCTGTCTACATCGAGCGGATGCGGCAGCCCGGCCACGCCGAGGCCGGTTCGCGGTGGTATCGCTCGTTCCAGGCCGGGGAAATGTTGAGCTGGATGCGCGGCGAATACGACTCGGCTCGAGTCGAGGTGCCGGTGCGCTGGCTGACCGGTACCGAAGACCCGGTGATCACCCCGGATCTGGCCGACGAATATGCCGACCACATCACGGATTTCGAGGTCGAGCTGGTTCCCGGGGTGGGGCACTGGATCGTCCATCAGCGCCCGGACCTGGTGCTGGACCGAGTGCGCGCGTTCCTGCGTCTCTAGCCCTAGTGTCGCGGCCCGAGTAGCGCGATGGACGCATCCACCGCCGGCTCGACGATGTCGCGCGCGGGCTTACCGTCCTCGACGGCCAGCGCGACGAGTTCCCGCAGGCCGCCCACCAGGATGACCGCCAACGGCGGCGTCAGTGGCGGCAAGCCGGCGCGCCGGAAACCGGGGCTGCCGCTCAGGTCGATCAGCAGGTTGGTCAACAATTCCAGCCCTTGCCGCTGCACGGGGCGAGCGATGTCACCCAGGTACGGCAGCTCCCGGATCCAACTCAGCGCAATGGCCGGCCGGGATTCGATGCTGCCGACATAACCTTCGACGGCTTGGCGAATCTGGTTGTGCCAGTCGGCCTCTGGGTCCACCGCGCCGCGGATGTCGGCCGCCATGATCTGGACCTCCAACCGCAGCAGTTCCAGGAAACACTGTTCCTTGCTCGGGAATTGGTCATAGAAAGTGCGCTTGGAGGTGCGCGCGTGGCGGACGATGTCGGCGACGGTGGTCGCGCGGTATCCCCGCTCACGGATCGACGCGTCGAGGCCGTCGAGCAGCCGAAGCCGGAACGGGTCGGGTTCGGCCGACACCGCGTCGTCGACAACCGCCGTCACGTAACGAACTCCTCCCGATCCGCTTGTCATGCGTGGTACCACCGAGTACCGTACCAGGAAAGGCCGGTGGTACATCGCAGTACCAACCCCCGTTCTCCGGGTTTCGAGGAAGGAAGTCGCGCTCGATGAGCCAAGCAGTGACCGACGCCCCAGTCCTACCGGCCGGCAAGGCGCCACCGGCGGCCCGACTGCCGAAGCTGTTGCAGGGTATGGGTTTTGCGTTGGTACGGCGGCGGATGCTGCAGAGCTTCACCCGGCGTCTCGGCACCGCGTACACCCTGCACATCCCGATGTACGGCCGCATGCTGGTCGTCTCGGATCCACGACTGGCCAAACAGGTCTTCACCACCAGTCCCGACGTGTTGGGCAATATCCAGCCCAACCTGAGTCGCATGTTCGGCTCGGGATCGGTGTTCGGCCTCGAGGGCGAAAATCACCGGAGACGGCGTCGGCTGTTGGCACCGCCGTTCCACGGCAAGAGCATGAAGAACTACGAGACGATCATCGAGGAAGAGACCCTGCGCGAGACCGCTGACTGGCCCGAAGGCCAGGCGTTCGCGACCCTGCCGTCGATGATGCACATCACCCTCAATGCCATCCTGCGCGCGGTGTTCGGAGCTGAAGGTGCCGAACTCGACGAGTTGCGCCGGATCATTCCGCCCTGGGTCACCCTGGGCTCGCGGCTGGCAGCTGTGCCCATGCCGCGGCGCGCTTTCGGCCGGTTCAGCCCGTGGGGCCGGCTGGCCGAATATCGCCGCCGGTACGACCTGGTGATCGACAAGCTGATCGACGGCGAACGGGCGGACCCGAACTTCGCCGACCGCAACGACGTGCTCGCGCTGATGTTGCGCAGCACCTATGAGGATGGTTCGGTCATGTCGCGCAAGGACATTGGCGACGAGCTACTGGCGCTGCTGGCCGCCGGCCACGAAACCACCGCTTCCACGTTGGCCTGGGCCTTCGAACGGATCACCCGCCACCCAAAGGTGTTGGCGGACTTGGTCGAAGAGGCCGACAACGGTGGCGGCGAACTACGCCAAGCGACCATCCTCGAAGTCCAACGCTCCCGGACGGTCATCGATCTGTCCGGCCGGCACGTCTATCCCGAGGTCTACCAACTCGGCGACTGGGCGGTTCAGCGCGGCGAATCGATCGTCGTCAACATCGGGCAGATCCATGAGAATCCGGAAGTCTTTCCCGATCCGGAGCGCTTCAACCCGCAGCGCTACATCGGCGGCAAGCCCTCCACGTTCGCCTGGATCCCGTTCGGCGGCGGCACCCGTCGCTGCGTCGGCGCCGCATTCGCGAACATGGAGATGGACGTGGTGCTGCGAACGGTGTTGCGCCAGTTCGTCATCGAATCCACGACGGCACCCGATGAACGTCGCCACTGCCGCGGGGTCGCGTTCACGCCCAAGGACGGTGGGCGCGTGGTCGTGCGCCGGCGCCGCTAGCGCTGCGCGTCTGCCCGCCGCGGCAGCTTCCAGCCGGGCCGCACGAAGTGGCAGGTGTACCCGTGCGGGTAGCGCAGCAGATAGTCCTGGTGCTCGGGTTCGGCCTCCCAGAAATCACCGACCGGGCTGACCTCGGTCACCACCTTGCCGGGCCACAGGCCGGACGCGTCGACGTCGGCGATGGTGTCCAGCGCGATGCGCTTCTGCTCGTCGTCGACGTAGTAGATGGCCGACCGGTAGCTGGGTCCGCGGTCATTGCCCTGCCGGTCCTTGGTGGTCGGGTCGTGGATCTGAAAGAAGAACTCCAGCAGCGTGCGGAAGTCGGTGGCCGACGGGTCGAAGATGATCTCGACGGCCTCGGCGTGCCTGCCGTGGTTGCGGTAGGTCGCATTCGGCACCTCGCCGCCGCTGTAACCGACCCGGGTGGACACCACCCCGGGCTGTCGACGGATCAGATCCTGCATGCCCCAGAAGCAGCCGCCGGCAAGGACCGCTCGTTGCGTGCTCGTCATTTCTGTCCTCCTAACCGGCCCGGGGACCGGCTCACCGCCGCAACGCCCCAGGCTACACTCCGCCCGTGAGGTGTAACGGCGCGTGAGCAGCCCGGAATTCCCCCGCAGCGAATTGGCCGCGGCCTTCGAGAAATTCGAGCAGACGGTGGCCCGTGCCGCCGAGACGCACGACTGGGACGCCTGGGTCGAGCACTACACCCCCGACGTCGAGTACGTCGAGCACGCAGCCGGCACCATGCGCGGTCGCGACGAGGTGCGCAGCTGGATCCAGCGGACCATGACCGCGTTTCCGGGCAGCCACATGGTCGAGTTCCCGTCGTTGTGGTCGGTGATCGACGAGCCCACCGGCCGGATCATCATGGAGCTGGACAACCCGATGCGCGACCCCGGCGACGGCAGCGTGATCACCGCGACCAACATCTCGATCATCACCTACGCCGGCGACGGCCTGTGGCGCCGTCAGGAAGACATCTACAACCCGCTGCGCTTCGTGCAGGCCGCACTCAAGTGGTGCCGTAAAGCCCAGCAGTTCGGCAACCTCGACGAGGACGCCGCGCGGTTCCTCCAGCAGTACGGCGGCACGCAGTGAGTGCCAAACCCAAACTGGTGATCGGCGCCAACGGGTTTCTGGGTTCCCACGTCACCCGGCTACTGGTCGGGGACGGCCACGAGGTGCGGGCCATGGTGCGCGCGGGCGCCAACACCCGTTCCATCGACGACCTGTCGGTCACCCGCTTTCACGGCGACGTGTTCGACACCGCCACCGTGCGTGAGGCGATGGACGGCTGTGACGACGTGTACTACTGCGTCGTCGACACCCGCGCCTGGCTGCGCGACCCGGCGCCGTTGTTCCGCACCAATGTCGAGGGCCTGCGCAACGTGCTCGACGTCGCGAAAGACGTTGCGCTGCACAGGTTTGTGTTCACCAGCACGTACGCGACGGTGGATCGCCGGCACGGGCACGTCGCGACCGAATCCGACCGGATCCCGCCAGATCGCCGGGTGAGCCCGTACGTGCAGTCCCGGGTGCAGGCCGAAGACCTGGTGATGAGCTACGTCGCCGAGCACAACCTGCCGGCGGTCGCGATGTGCGTCTCCACGACGTACGGCACCGGCGACTGGGGCGGCACCCCGCACGGCGCCTTTATCGCCGGCGCGGTGTTCGGCAAACTGCCGTTCCTGATGAAGGACATCCAACTCGAGGTCGTCGGTGTGCAGGACGCGGCGCGGGCGATGATCCTGGCCGCCGAGCACGGCCGAAACCGTGAGAAGTATCTGGTCTCGGAGAAGATGATCCCGTTGACCGAGGTGATCCGCATCGCCGCCGACGAGGCCGGTGTGCCACCGCCGCAACGCTCGATCCCGGTGCCGGTGCTCTACGCCCTCGGCGGCCTGGGCAGCCTGCGGGCCAAACTCACCGGCAAGGACGCCGAACTCAGCCTGGAGTCGGTGCGGATGATGCGGGCCGAAGCCCACGTGGACCACGGCAAGGCGGTGCGGGAATTGGGTTGGCAGCCACGTCCGGTCGAGGAATCGATCCGGGAGGCGGCCCGGTTCTGGGCGGACATGCGCAAGCCACAGGCGGCGCGCGACCTGTTCAAGCCGGACTGATTGTCCGGGCACCGGTGCCGTAGCTGGACCGGGCGGGAATGGCCGATTCCGGGGTCGCGTTGAAATCGGTCATCGACGAAAGAGGTGCAATATGAGCCACCCGGAAATCAAGGAACCCAGCGCCGGGCACCCGATCACGATCGAACCGACCGTCGGCCGGGTTCAGGTCCGCATCCGCGGCGAACTCGTCGCCGACACGACCGCGGCCCTGGGACTGCAGGAGGCCACTTTGCCTCTGGTGCAATACATTCCGCTGGCCGACGTGGTTCAGGGCCGGCTCACCCGCTCCGACACCGCCAGCTACTGCCCGTTCAAGGGCGAAGCCAGCTACTACAGCGTGACGACGACGTCCGGCGAGACCGTCGCGGACGCGATCTGGACCTACGAGAACCCGTATCCGGCGGTCGCGGCGATCGCCGGGCACGTCGCCTTCTACCCGAACAAGGCCGAGATCGAGGTCAATTAGGGGAACACCTTCGCCAGCGACTGCGTGTCGGTGTACTCGCGCACCGACACGATCAGCCCGTCGCGGGTGTCGAAGATGCAGACGAACGGGCTTTCGTACTGGAGGCCGTCCGCTGTGGTGCCGTCCACCTGGCCCTCCACGACCACCGTCTCGCCCTCGTTGACGCAGCGCAGCAGGTCGATGTTGCACTCGAAGACCTTGCGGCGCCGCTCGAAGGCGTCCCGCAGCTCCTGCTTGTCGTATTCCACCCGGGTGACGATGCTCCAGTAGGTGAAGTCGTCGCTGAGCAGCGTGAAGCCCTCGTCGGTATCCCCGCCCTCGCACATGCTCTGCAGGAACATCCAGGCCAGCTCGGCTTGCGGGTCGTCGAAGGGCGTCGTCACACCGTCATCCTGTCTCGACTGACTGTTTGCGGTCAATCAAGCGCAGACTGGTCACGATGCAGATCGCGCGAACCGTGACGTTCCCCGGAGCCGGCGGCTTCGGGCCCGCCTTGGCGCCGCACCGGCGCGGCCACGGCGACCCGTGCTTCCGTGCCCCGGGTGACGGAACGATCTGGCGCACCAGCCTGCTGCCCAGCGGACCGGTGACGGCGCGCATCAGCCGCGTGAGCCGCGACACCGCCCGGTGTGACGCGTGGGGCGACGGTGCCGCGGAGTTCGCCGAGTTGTTCCCGGCGATGCTGGGCGCCGACGACGACTCCTCGGACTTCGTGCCGCACCATCCGACGGTGGCCCGCGCTCACCGCATGGTTCCGCACCTGCGTCTCGGGCGCACCGGGCAGGTGCTGGAAGCCCTGATCCCGGCGGTCATCGAGCAACGCGTCCCCGGAGCCGACGCGTTCCGGTCCTGGCGGGTGCTGGTCACCAAGTACGGGACCCCGGCGCCGGGTCCGGCGCCGGAGGGAATGCGGGTGCGGCCCTCGGCGGACGCGTGGCGGTACATCCCGTCCTGGGAGTTCCACCGCGCCAACGTCGATCCCGGGCGGGCCCAGACCGTGGTGCGGTGTGCGCGGGTGGCCTCGTCGCTGGAGCGCCTGACGTCGCAACCGGCGGCCCAGGCCCGCGAAGCGCTGATGTCGCTGCCCGGTGTCGGGGTGTGGACCGCCGCGGAGACCGCGCAACGGGCGTTCGGTGACGCCGACGCGCTGTCGGTCGGCGACTACCACGTCTGCAAGATGATCGGCTGGACGCTGCTGGGCTATCCGATCGACGACGCCGGCATGGTCGAACTGCTCGAACCGATGCGTCCGCATCGGCACCGGGTGGTGCGCCTTTTGGAGGTCAGCGGGCTGGCCTACGAGCCGCGCCGGGGGCCGCGACTGCCGGTGCAGCAAATCCACACGCTGTAGTGGCGATGGTTAAGGCCGTGGCCATCGGGTATTCGGTCCGGGAAAAGACGTAGGCGAGTTTTTCAGGGAGAAACCGATGACGCAGTTCACCATTCCGGGCTTGGGCGACAAAGAGGCGGCGCGACTGACCGAGATCCTGCAGCGGCAGTTGAGCACATACAACGACCTGCACTTGACGCTCAAGCACATCCACTGGAATGTGGTGGGCCCCAACTTCATTGGCGTACACGAGATGATCGACCCGCAGGTCGATGCGGTCCGGGGTTTCGCCGACGACGTGGCCGAGCGCATCGCCGCGCTGGGCTCCTCGCCGAAGGGCACTCCGAGTGCCATCATCGAGGACCGGGACTGGGACGACTACTCCGTCGGCCGCGACACCGTGCAGGCGCACCTGGCGGCGCTGGACCTGGTTTACAGCGGTGTGATCGAAGACATCCGCAAAGCCATCGAGGAGACGGACGAACTCGATCAGGTGACCCAGGACCTGCTGATCGGACAGGCCGGTCCGCTGGAGAAGTTCCAGTGGTTCGTCCGGGCGCACCTGGAAAGCGCCGGCGGGCAGTTGGCTCACCAGGGCGCGTCGACTGAGAAGGACGCGGCGGAGTCTGCCCGCGGGAGCTGAGGGTGTGAAGCCTGGGCGTTGGGAGTGAAGCCTGGGTGTTGGGAGTGAAGGTCGGCGCTGAGTGTGAAGCCCGGCGTTGGGAGTGAAGCCTGGGCGTTGGGAGTGAAGCCAGGCGTTGGGAGTGAAGCCTGGGCGTTGAGTGTGAAGCCTGGGCGTTGGGAGTGA